>NZ_JBIBVE010000004.1:0-503552 GCF_043080095.1 Streptomyces sp. NPDC015127
GTGGCGCGGTGGGCGCCGACCAGGGACTCCACGGTCCGCTCGATCAGGTCCTCACGGGCCTGGGTCAGCACCGAGATGGTGACGTCGTCGGGGATAGCGCCCTCTTCGATGATGGAGCGCACGAAGGCGAAGTCCGTCTCGCCCGAGGAGGGGAAGCCGACCTCGATCTCCTTGTAGCCCATGCGTACCAGCAGGTCGAACATCTCGCGCTTGCGGGCGGGGCTCATGGGGTCGATCAGCGCCTGGTTGCCGTCGCGCAGATCGGTGGACAGCCAGCGCGGGGCCTTGGTGATCCGCTGCTCGGGCCAGGTGCGGTCGGGGATGTCGACGGCCTCGTAGCGGCCGTACTTGTGGATCGGCATCCCGGACGGCTTCTGCGTGTGCGTCGTGTTGGTGATCGGGGTGGGGCGGCCGATCCACTGCGACTGGGACATTGCGTAGGGCTCCTCGGGTCCAACGAAGGGACGGCCGACTGTGTCGAAGCAGCACCAGACTCCGCGGGGAGGGGGTCGGCCTACGACTACAGGCCCTCGCCGCGGCAGCTAAGAAGAAGCAGCCCGAAACGCATGATGCGTAGAAGACTAGCCGAGCCTCGACGGGAGCGTGCATTCCGTTTCAGTATGCGGGACGACTGATGAGTAACGGGCAAATGTGTCCTATCACTCCATTTCGCTAATCGGTGTCGCATCCCGTGACAGCCCTTTCACGCAGTGCCACATTGCCGGACATGGACATTCGCACCCCGGTCTTCTGCGGCATCGTGCCGCCGCACATCCTCGACAAGCTCGTCCGCTCGGGCGATCCCGCGCTGTCCGACCCCGCCCGCCGCACGCTCCAGGCGGACGCCGCCCAGCGCACCGGCCGGCGCCTGACCACCGTCCTCGGCCCGGCCGCCCGGCCCGCTCCGGGAACCGCCGACGGCCCCCGCCGCACGCTGTACGACGCGGAGAACGGCACCGCGCTGCCGGGCACCAGGGTCCGCGGCGAGGGCGACGAGCCGGTGACGGACTCCGCCGTCAACCGCGCCTACGCCGGTCTGGGCGCCACCTTCGAGCTGCTGCACACCGCCTACGGGCGCGACTCCGTCGACGGCGAGGGCCTGCCGCTGGACGCGACCGTCCACTACGACGAGAAGTACGGCAACGCCTTCTGGAACGGCGAGCAGATGGTGTTCGGCGACGGTGACGGCGAGATCTTCCTCGACTTCACCGTCGCCGTCGACGTCATCGCGCACGAGCTGGCCCACGGCCTCACCCAGTACACGGCGAACCTCAGCTACTTCGGCCAGCCGGGCGCCCTCAACGAGTCCGTGTCGGACGTGATCGGCTCGCTCGTCAAGCAGCACACCCTCGGGCAGACGGCCGACGAGGCGGACTGGCTGATCGGCGCCGGCCTGCTGGCTCCACGCGTCACCGGGACGGCGCTGCGCTCGCTGAAGGCGCCGGGAACCGCGTACGACGACGACGTGCTCGGCAAGGACCCCCAGCCGGCGAGGATGGCGGACTTCGTCCGCACCGGCCGGGACAACGGCGGTGTCCACATCAACTCGGGCATCCCCAACCACGCCTTCTACCTGCTCGCCACCCGCCTGGGCGGCCGGGCGTGGGAGCGGGCGGGGCAGATCTGGTTCGACGTGCTGACCGGCGGCGACCTGAGGGCGGACGCGGACTTCGCCAGTTTCGCCCGGTTGACGGCGGCGGCCGCCCGCGACCGGTTCGGCGAGGGCGCGGAGCTGGATGCGGTGCTGAAGGCCTGGTCGCAGGTCGGTGTCGAGACCGACAGCTGAGCCCGGCGGCGTCGTGCGCCCGGGCGGCCGCGGACCCTCCGCTGTCGCCCCGGCGCGATCCGTACTAGAACGGTTGCCATGCGTATCCAGGTAAGGCGTACGGGCGGGTTCGCGGGGATCGAGCGGCTCGCAGAGGTGGAGACCGACGGGCGCGCTGACGCGGGCGAGGTGCAGAGCCTGGCCGAGCGCGCGATGGCCGAGGGCCGGGAGACGCCCCCGGTCGGGGTGCCCGACGGGTTCACCTACCAGATCACGGTCGACGGGCGGACGGTGTACTGCGCGGATCCGCGGCTGTCCGAGGCACAGCGGGACCTGATCTCGCTGGTGCTCAAGGAAGGTTCGTGACGCCGGTCGCCCTCAGGCCCGCGGCCACCGAGCGGGCGGCGCGCTCCGGCTCGTCGCCCGCGGCGACGGCGAAGTCGACGAGCGCTCCGGTGAGGACGTCGTCGGGCGTGTAGCCGCCCATGATGTAGCCCGCTCGGGCGAGTTGGGCGATCCCGTGCATCTGCGCGAAGAGCTGGCGCACCAGCAGGTCGGCGTCGGCGTCCGCCCGGAAGCGGCCCTGGGCCGCGCTGCGGCGGATCGCGTCGCGCGGAAAGCGCAGGACGGACACGCCCATGCTGCGGTCGTCGTCGTCCAGCTCGAAACCAGCCAGGGTCGAGCCGCCGAACAGGACCGCGTAGACGTGCGGCTCGTCGCGCGCGAAGTCCTGGTAGCAGCGGCACAGCGCGGCGATCGCGGCGACCGGGTCCTCCCCCTGCGGCACGGCCAGCGCCCGGGTGCGGAAGCGCTCGAACCCCTCCCGCATCACCTCGCGGACCAGGTTCGGCATGGAGCCGAAGTGGGTGTAGACGGCCATGGTCGACGCGCCGACCGCCTTGACCAGGCGGCGGGCGCTGAGCGCGGCGGGTCCCTGCTCGGCCAGCACACGGGCGGCCTCGTCGAGGAGCCGGCGGCGGACGGAGTGGGCCGGGGAGGCGGGACCGGGGGCGGAATCTGCGGTTGACACGGCAGCAGGGTAACGCTGTTATGGGGGATAACAGCGTTATACCAAGGGGGTACGGGGATCATGCTGCTGACACAACGCGCGCTCAGGACCCATGTCCGCAGGCTGCCGGAGGCCGACGGCGACAGTGGCGTCACGGCGGGCGAGGGCCCATTGCTGCGCCTGTTGGTGCTGGGCGACTCCACGGCGGCCGGCGTGGGCGCGGCCGTCCAGCGCGAGGCGCTGGTGGGACAGCTCGCCGTGGCGGTGACCGCGCTGACGGGCCGGCCCGTCTCCTGGCGGGTCGCGGCCCGGGCGGGAGCGACCGTGCGCCGCATACGGACCCGGATGCCGAACAGGATCACGGAGCCGGCCGAGCGCTGGCAGCCGGACCTGGTGCTGATCGCGGGGACGAACGACGCCCTGCACGGCCGCCGGCCGCGCGCCTTCCGCCGGGACATGGACCGGCTGATCGGGGACGTCAGGCTCAGGCTCGGCCACGACGTGCCGGTCGTGCTCGCGGGGCTGCCGGAGACGGACCGGCTCGACGCGCTGCCACGCCGGCTGCGGGTGCCCCTCGCCTGGTACGTCGGCCTGCTCGACCGGCAGCTGAAGGTGCTGGCACGGCGGCTGCCCGCGGTCTTCCACATCCACTCGGGCGGTCCGCCGCGCAGCCCCGGCAACTGGTTCGCCACCGACCGCTTCCACCCGTCGGCCCAGGGCTACCGGGCCTGGGCGAGGACGCTGGCGGCGGGAGTGGCGACGCTGGTGGACCCGGTGCCGCGCCCGGACACGGAGCCGGCGCGCCCGACGGAGGACGCGGGGCGCCTCACGGGGGAGCCGGGTCGCCTTGCACGGGACCCGGGGTCAGAATCCGAGCTTGCGGAGCTGCTTCGGGTCGCGCTGCCAGTCCTTGGCGACCTTCACATGGAGGTCGAGAAAGACCGGCGTACCCAGTAGTGCCTCGATGTGCTTACGGGACTTGATGCCCACTTCCTTCAGGCGCTTGCCCTTCGGGCCGATGATGATGCCCTTCTGGCTGGGCCGCTCGATGTAGACGTTCGCGTGGATGTCCAGCAGCGGGCGGTCCGCCGGGCGGTCCTCGCGCGGCAGCATCTCCTCGACGACGACGGCGATCGAGTGCGGCAGCTCGTCCCGTACGCCCTCCAGCGCGGCCTCGCGGATCAGCTCCGCCACCATCACCTGCTCCGGCTCGTCGGTGAGGTCGCCCTCCGGGTAGAGCGCCGGGCTCTCGGGCAGCAGCGGGATCAGCAGATCGGCGACCAGCTGCACCTGCTTGTCTCCCACCGCGGAGACCGGCACGATCTCGGCCCACTCGATGCCGAGCTCCTTGCCGAGCCTGTCGATCGCGAGCAGCTGCTCGGCGAGCGTCTTGGAGTCGACGAGGTCGGTCTTGGTGACGACCGCGACCTTGGGGGTCTTCTTGATCCCGGCGAGCTCCTTGGCGATGAACCGGTCGCCGGGGCCGAGCTTCTCGTCGGCGGGCAGACAGAAGCCGATGACGTCGACCTCGGCCCAGGTGGTGCGCACCACGTCGTTGAGCCGCTCGCCGAGCAGGGTGCGCGGCTTGTGCAGTCCGGGGGTGTCCACCAGGATCAGCTGCGCCTCGGGGCGGTGCACGATGCCGCGCACCGTGTGCCGGGTCGTCTGCGGCCGGTTGGAGGTGATGGCCACCTTCTGGCCGACCAGAGCGTTCGTGAGAGTGGACTTGCCCGCGTTCGGGCGGCCGACGAAGCAGGCGAAGCCGGCCCGATGGGGGGCTTCGGAGGAGGGGGTACGAGCGCTCATGGCGCCCATTGTCCCTGATGCCGCGCGCTCCCGGGTACGCGCTCGCCGGTCCGGGACGCACGACGGCGCCACCCCGGACGGGGTGACGCCGTAGGAGCGGGCCGGGGCCGGGCCGTTCAGCCCGCCGTCACCGAGGACTTCAGCTCGCCGTCGGGGCCCGCCAGCAGCACGGGCGTCGCGGCACCGCCCAGGTCCCGTACGGCGGCGCGGTCCGCGTCGGACGCGGCGTCCGCCTCGGAGACGACGGCCGCCGCCTCCAGAGACTTCGCGCCCGACGCCACGGCCATGGCGACGGCGGTCTGCAGGGCGCTGAGGTTCAGCGAGTCCAGCGCCACGGTCCCGGCGACGTACGTCCGCCCGGTCTCGTCGCGCACGGCGGCACCCTCGGGCACACCGTTGCGGGCCCGGGCACTGCGGGCCAGCGTGATGATCTTGCGGTCCTCGGGGCCGAGGTCGGTGCTCTGCGTCATGCCCCTGAGCATAGATCGGCCGCCCGGAGGAGCTCCGGGCGGCCGGTCACGGGGCGTGCGCGGGTCAGCTGGTGGCGCCCTTGACGAGCTTGTCGCCGACGCGGGTGACGAGGTCGGCGAAGTTCTTCTGCGCCTCGGCACCGCCGTCGTTCTTGTACGCAACGCGGGTGGCACCCGTGCCCTGGTGCGCGATGAGCATGTTGGCCTTGACCTCGATGCCCGCCGCGAACTCCATGGTCATCGTGAAGGCGTGGGAGGCCTCCCCGGCCTTCGGGGCGTCGACCCGCGCGATCTTGACGGGGACCTTCGTGCCCGCCATGTCGAACGGGACGGTGGTGCAGGTGGCCAGGGCGGTGTCGATCGCCTTGACGTAGTCGGCGGCGCCGGTGCCGGGGAACGTGAAGACGTGCTGGCTCAGCTCGGTCTTTTCGCTCTTCTGCAGGAAGTCGACGTCGCCGCCCTTGGTCGCGCCCTTGATCTCGTCGCCGAATATGTCGGCGATCGGCTGGCACTCGGGCTTGTCGGCCTTGGGGGCCGGGTCGTCCCCAGCCGGAACCTTGTTGACGGTCCAGCCGGACGGCAGGTCGCCGAGCTCGAGAGTGGCGGCCTTCATCTGCGCGGCCGTCAGCGGCTCGGTGGACGCCTTCTCGTCCTCCGCGGGCTTCTCGCTCGCAGCGTCCTTGGCGCCGTCCTTCTCCGCGGAGGAACTCGGCTTCTTGTCGTCCTCGCTGCCGCAGGCGACGGCGGTGAGGCACAGAGCGGAAGCGGTCAGAACGGCGGCTGCGCCGCGGCGCATTCGGGTACGCATTGCGTCATCTCCCCTGGTGAAAACAGCTCGTGGGGAGCTTCCCCCCTCCCCGTGACGCACCGACAATACACAGAAGCGGAGGTCATCCCGCCACTGGATGGATGGCTCCACGGCGGCCTTCCGGGCTCGCCAGCCACTCCAGTTTCGCGGCCGTGTCGGCCTGCGCGTCGGGTACGGGCGTGTGCATCACGATCACGAGGTCGGGGCGGGCAGGGACACGGAGTTGCGTCGACTCCACCACCAGCCGGCCGACCAGCGGGTGCTCCATCGCCTTGCGGATCTGGCCGCCGGGGGCGATGTCGCGCCGCTCCCACAACTCGGTGAACTCGGGGCTGACCGCCTTCGCCTGCGCCAGCACCTCCTGGAAGCCCTCGTCGTCGGGGCGCTCCGAGCAGGCGGCGCGGAACTGGGCGACCAGCTGCGGCGCCACCTCCTCCCAGCCGCAGCTGCGAGCCCGGTAGACCGGGTCGGTGAAGAACGCGAGCAGGCAGTTCTGGACGACGCCGGGACGCATGCCGAGCACCGTCGCCGCCGCGTCGTTGTACAGCACGGTGTTCCAGTACACGTCCATGATGTGCGCGGGGTACGGCATCCACGCATCGATGAGCCGGCGCAGTCCGGCGCACATGTCCTTGTCGCCCGGATCCACCTCGGGCGGGGGCGGGTTGAGACCGGCCAGGACGTACAGGTGGCGGCGCTCGGTGCTGCTGAGCCGGAGCACCCGCCCCACCGAGTCGAGCACCTGCGGGGACACGGTGATGTCCCGCCCCTGCTCCAGCCACTGGTACCAGGAGGCGCCGACGCCCGCGAGGACCGCGACCTCCTCCCGGCGCAGCCCCGGGGTGCGGCGGCGGGCGCCGCCGTCCGGCAGACCGGCCTCGGCCGGGCTGATCCGCGCGCGCCTGCTCATCAGGAACTCGCGCAGCTCGGCCAGGCGGTGCGCCTTCATCGCATCCTGTTCGGCCGACGTGGCCACGTACTCCCCCTGTCCGCAAGCCTGGTGGTGCGACCAACAGCATAAGTTCCCGCTCCCCACGGGTGTTCCGGCCGCCCGAGGGTGGGGCCATGGCTACCGACACCTCCCTCCCCGCGGCCCGCGGCACCGCACCGCCGCCCGGACTCGACCGCCGTTCCCGGTTGATCCTCTTCGTACTGTGCGCCGCGCAGTTCATGGTCGCCCTGGACTTCTCCGTGCTGAACGTGGCGCTGCCCGACCTCGGCCGGGACCTCGGGCTGAGCCGGTCCGCCCTGCAGTGGGCGGTCACCGCCTTCGCGCTGCCGTCCGGCGGCTTCCTGCTGCTGTTCGGCCGGATCGCCGACCTGTACGGGCGGCGCAGGCTCTTCCTCGCGGGCCTCACCGTCTTCGGCGCCGCGTCGCTGCTCGCGACCTTCGCCTGGGACCCGGTGTCGTTCCTCGCCGGGCGGGCGTTGCAGGGCCTCGGCGCGGCCGTCATCGTGCCGACGGGCATGTCGCTGCTCACCACCACGTTCCCGGAGGGCCCCCTGCGCGACCGGGCGCTCGGGATCAGCGGCACGCTGCTGTCCCTGGGCTTCACCATCGGCATGGTGCTCGGCGGCGTCATGACCGACACGCTGGGCTGGCGCTCCACGATGGGGCTGCTCGCGCTGTTCACGCTGATCGTGCTGCCGCTCGCGCCGCGCCTGCTGCCGGAGTCGCAGGCGCCGGTGCGGCCCCGGCTCGACGTGCCCGGCGCGATGACGGTCACCGGCGGCCTGCTCGCCGTGATCTACGCCCTGTCCACGGCGGCGGACCGCGGTTTCGGGGGCACGGACGTCCTGGTGACGCTGGTCGCCGGCGTCGCGCTGCTGATCGTGTTCGGCGTCGTCGAGTCCCGCAGCGACGCGCCGCTGATGTCCCTGCCGATGCTGCGCCGCCGCACGGTCGCGTTCGGCAACCTGGGCGGGCTCGTCACCTTCTCGATGATGAGCACGGTGGTGTTCGTGCTCACTCTCTACCTCCAGGAGACGCTGGGGCTCTCCGCGTTCGGCACGGGCCTGGTCTTCGGTGTGCAGGGCGTGGTGTCGGTGTTCGCGGGCACGCTGGTGCCGAAGGTGATCGGCCGCATCGGAGCGCACCGGACGCTGGTGTTCTCGCTGCTGGGCCAGGGCGTGTTCGTCGCGACCCTGCTGGGTGTGGGCCCCGAGTCGGGCGCGCTGCTCGCCGGGGTCGGCGTCTCGCTGGCGAGCATGTGCCACCTGGGCGCGATCATCTCGTACGGCGTGACGGTGACGTCGGGGGTCCCGGACGGGGAACAGGGCCTGGCGACGGGCCTGGTGACGACGACCCAGCAGGTGGGCGTGACAGTGGGCATCCCACTGCTCGGCGTCCTCGCGACGACGGCGGGCCCGTCGCTGCTGGACGGCGTGCGGCTGGTGCTGGCGATCGACGCGGGCGTCGTGCTGGCGGCGGGCCTGCTGGTGGCCGCGGGCCTGAGGGCAGCGGCGCGCCGCGCGTGACTGCCTGCGGGGGCTGTTCCCCGTCCGGGGCAGCGCCCCCGGTTACGGGAAAGGGCGGGGAGGGGAAACAGTCCGCGCAGCGGCTCCTACGCCCGGTCCAGACGGAGGCGCTCCGCCTTCGGCAGGCCCGCCACCACCAGGTCGTACGAGTCCTCGATCAGCTCCCGGACCATCCGGTCCGGGAGCTCCCCCACCGTCACCGTGTTCCAGTGGCGCTTGTTCATGTGCCAGCCCGGCACGATCGCCGCGTGCTCCGCGCGCAGCTGGACCGCCAGCTCCGGCTCGCACTTGAGGTTCACCGTCAGCGGCTCGCCGTCCAGCGCGCTGAGGGCGAACATCTTGCCCAGCACCTTGAACACCGAGGTCTCGGGGCCGAACGGAAACTCCTCGACCGCCGCGTTGAAACCGAGGCAGAACGCCCGCAGTTCCTTCGGCTTCATCCCGCCGCCCCCTCTTGTGCCGGCTGCTCCACCGGCTCCGACAGCACAGTGACGATCTTGTTCCGGCGGCCCGCCGGGGACTCGGCCGTCAGCCGCAGGGCGCGCCCGTCCGGCAGGTCCACCACCGCCCGCGCGCCCGCGATCGGCACGCGGCCCAGTGCCTTGGCCAGCAGACCGCCGACCGTCTCCACGTCCTCGTCGTCGAGCTCGTCGGCCCCGAGGCCGTACAGCTCGCCGAGGTCGCCGATGTCGAGGCGCGCGGTGACCCGGAAGCGGCCGCCGCCGAGCTCCTCGACCGGCGGCAGCTCGCGGTCGTACTCGTCGGTGATCTCGCCGACGATCTCCTCCAGGATGTCCTCGATCGTGACGATGCCGGCCGTGCCGCCGTACTCGTCGATGACGACGGCGACGTGGTTGCGCTTCTGCTGCATCTCGCGCAGCAGGTCGCCCGCGTTCTTCGTGTCGGGGACGAACACCGCGGGCCGCATCGCCGTGGAGACCGGGTCGGCCTCCGCGTCGCGGTTGATGTGCGTCTTGCGGACCAGGTCCTTGAGGTAGACGACACCGACGATGTCGTCCTCGTTCTCCCCGGTGACAGGGATGCGGGAGAAACCGGAGCGCAGTGCCAGGGTCAGCGCCTGCCGCACGGTCTTGAACCGCTCGATGGACACGAGGTCGGTGCGCGGCACCATCACCTCACGGACCAGGGTGTCGCCGAGCTCGAAGACGGAGTGCACCATGCGGCGCTCGTCGTCCTCGATCAGCGACTCCCGCTCGGCGAGGTCGACCAGGGCCCGCAGCTCGGCCTCGGAGGCGAACGGGCCCTTGCGGAAGCCCTTTCCGGGGGTCAGCGCGTTGCCGATGAGGATCAGCAGCTGCGGGACGGGGCCCATGACGCGAGCCAGCGGCAGCAGGACGTACGCGGCGGCGGTCGCGGTGTTGAGCGGGTGCTGGCGGCCGATGGTGCGCGGGGAGACGCCGACGGCGACATAGCTGACGAGCACCATCACGGCGATGGCGACGAGCAGCGCCGACCAGGTCTCCTCGAACTCCTCCAGGCACACATAGGTGACGAGCACGCCCGCCGCCATCTCGCACGCGACCCGCACGAGCAGCGCGAGGTTGAGGTAGCGGGTGGGGTCGGCGGTGACCTGTTCCAGCTTGACGGCGCCGCGCCGCCCCGCCCGTAGGGCCTCGGCGGCGCGGAAGGCGGAGACCCGGGCGAGACCGGCCTCCGCGCAGGCGGCGAGCCAGGCGACGACCACCAGCGCGACGGCGCCCGCGAGCAGTTGGCCGGTCATGAGACGGTCGGCGCCGGGGACGGGCCGGTCAGGCCCTTCTCCGCCCGCCAGCCGTCGACGATCGCGGCCTGCAGCCCGAACATCTCCGCCTTCTCGTCCGGCTCCTCGTGGTCGTAACCGAGCAGGTGCAGCACTCCGTGGACGGTGAGGAGCTGGAGCTCCTCGTCCATGGAGTGCTGCGTCGGCGCGTCCTCGCCCTGCTTCCTGGCGACCTCGGGGCACAGCACGATGTCGCCGAGGAGCCCCTGCGGGGGCTCCTCCTCGTCCTTGGCCGGCGGACGCAGCTCGTCCATCGGGAAGGACATGACATCGGTCGGACCCGGCAGGTCCATCCACTGGATGTGCAGCTGCTCCATGGCTTCGGCGTCCACGACGATCACCGAGAGCTCGGAGAGCGGGTGGATACGCATCCGCGCCAGCGCGTAGCGGGCGACGTCGAGGATCGCCTGCTCGTCGACCTCGGTTCCGGACTCGTTGTTGACGTCGATCGACATGGTGCGGCTGTTCTACTTCCCGTTGCGGCTGTCGTACTGCTCGTACGCGTCGACGATACGGCCGACGAGCTTGTGCCGTACGACATCCTGCGAGGTGAGCAGTGAGAAGTGCACGTCGTCGACGCCGTCCAGGATGTCCCGGACCTGACGCAGACCGCTCTTGGTGCCGCCCGGCAGGTCGACCTGTGTCACGTCACCGGTGATCACGATCTTGGAGTCGAACCCGAGCCGCGTGAGGAACATCTTCATCTGCTCGGGGTTCGTGTTCTGCGCCTCGTCGAGGATGATGAACGCGTCGTTGAGCGTGCGGCCGCGCATGTACGCCAGCGGCGCGACCTCGATCGTGCCCGCGGCCATCAGGCGCGGGATCGAGTCGGGGTCGAGCATGTCGTGCAGCGCGTCGTAGAGCGGGCGCAGATACGGGTCGATCTTCTCGTACAGCGTGCCGGGCAGGAATCCGAGGCGCTCACCCGCCTCGACCGCGGGCCGGGTCAGGATGATGCGGTTGACCTGCTTGGACTGCAGCGCCTGCACGGCCTTGGCCATGGCGAGGTACGTCTTGCCGGTGCCCGCGGGGCCGATGCCGAACACGACCGTGTGCTTGTCGATCGCGTCGACGTACCGCTTCTGGTTGAGCGTCTTGGGGCGGATGGTGCGGCCACGGCTGGACAGGATGTTCTGGGTGAGAACTTCCGACGGGGTCTCGATGGCCTTGCCCCCGGTCTCCTCCTTGAGCATGGCGATGGAGCGTTCCACTGCGTCCTCCGTCATCGGTTGCCCGGTGCGGAGCACCAGCATCATCTCGTCGAACAGGCGCTGGATCAGCGCGACTTCCGTGGCGTCCCCGACCGCGCTGATCTCGTTGCCCCGGACATGGATGTCTGCCGCGGGGAAGGCATTCTCGATCACGCGCAGCAGCGCGTCACCAGAGCCGAGGACTGTCACCATCGGATGCTTCGCGGGGACGGTGAAGTGGGCTCGCGCCTGCCCCGGCGCGGTCTGGGCTGTGGGTGTCTGAGTCATGGGCCGGCTCTGTGGCCTGCACATACCTCCCGTTGCAGGGTTCTCGCTGCTCGACAACCTCTGGACCATCCAGGGTACGACCTGTCACTGACAGGACCGAAGGCTTTTCCCCGGGAAGCGCAGGCCCTCGGCGGGCTCAGCCGTTGCGTCCGAAGCCGATCGTCGGGACCGCCCGGCGCAGCGGCCACGGCCGGGTCGCGGCGGGGAGCAGGCCCTCCAGGAAGGCGTAGCGGCGCAGGGCCGCCGGGTCCTGGTCCGGGAGGCCCTGCACCGACTGCCACCAGGCCGCGATCTCGGACCAGCCCGGCGCGGAGAGCGACCCGCCGAACTCCTGCACCGACAGCGCCGCGGTCAGCCCGGCGAAGGCGAGGCGGTCGGCGAGCGGCCAGCCGGCGAGGGTGCCCGTGACGAAGCCCGCCACGAACACGTCGCCCGCGCCGGTCGGGTCCAGCGCCTCCACCTCGATGGCCGGGACCTGCGCACACTCGCCGGTTGCGCCGTCCACGGCGTACGCGCCCTCGGCACCGAGCGTGACGACCGCGAGCCGGACGCGTTCGGTCAGGGCGTGCGCGGCGGCGAGGGGGCACTCGGTGCGGGTGTAGCGCATCGCCTCCTCGGCGTTGGGCAGGAACGCCTCGCAGTGCTCCAGGTCGTCGAGGTCGGCCGGGTCCCAGCGGCCGCTCTCGTCCCAGCCGACGTCCGCGAAGATCCGGGTGCCCTTGCGGGCGGCCTGGGCGATCCACTCGGCGCCGCCCGGGGCCAGGGAGGCGATCGCGGCGCGCGCGGGCGGCGGGCACTCCGGGACGGGCTCGGGCGGCGGCGCCTCGTGCCCGTGGGACACCATGGTGCGCTCGCCCTCGTACGCCATGGAGACGGTGACGGGCGAGTGCCAGCCAGGGACGGTGCGGGAGAGCGTGAGGTCGATGCCCTCGCCCCGTTCGAGCGCGTCCCAGCAGTACTCGCCGTAGTGGTCGTCGCCGAAGGCCGCGGCCAGGGAGGTGCGCAGCCCGAGGCGGGCGAGCGCGGTGGCCATGTTGGCGACGCCGCCGGGGCTGGAGCCCATGCCGGTGGCCCAGGACTCGGTGCCGCGCACGGGCGCGGAGTCGAGGCCGGTGAAGATGATGTCGAGGAAGACGCTGCCGGTGAGGTAGACGTCGCACAGGGGATCCGCGGGCGTGCGCAGGGCCGCCAGGGGGTCCAGGCCGGCCGCCGTGGACAGGTGCTCTCCGTCGCGAATGGTCACCGTGCGCGCTCCGAGTACGTGGTGCGGGTATCAGGCAAGTCTGCCTTGACCAGTCCGGCTCGGCGGTCCGCATGGCGGCGGCGTCGTCGCGGTCGCGCATCGAGCCGTCGTCGTCCAGCCACCGCCGGTGCAGGCGGGCGAGACGGTCGCGGTCCAGCTCCACACCGAGGCCGGGCAGGTCGCTCACCGCGAGGCGGCCGTCCCGGAAGGCGAGGCGCTCGGTGATCACGTCCTCCGTCTGCCAGGGGTAGTGGCTGTCGCAGGCGTGGTCCAGGTTGGGGACGACGGCCGCGACGTGGGTCATCGCGGCGAGGCTGATGCCCAGGTGGGTGTTGGAGTGCATGGACAGGCCGATGCCGAAGGTGCGGCAGACGGCGGCCAGTTCACGGGTGGCGAGCAGTCCGCCCCAGTAGTGGTGGTCGGAGAGGACGACCTGCACCGCGCCCCGGAGGACGGCCTCGGGGATCTCGGCGAAGCGGGTGACGCACATGTTGGTGGCGAGCGGCAGGTCCGTGCCCGCGGCGACCTCGGCCATGCGCGCCGTCGAGCCGGTGGGGTCCTCCAGGTACTCCAGGACGCCGTCGAGCTCTCGGGCGACCTTCAGGGACGTCGCCACGGACCAGGCGCCGTTGGGGTCGAGCCGCAGCGGCCGGCCGGGGAAGGCGTCGGCGAGGGCCCGGATCGCGGCGACCTCCTGCTCGGGCGGGAAGACGCCGCCCTTGAGCTTGAAGGACGTGAAGCCGTGGTCGCGCACGAAGCGGCGCGCCTGGGCGACGATGCCGGCCGGATCGAGGGCGGCGCCCCAGTCGTCGGGCTCGCCGGCACCGCCCGGGTGTCCGGCCCAGCGGTAGAAGAGGTAGGCGCTGTAGTCGACTTCGTCGCGGACCTTGCCGCCGAGCAGGGCGTGCACGGGCAGTGCGAGCGTCTTGCCGAGGGCGTCGAGGCAGGCGACCTCGAAGGCGGAGACGACGGAGAGCCGGAGCTTGCCCGCGGTCTGGGCGCCGCGCAGTCCGCCGGCGTCGACGGCGTCCGCGCCGGTCGCCTCGGGCGAGTCCCCGCAGACGCGTGCGGCGAGGGCGGGCAGCGCGTTGACGTCGCAGACCCGGTGGCCGGCCAGGGCCGCGGCCAACGGCCGGGCCAGATCGAGGTACTTGGTGTCCCCGTAGGTCTCCCCGACCCCGGTCACGCCGTCCGCGGTGACGATCTCGACGATCAGCCGCGGGGTGTAGGGCTGGTGCACGCCCTGGGTGTTGAGCAGCGGCGGGTCGGCCACCAGGATCGGCGTGAGCCGCACCTCGGCGACGGTCAGATCCTGGCCCATGCTGTCTCCCCACAGAGATGGCGTACACGTATGAGAACCGAGATTAGATACGCGAACCATGACGGTCAATGGGGTCACTTCCCCGGCCCGCTGTCCAGATGAGTGAACGGCGCGTCAGAGCGGCGGCACGGGACGCAGGATGCCGAGCAGCATCCGCACCAGCTCGTCGACCAGTTCGTCGAGGGTCGCGTCCACCCAGCCGGCGGTCCAGTCGTGCAGCAGGCCGTTGACGCTGCCGATGAACGCCGCCGCCGCGATCCGGTAGTCACGCGGCTCGGCCTCGCCCCGCTGCACCGCCCGCGCTGCCTCGGCGCAGATGAAGTCCACCCAGCGGGCGCGCCGGGTCAGCCGCTGCCGCTCCATCGCCGGGCTCACCCCGACGATCTCGGTGAAGGTGATGCGGATGCGCCGCGGATCACCGGTCACGTTCGCCGCGTACGCACGGAAGACGGCCGTCGCCCGCTGCGCGAGCGGCAGGTCCTCCGCCTCGGCGAGCGCGGCCAGCGCCGCCTCCTCGGCCCAGTCGTTGACCTGGAGATGGAGCGCCGCCAGCACGTCCTCCAGCGTGCGGAACTCCTCGTAGAACTGCCGGGTCGACAGCCCCGCCGCCTCGCTCAGTGCCGCGACCGTCGTCGCCCGGTACCCGGGGCTGTCGCCGAACAGCCGCAGGCCCGCTTCGAGGAACCGCTGCCGCCGCTCGGCCTGCCGCTCCTCGGCCGACCTGCCCCCGTAACGGCCCTTCGCGGCCTTGATCCTGCCCGCCAATGGCCCTCCCTCGTCGACCCGGCCCATTTTGTCGTGTCCACAGTCTTGTGGAGTGTGCCCGGGGTCGTTACTTTCCAGTAGCCCAATCTGAACGCGCACGTATTCAGACTGCGCCCGGTGTCGGACCGGCCGCCTGCCCGGAAGGAACGACGATGTCTCTGTCCAGCACCAGGCGGGCCGCCGGCGCGATCGCCGCCGCCCTGGCCCTCGCGGCCGGCGCCGCCCTCCCGGCCCACGCGGAGAGCGCACAGAGCACGGCGGGCAGCGCCGCGCTGCGCGAGGTGATGTTCGTCGGCAACAACTGGGACGGCACTGCCGATGTCATCGAGGCCGAGGGCGACTTCGCGAGGATCGGCCGGGTGAATGTCGTCCCGGACAAGGAGGAGCGGCTGAGGGAGATCTACCTCAACCCCGTCAAGCTCGCCTTCTTCCTCGGCGTCCGGCAGGGTCCTGGTGAGGGGCACGACCAGTTCGTCGACGACATGTACGCGACGCCGGACGGCCGGGCCATGGTCGTCTCCCGGCCGAGCTTCGCCGACGTCGTCTCCATCGACCTCGCCACCGGGAAGCTCGACTGGCGTTTCCCGGTGTCCGGTTTCCGCGCCGACCACATGGCCGTCTCCCCCGACGGCACCCGCGTCGCGGTGTCCGCGTCGACGTCCAACACCGTGCACGTCCTCGACATCACCACCGGTGAACAGGTCGGCTCGTTCACGACCGGCGACAAGCCGCACGAGAACGTCTTCACCGACGGCGGCAAGTACCTGTGGAACATGTCGATCGGCGAGGTCACCACCGCGCTCGACGCACCCTGGCTGGACTGGACGAAGGGCGACCGCCGGATCACCGTCGTCGACGCGAGGACCTTCGAGCAGGTCAAGGTGATCGACATGCGTCAGCGCCTGGACGCCTTCGGCCGCGGGGACCTGTCCGACGCGATCCGTCCGGTCGCGTTCACGCCGGACGAGTCCCGGCTGTACTTCCAGGTGTCGTTCTTCAACGGCTTCGTCGAGTACGACGTCGCCGCCGACAAGGTCACCCGGGTGAAGGAGCTGCCGAAGAACCCGGCGACCAGTGAGGACCGCACCACCTGGGTCAACGACTCGCGCCACCACGGCATGTCGATGAGTCCCCGGGGCGACAAGCTCTGCGTCGCCGGGACGATGGACGACTACGCGACGATCGTCGACCGCGCCACGCTCCGGGAGAGCCCGCTGGTGACGGCCTCGAAGCCGTACTGGGCGACGGTGAGCGGCGACGGCAGGTCGTGCGTCATCTCGGAGAGCGGCGCCGACGCCGTGACCGCGATCGACTTCGCGACCGGCAGGAAGGTCGCGACCGTGGCCGTCGGCGACCACCCCCAGCGGGTCCGCGTCGCCCGTGTCCCGGCGGACTGGACGGGCCCGGCGGCAACCCGCTAGGGGGTGTCGTCAGCCGCGTCCGAAGTCGTAGGCGTCCACCTCGGCCAGGTACCGGGCCCGCAGCTCCTCCTCGTCGTCGAGGAACGACGCGAGGAAGGAGTTGCGGGCCAGCTCGCGCAGTTCCTCGTCATCGAGCGGCAACACCTCACGCACCGCACGGAAGTTGTCGCCCGCGTAGCCGCCGAAGTAGGCGGGGTCGTCGGAGTTGACCGTGCACATCAGACCGGCCGCCATCATCCGCGGCAGCGGATGGTCCGCGAGCGTGTCGACGGCCCGCAGCCGGACGTTCGACAGCGGGCACAGTGTCAGCGGCACCCGCTCACGCACCAGCCTCGCCACCAGGTCCGGGTCCTCCATGGAGCGCAGCCCGTGGTCGATCCGCTCGACGCCGAGGACGTCCAGCGCCTCGCGGACGTACGCCGCCGGTCCCTCCTCCCCCGCGTGCGCGACCCGGCGCAGCCCGAGGGCGGCCGCTGCCGCGTAGACCTCGCGGAACTTCGACGGCGGGTGCCCCACCTCCGCCGAGTCCAGACCGACCCCCGTGATCCGGTGCAGATACGGCTCCGCCTCCCGCAGCGTCGCCAGCGCGGACTCGGCCGATTCGTCCCGCAGGAAGCACATGATGAGGCGCGTGGAGACACCGTGCCGCTCCCGGGCGCCGTCCAGCGCCCGTCCCAGCCCCTCGATCACCGTGCCGATCGGGACACCGCGCGCGGTGTGCGCCTGCGGGTCGAAGAAGATCTCCGCGTGCCGTACGCCCTGCGCGGCGGCGCGCGCGAGATAGGCGTCCGCCAGCTCGGCGAAGTCGTCCTCGGTGCGCAGCACGGCCATCAGGCCGTAGTACAGGTCGAGGAACGACTGGAGGTCCTTGAAGTCGTAGGCGCTCCGCAGCTCCGCGGTGCCCGCGAAGGGGAGGTCGACGCCGTTGCGCGCGGCGAGGGCGAAGGCGAGCTCGGGCTCCAGGGTTCCTTCGATGTGAAGGTGCAGTTCGGCTTTGGGGAGGGGCATGACCCGATTCTAGGCCGAGGGCCCTTCAGGACCGCTTGGGGACGGGGATCCGCCACAGGTCCCGGGCAACGGTCACCTCGCCGTCGAACCCGGCGGCTCGGGCCTGGCGCTCGAAGGTGTCGGCGGCGTCCGTGTAGCGCTGCGAGAAGTGCGTGAGGACGAGGTGCCGCACGCCGGCCTCGTGGGCGACCCGACCGGCCTGACCCGCGGTCAGATGACCGTGCTCGGTGGCCAGCCGCACGTCCTCGTCGAGGAACGTGGACTCGATGACCAGCATGTCGCAGCCCTCGGCCAAGGCGTGAACGCCGTCGCAGAGCCGGGTGTCCATGACGAACGCGAACCGCTGCCCGCGGCGGACCTCGCTGACGTCGTCCAGCGTGACGCCGCCGAGCACCCCCTCGCGCTGGAGCCGGCCGACGTCCGGGCCCTTGATGC
Source organism: Streptomyces sp. NPDC015127 (assembly GCF_043080095.1). Classification (NCBI taxonomy): domain Bacteria; kingdom Bacillati; phylum Actinomycetota; class Actinomycetes; order Kitasatosporales; family Streptomycetaceae; genus Streptomyces; species Streptomyces sp. NPDC015127. Next base: position 17,788 of record NZ_JBIBVE010000004.1, read on the forward strand.
CGTGCGCGGCGAGCCGCTCGGGCAGTATCCGGCGGCCGTCCGGCTCGACGAGCCGGTAACCGTAGGACTCGACGGGGTGGGAGAGCCGGTACGCCTCCAGGCTGTACGCGCCGGCCTGCGCGAGGACGCCGTCGGCGGCGACGGGGGTCTCCACCAGCCGCACGGTCTCGCGGTAGGCCGTCGCGTACCGCAGCCGGTCGAAGAAACGCCGGCCGCTCGCGGGGTAGTGGGCGACGACCGGGTGCGGGACCTGGTCGAGGTTGATCCGCTGGATCACCCCGGCCAGGCCCAGCGAGTGGTCGCCGTGGAAGTGCGTGACGCAGATCCGGTTGATGTCGTGCGCGGACACGCCGGCGCGCAGCATCTGCCGCTGGGTGCCCTCGCCCGGGTCGAAGAGGATGCCCTCGCCGTCCCAGCGCAGCAGATAGCCGTTGTGGTTGCGGTGCCGGGTCGGGACCTGGCTGGCGGTGCCGAGCACCACCAGTTCACGTACGGACACTGCGTCGTCCTACCCGGGGGGCCACTCGAGACCGCGGCCGCCGAGCACGTGCGCGTGGGCGTGGAAGACGGTCTGTCCCGCGCCGGAGCCGGTGTTGAACACGACGCGGTAACCGGTCGCGTCGGCCTTCTCGTCGGCGGCGACCTCACCGGCCTCCCGCAGCACGTCGGCGGCGAGCTCCGGCGCGGCGGTGGCGAGGGCGGCGGCGTCGCGGTAGTGCGCCCGGGGGATGACCAGGACGTGGGTGGGCGCCTGCGGGTTTATGTCCCGGAAGGCGACGGTGGTCGCGGTCTCGCGCACGATGGTGGCGGGGACCTCCCCTGCGGCGATCTTGCAGAACAGGCAGTCCGCCTGCGGTTCTCCGGCCATGCGCGGGGCGCCTCCTCGCGGGTGGGATGTCACTGCTGACGGCATGCTATCGGCCACCCGGCCGCGGGCGCGCGGCGCCTCGGGGAGCCCTGGCCCGGCGCCCGAGGGGGGGCCGCTGCGCGGGCCGTTCCCCTACCCGCCCCTTCCCCGAAACCGGGGCTTCGCCCCAGACCCCGTACCGCGCTTCGCGCGGTGTCCTCAATCGCCGGACGGGCTGCAGATGCAGCCCCGCTGGGGGCACTCCCCCTACGCCTGGCGGCGTGGGAGGTACCCCCACCCACGGCCGCCAGGCCGTAGGGGGAGATTGAGGCGCGGGGGCCCCGGGGGCGGAGCCCCTGGTTCGCCACGCCCCCGCCCACGCTTACGGCAGCGCCGGCGGCGTCTTCGCCGGCGTCTCCCCCAGTGCCGACAGCGCGAGCCGGATCGCCTCGTCCAGTTGCGGATCCCTCCCCGCCGCATGGTCCTGAGGCGTCGTCACCACCTCCACGTCCGGGTCCACACCCCGGTTCTCCACGTCCCAGCCGTAACCCTCCAGCCAGAACGCGTACTTGGGCTGGGTGACCAGCGTGCCGTCGACCAGGGAGTAGCGGCTGTCGATGCCCACCACGCCGCCCCACGTCCGCGTGCCCACCACCGGACCGATGCCGAGCGCCTTGATCGCCGCGTTCACGATGTCGCCGTCCGAGCCGGAGAACTCGTTCGCCACGGCCACCACCGGTCCCCGCGGAGCGTCCAGCGGGTAGCTGAACGGCTGCATCCCGCGCGGCAGGTCCCAGCCCACGATGCGGCGGGCCAGCTTCTCGACCACGAGCTGCGACGTGTGGCCGCCGCGGTTCTCGCGTACGTCGACGACCAGGCCCTCGCGCGCCACCTCGACCCTCAGGTCGCGGTGGATCTGGGCCCAGCCGGGCGCCTGCATGTCCGGGACGTGGAGGTAGCCGAGGCGTCCGCCCGACTGCTCGTGGACGTACGCCCGGCGGTCCGCCACCCACGCGTGGTACCTCAGCGGCTCCTCGTCGTCGAGGGGGACCACGACGGCGTGGCGCGGGTCGCCGCCGCCCGCCGGCGACACGGTGAGTTCGACGGGCTTGCCCGCCGAGCCGACGAGCAGCGGCCCGGGGCCCCGGACGGGATCGACGGCCCGCCCGTCGACGGCGACGATCGCGTCGCCCGCGCGCAGCGCGACGCCCGGTGCCGCGAGCGGCGAGTGGGCGTTCGGGTCGGACGTCTCGGACGGCAGGATGCGGTCGATCCGCCAGGACCCGTCCTCCGCACGGGAGATGTCCGCGCCGAGCAGCCCCTGCCGCGTCGCACCGCTGCCGTATCCGCCGGACGGCATGACGTATGCGTGCGACGTGCCGAGCTCGCCGTGCACCTCCCACAGCAGGTCGACCAGGTCGTCGTGGGTGGCGACCCGGGCCAGCACCGGCCGGTACCGCTCCAGCACCCCGTCCCAGTCGACGCCTCCGAGGTCGGCGCGCCAGAACTGGTCGCGCATCAGCCGCCCGGCCTCGTCGTACATCTGGCGCCACTCGGCAGCCGGGTCGATGGTCCGGCGCACACGGCTGAGGTCGACGGTGATGTTGGTGTCGGAGTCCTCGTCGCGGGAGGCCCGCCGGCCGCTCGGGACGACCTTGAGCTTGTCGTCGGTGTGGAGCAGGACCCGCTTGCCGTCGCCGCTGACGCGGAAGTAGTCGGCGTCGCCGGAGAGTTCCTCGACGTGCTGCTGCGTCAGGTCGTAGCGCTCCAGCGCAGTCTTCGGTCCCGGGTCGTCGGGCGTGGCCCGGGCCGCGCCGAGGACTCCGCGCAGCGGGTGCCGCAGCCACAGCAGCCCGTCCTTCGCGGCACGCAGCGTCGAATAGCGCGCGGCCTCGACGGGGAACGGGACTATGCGGTCGGCGAGCCCGTCGAGGTCGATACGGGTGACGGGGGCGGCGCCCTCGTCCGCGGCGGAGTCGGAGGCACCGTCCCGGTCCGCGTCGAAGGCCCGACCGTGCCGCTGCGGCCCGAACGGCGAGGGCGTCGTCGCCGCGAGCGTGATCAGGTGCGGCCTGCAGCCGCCGATGAAGGCGAGGTCGAAGACGTGGGTGTCGTAGACGGGGTCGAAGGACCGCTCGGAGAGGAAGGCGAGGTGCTTGCCGTCGAGGGTGAAGGCGGGCTGGAAGTCCTTGAACCGCAGCGGCGTCGCCTCGGAGACCGTCAGATCACCGGTGTTGGCGAGTTTGATCTGGCGCAGCGGGCTGGGGCCCGGGTGCGACCAGGCGAGCCAGCCCGAGTCGGGTGAGAAGACGAGCCCCTGGGCGTCGCCGTGCTCGCTGCGGGCGACCTCGCGGACGTCACCGGACTCGCGCTCCACGAGGAGCACCCGGCCGTCGTGCGAGGCGACGGCCGCGCGGCTGCCGTCGGGGGCGACGGCAAGGCTCAGGACGCGGCCGAGCAGGCCGGCGGCGAGCCTGCGGGGCGTGGCGCCCGCCGCGGGCCCGGTGGCCGGCGCGAACTCGAGGGCGTCGTCCCCCTCGGCGTCGGTCACCCAGACGACGTGCTCCTCGCCGTCGACGCGGAACGTCCGCGGCAGTCTGGCCCGTACGCCGGGCTCCACGGCGAGCGCCCGCGCGGGCCCGCCGCGGTGGGTGACCCAGTGGATCCCGCCGCGGACCTCGACGGCGCTGCCGCGGCCGGTGTGGTCGGGGGCGGCGTCGCCGAGGTGGTGGTCGGCGTCGACGGGCCGGGTCCGCAGGTCGGTGCGCTGGCCGCCGAGCCTGATGTCGAGCCGGCGCGGCTCGGCGCCGTCCAGGTCGTCGAGGACCCACAGTTCGCCGGCGGAGGTGTAGGCGACCCGGGTGCCGTCGGTGGCGGCGTGGCGGGCGTAGAAGCCCTCGATGCCGGGGTTGCCCCCGGCGGAGCCAAGGGGGGTGTGCCGGCGCAGGTCGGAGCCGTCGGGCAGCGAGGAGTACAGCGCGCCGACGCCCTCGTGGTCGGACAGGAACGCGATCCTGCCGCCGACCCACAGCGGGTACTCGATGTTGCCGTCGATGCCCTCGTGGAGGCGTACGAAGCCTCCGTCACCGTCCGCGTCGATCCACAACTTGCCCGCGGTGCCGCCCCGGTAGCGCTTCCAGGCGGCGGCCTCGCGCCCCATCGTGGCCGACAGCAGCAGCGTCTGCGGACCGAAGGCGACATCGCCGACGGGGCCGTACGGCAGGGTCGTGGCGGGGCCGCCGTCGAGCGGCACGGCCTGCGCCCAGGTGCGGCGCAGCGACGCCTGCCCGTGGGTGGTGAGCGCGAGGACGTGGCCGTCGGGGGTCCAGCCGCGCACGGAGGTCTTGTAACTGCCCCAGTGGGTCAGGCGGTCCGACGGCCCGCCGTCGAGGGGTGCGACATGCACCTCGGGGGCGCCGTCGCGGTACGAGGTCCAGGCGATGCGCGTGCCGTCGGGCGAGATTCTCGGATGGTTCACAGGCACGTCGTCGGCGCTGACGCGCCACGCGCGGCCGCCGTCGAGCGGCGCCACCCAGACGTCGTCCTCGGCGGTGAAGGCGATCGACTCGCCGTGCAGATGGGGAAACCGGAGGTAGGCAGGGTGCGTCACACCGTCACCCTAGGCAGGCGGGGGCCCTGCGCGGGAGGCTTTGGATCACTTGGCCGGAACGGCGGTCACGGTGACGGTCTCGGTGACGGTGGGGCCCGGCCGGGGCGGCACGGTCGCGGTGGGCGCGGTCGTGCGGGGCGCGGTCGTGCGGGGCACGGCGGAGCAGTCGCCGAGCATGGTCGCCTGGAAGACGACCTTCCTGTCGATCCGGGCGGTCAGATCACCGCGTACGCAGCGTCCGGCGCGCTCGTCGGTCACCTTGCCCTTGATGGTGATGTTCTGGCCGGATTCGGTCTCCCCCTGGCAGTCGACGGCCGCGCTGCCCGGTGCCGCGGTGGCGCCGGACGGACTGGCGCCCCTGTTCACGGTGGCGGTGCAGCTGAGCCACGCCACGTCGAAGGTCAGCCGTTCCAGTGTGGCGGTCGCGGTCCGGTCGGTGGTGACGGCCACGGCGGCGGAGTCGAGCCCGCCGGCCGTCGGCTCGCAGGCGGCGAGACCCGCGACGGCGATCCCGCAGGCACCGGTGGCGGCCACGGTTCTGAGCACCTTCATGCGTGGCAGGGTGCCACCGGTGACGCCGCGGGAAAAGGACGGTTGTGGCCAGTGTGGCGCCCGTACGGCCGGTCCACGAGCCGGAAGCCGCCGGCCCTCGTCCGGCCCGCTCACGGGACCAGTGGCCCGTACGGCCGGCCCTGTCAGGACCAGCGGCCCGTGCGGCCCAACAGCAGGGCCGTCGCCGCCGTTCCGGCCGTCGACGTGCGCAGAACGCTGCGGCCCAGGCGGTACGGCTTCGCGCCCGCCTCGGCGAACGCCTCCAGCTCCTGCGGGGACACGCCCCCCTCCGGTCCGACGACCAGCACGATCGAGCCCTGCGCAGGGAGTTCGGCGGTGGCCAGCGGCTCCGCGCCCTCCTCGTGGAGCACGGCCGCGAAGTCCGCGGCCGCCAGAAGCGCCGCCACCTGCTTGGTCGTCGCCGCCTCCGCGACCTCCGGGAAACGCAGCCTGCGGGACTGCTTGCCCGCCTCCCTCGCCGTGGAACGCCATTTGGCCAGCGACTTGGCGCCGCGCTCGCCCTTCCACTGCGTGATGCAGCGGGCGGCCGCCCACGGCACGACCGCGTCGACGCCGGTCTCCGTCATCGTCTCCACGGCGAGTTCGCCGCGGTCGCCCTTGGGCAGCGCCTGGACGACGGTGATCCTCGGCACCGGTTCCGGTTCGGACGGGCACTCGCGCACCTCGATCGTCAGCCGGTCCTTGCCCTCGGTGGCCAGCACGGCGCCTGCCGCACCGCATCCCTGACCGTCCGTCAGGGTGATCTCCTCACCCGGCTGCAACCGCCGTACGGACACGGCGTGCCGCCCCTCGGGGCCGTCCAGGGTGACGACAGCGCCCGGCGCGATGCCTGCGAGCGACTCGACGACGAACACGGGCGCGGTCATCGGGCACCGCCCAGCGCCAACGCGGCCCGCGCGGAGTCCAGTTCGGCGGCGAGGACCTCCACCAGCCGCCCGGCGGGCAGTTCACGCGCCAGCCGGTGACCCTGCCCGGCCCACAGCGCCATGCCCTGCGGGTCCCCGGCCTTCGCCGCCGCCTTGCGCAGGCCGCTCGTCAGGTGGTGGATCTCGGGGTAGGCGGCGGGGGCGTACGGGCCGTGCTCGTGCATGAAACGGTTCACCAGCCCGCGCGCCGACCGCCCTGAGAAGGCGCGGGTCAACGCGGTGCGGACGAACAGGGGGTTGGTCATGGCCTGCTTGTGCAGCGGGTGGGCCCCGGACTCGGGACAGACCAGGAAGGCCGTGCCGAGCTGCGCGGCGCTCGCCCCCGCCGCCAGCACCGCGGCGATCTGCGCGCCCCTCATCAGGCCGCCGGCCGCGACGACCGGAAGCCGCACGGCCTCGCGGACGAGCGGGATCAACGAGAGCAGCCCGATCCCGGAGCCGTCGGCGGACGGGTCGTCGCGGTGCGTGCCCTGGTGCCCGCCCGCCTCGATGCCCTGGACGCACACGGCGTCGGCGCCCGCCCGCTGCGCGGCCTGCGCCTCCTCCGGCGTGGTGACGGTGACGACCGTGATCGTGCCGGCCGCGGACAGTGAGGCGAGCGCGTCGCGCGAGGGGCAGCCGAAGGTGAAGGAGACGACCGGGACGGGGTCCTCGATCAGGATCGCGAGCTTCGCCTCGTAGCCGTCGTCCCGCCCCGCGTCGGGGTCGCCCAGCGGGGTCTCGTACCAGGTCGCCTCACCGGCGAGCTGATGGCGGTAGACCTCGACGGCCGCCGGGTCGGCGGTGGCGGGCTGCGGCATGAACAGGTTGACGCCGAAGGGCCGCGCCGTGAGGCCGCGGATCTGTTTGATCTCGTGGTACATGCCGTCCGCCGTCTTGTACCCGGCGGCGAGGAATCCGAGCCCGCCCGCGTCCGACACGGCGGCGGCGAGCTCCGGGCAGGACGCACCGCCGGCCATGGGGGCCTGCACGATCGGATGACGGCAAAGATCGGTCAGCGCGGAGGACATGTAGGCATCGTGCCACGTCCCCGCGGCGGGGCCGAATCCCCCGTTCCGGGGGGTTGCGCTGCGCCTGCGGCGGGCGTTTCCCCTACCCGCCCCTTCCCGAAACCGGGGCAAGCCCCGGACCCCGTACCGCGCTTCGCACGGTGTCCTCAAACGCCGGACGGGCTGCAATGCAGCCCCGCCAGCGTTTGAGGCGGTACGGGGTTCGGGGGCGGAGCCCCCGGTTATGGGAAGGGGCGGGGTGGGGGAACACGCCCCGCGCAGCGGACCCCCGCCGCTAGCCCTCACGGGCTACCGCCCGTTGAACGCGTCCTTCAGGCGCGAGAACAGCCCCTGCTGCCCCGGCTGGAACTGACCCGTCGGCCGCTCCTCGCCGCGCAGCTTCGCCAGGTCCCGCAGCAGCCGCTCCTGCTCCGGGTCGAGCTTCGTCGGCGTCGTCACCTCGACGTGGACGATCAGGTCGCCCCGGCCGCCGCCTCGCAGGTGCGTGATGCCGCGCCCGTGCAGCGGGATCGACTGGCCGGACTGGGTACCGGGCCGGATGTCGACCTCCTCCATGCCGTCGAGCGTCTCCAGCGGGCACTTCGTGCCCAGCGCCGCCGCCGTCATGGGGATTGTCACCGTGCAGTGCAGGTCGTCGCCGCGCCGCTGGAAGACCGGGTGGGCGATCTCGTGGATCTCGACGTACAGGTCGCCGGCGGGGCCGCCGCCGGGGCCGACCTCGCCCTCGCCCGCGAGCTGGATACGCGTGCCGTTGTCGACACCGGCGGGGATCTTCACGGTCAGCGTGCGGCGCGAACGGATGCGGCCGTCGCCGGCGCACTCCGGGCACGGGGTCGGCACGACGGTGCCGAAGCCCTGGCACTGCGGGCACGGGCGGGACGTCATGACCTGGCCCAGGAAGGACCGCGTCACCTGCGAGACCTCGCCGCGGCCACGGCACATGTCACAGGTCTGCGCGGAGGTGCCGGGCGCCGCGCCCTCGCCGGAGCACGTCGTGCACACCACGGCCGTGTCGACCTGGATGTCCTTCGTCGTGCCGAAGGCCGCCTCGCTGAGCTCGACCTCCAGGCGGATCATCGCATCCTGGCCGCGCCGCGTCCGCGAACGGGGCCCGCGCTGCGACGCCGTGCCGAAGAAGGCGTCCATGATGTCGGAGAAGTTGCCGAAGCCGCCCGCACCGAAGCCGCCCGCGGCACCGGCGCCGGCCTGGGACAGCGGGTCGCCGCCGAGGTCGTAGACCTGCTTCTTCTGCGGGTCCGAGAGCACCTCGTACGCCGCGTTGATCTCCTTGAAGCGCTCCTGCGTCTTCGGGTCCGGATTCACATCCGGGTGGAGTTCGCGCGCGAGGCGGCGGAAGGCCTTCTTGATCTCGTCCTGCGATGCGTCGCGGCGCACGCCGAGTACGGCGTAGTAGTCCGTGGCCACTTACGACTCCGCCAGGATCTGTCCGACGTAACGTGCCACTGCGCGTACCGCTCCCATCGTTCCGGGGTAGTCCATGCGGGTCGGTCCGACCACGCCGAGTTTGGCGACTGCCTCGCCGCCCGAACCGTAGCCGACCGAGACGACGGACGTGGAGTTGAGTCCCTCGTGGGCATTCTCATGCCCGATCCGCACGGTCACGCCCGATTCCTTGGCCTCGCCGAGCAGCTTGAGCAGCACGACGTGCTCCTCCAGCGCCTCCAGCACCGGCCTGATCGTCAAGGGGAAGTCGTGTCCGAAGCGGGTGAGATTGGCGGTCCCGCCGATCATCAGCCGCTCCTCGGTCTCCTCGACCAGTGTCTCCAGAAGGGTCGCGAGCACCGTGGAGACCGTGCCGCGGTCCTCCGCCTCGAACGAGTCCGGCAGGTCCTGCACCAGCTGCGGCACGTCCGCGAAGCGGCGGCCGACGACGCGGCTGTTGAGCCGGGCCCGCAGGTCGGCCAGCGAGGTCTCGCCGAACGGCGCGGGGCAGTCGACCATCCGCTGCTCGACACGGCCGGTGTCCGTGATCAGCACGAGCATCAGCCGGGCGGGCGCGAGCGACAGCAGCTCCACGTGCCGGACCGTCGAGCGGGTCAGCGAGGGGTACTGGACGACGGCGACCTGCCGGGTCAGCTGTGCGAGCAGTCGGACGGTGCGGCCCACGACGTCGTCGAGGTCGACGGCTCCGTCCAGGAAGTTCTGGATGGCGCGGCGCTCGGGCGACGACAGCGGCTTGACGCCTGCCAGCTTGTCGACGAACAGCCGGTACCCCTTGTCCGTGGGGATACGGCCGGCGCTGGTGTGGGGCTGGGCGATGTAGCCCTCCTCCTCCAGCACGGCCATGTCGTTGCGGACGGTGGCCGGGGAGACGCCGAGCTTGTGGCGCTCGGTCAGCGCCTTGGAGCCGACGGGCTCCTCGGTGCCGACGTAGTCCTGGACGATGGCGCGCAGGACTTCGAGTCTGCGTTCGCTGAGCATCGCGCGCACCTCCAGCTGCCGGTCCTGGTGTGTCCTGGCACTCGATACGGCCGAGTGCCAGCTTCCCCCGGCCAGTGTACGGCGGCGGGGTACGCCCCTAGCAAGGGCGGCCGACCACGCTACCGCGAGACCTGTGCTGGTCGTTGCGGATAGCGTCGCCGTATGGACGTCGCTTGGGAAGACTTCGGGTGGGAACGGCTGGCGGACGGAGTCGGCCGGCGCAGGATGCCGGCCTGGGACGCGACCGTCGGCCTGGTGCTGGGCGAGGACCACGTCCTGCTGTACGACACGGGCGCGACGATCCGCGAGGGCGCCGAGATCCGGTCCCAGGCGCAGGCGCTGGCGGGCGGGCGCCGCGTGACGTACATCGCACTGAGTCACCCGCACTTCGATCATGTCCTGGGCACGGCGGCGTTCGCGGGTGCGGAGATCTACGGGGCGGTCGGCGTGGACGCCCTGCTGAAGAGGGAACGGGACGCGATCCGCGCCGACGCCGTACGGCACGGGGTGCCCGCTGCCTCGGCCGCGGAGGCAGCCGATCTGCTGGTGGTGCCGCACCACCTGGTGAGCGGGGAGTGCACGCTCGACCTGGGCGGCCGCCGGGTCCTGCTGGCCAACGTCGGCCCCGGCCACTCGGGCCACGACCTGGCGCTGTTCGTGCCCGGCGAGCCGGAGGTCGTCTTCTGCGGCGACCTGGTGGAGGAGTCGGGCGAACCGCAGGCGGGCCCGGACGCGATCGGTTCGCGCTGGCCGGCGGCGCTGGACCGCCTGCTCTCGCTCGGCGGCGAGGACGCGCTGTACGTGCCGGGCCACGGCGCGGCGGTGGACGCCGCGTTCGTGCGGACGCAGCGTGACGAGCTCGCGGCGCGCTTCGGCGTGTCGTAGACCGGCCGGTCGTATCGTCATCCGACATGCGCAGTTACAGCCCTGACCTGACCCCGCCCTGGAAGCGGCCGGCACCGGTCCCGGAGGTCCCCGCGGAGCCCGACCTGGTGGTGGAGGAGGTGGCGACCGGCTTCTGCGGTGCGGTGATCCGCTGCGAGGCGGGGACCGTGACGCTGGAGGACCGCTTCGGCAAGCACCGGGTCTTCCCGCTGGAGCCTCGCGGCTTCCTGCTGGAGGGCAAGGTGGTCACGCTGGTCCGCCCGTCCGCACCGCCCCCGGCCCGGCCCGCCCGCACCGCCTCGGGCTCGCTCGCGGTCCCCGGCGCACGCGCCCGGGTCGCCCGCGCCGGCCGCATCTACGTGGAGGGCCGCCACGACGCAGAGCTGGTGGAACGGGTGTGGGGGGACGACCTGCGCATCGAGGGCGTGGTCGTGGAGTACCTGGAGGGAATCGACGATCTCCCGTCGATCGTCGCCGAGTTCGCCCCCGGCCCGGACGCGCGGCTGGGCGTTCTGGTCGACCACCTGGTAGCCGGTTCCAAGGAGTCCCGCATCGCGGCCTCGGTGACGGACCCGCACGTGCTGGTCGTGGGCCATCCGTACATCGACGTGTGGGAGGCGGTGAAGCCGTCGTCGCTGGGCATCGCGGCGTGGCCGAGGATCCCGCACGGCCAGGACTGGAAGACGGGCGTGTGCCGGGCCCTGGGCTGGCCGGACAACACGGGAGCAGCCTGGCAGCACATCCTGTCGCGGGTCCGCTCCTACAAGGACCTGGAACCGGCGCTGCTGGGTCGGGTGGAGGAACTGATCGACTTCGTGACGGAGCCGGGGGCCTGAGCCGGAGGTTCTCCCCACCCCGCCCCTCCCCGAACCGGGGCAAGCCCCGGACCCCGTACCGCGCTCCGCGCGGTGTCCTCAAACGCCGGACAGGCTGGAAAATCCAGCCCCGCCGACCTTTCAGGCGCTGGGGGTCCCCCCACGCCCGCAGGGCGTAGGTGGGGGTACCTCCCACGGCCGCAGGGCGTAGGTGGGGGTACCTCCCACGGCCGCCAGGCCGTAGGGGGAGGGTCCGGGGGCGGAGCCCCCGGTTACGGGAAGGGGGCGGGGTGGGGAAACGGCCCCGCGCAGCGGCCCCCTCAGTCCACCAGGTCCCGCACCACCGCGTCCGCCAGCAGCCGCCCCCGCAGCGTCAGCGCCGCGCGGCCCTCCGCGTACGGGCCGGGCTGCAGGAGCCCCTCGTCGAGGGCCCGGCTCGCGGCGGCGAGGCCCGCCTCCCGCAGCAGCGCCAGAGGCACGCCCTCCCGCAGCCGCAGCTCCAGCAGGACCCGCTCCACCCGGCGGTCCTCGGACGTCAGCACCTCACGGCCCGCCCCCGGCGAGCGGCCCTCCGCCAGCGCCGCCGCGTACGCGCCGGGGTGCTTCACGTTCCACCAGCGCACGCCGCCCACGTGGCTGTGCGCCCCCGGACCCGCGCCCCACCAGTCCGCGCCGCGCCAGTACAGCTCATTGTGCAGGCAGCGGCCGGCCTCGGAGGTGGCCCAGTTGGAGACCTCGTACCACGCGTAGCCCGCGCCCGACAGCACGTCCTCCGCGATCAGGTAGCGGTCGGCGTGCACGTCGTCGTCGGTCATGGGGACCTCGCCGCGCCGGATGCGCCGGGCCAGCTGCGTGCCCTCCTCGACGATCAGCGCGTACGCCGACACATGGTCCGGTCCGGCGCCGACCGCCGCCTCCAGCGATGCCCGCCAGTCGTCGTCGCTCTCGCCCGGCGTGCCGTAGATCAGGTCCAGGTTGACGTGGTCGAAGCCCGCCGCCCGCGCCTCCGCGACGCATGCCTCCGGGCGGCCCGGCGTGTGGGTGCGGTCGAGCACCTTCAGCACGTGTTGTCGTGCGCTCTGCATGCCGAAGGAGATCCGGTTGAAGCCCCCGGCCCGCAGGGCCTCCAGATACTCGGGGCCGACCGACTCCGGGTTCGCCTCCGTGGTGATCTCCGCGTCGTCGGCGAGCCCGAACTCCTCCCGTACCGCGTCCAGCATCCGCACGAGGTCCCCTGCGGCGAGCAGGGTCGGTGTGCCGCCACCGACGAACACCGTCCGCACCGGCCGGGGGTCGTCGCCGAGGACCTTGCGGGCCAGGCGGATCTCGTCGGCCAGCGTGTCGGCGTAGTTGTCACGGGACGCCAGCACGCCGCCGGAGCCGCGCAGCTCGGTCGCCGTGTAGGTGTTGAAGTCGCAGTAGCCGCAGCGCGTCGCGCAGTACGGCACGTGGAGGTAGAAGGCGAGCGGCCGGTCACCCGCGCCGTCGAGGGCGGACGCGGGCAGCGAGCCGTCGTCGGGCACGGGCTCGCCGTCGGGCAGTACGGAAGGCATGCCCCCCATTGTCCGTCACCCGCGGCGTCATCCCGCCTGGAGGACCAGCAGCGCGAGATCGTCCCCGGGCGGCGTCTGCGCGAACGCGTGCACCGCGGCCCTGATCCGTTCCGCCACGCCCTTCGCCGACAGCCCCGCGCATCCGGCGAGGACCGCCGCGAGACCGTCCTCGTCGTCGAACATCCGCGGCCCGGAGCGCCGCTCGGTCACCCCGTCCGTGACGCACAGCAGCGTCTCGCCGGGGGCGAGGTCGAAGGTGCTGCTCTGGTACGCGACGTCGTCGACCACGCCGAGGAGCACCTGCGGCTCGGCGATGACGGTGACCGTGCCGTCGGGGCGCAGCAGCAGGGGCAGGGGGTGGCCGGCGCTCGCGAGGGTGCACCGGGCGCCGCCGCGGCCGTCCGGGGAGGGCACGACCTCGCCGTAGAGCAGGGACAGGAAGCGGGAGTGCTGCCCGTCCGGCAGGCCGGGGCCGTGGCCGCCGGTGACGAGCAGGGCGGCGGCCTCGGCGGCCTCCATGGCGTCGTCGAGGAGCAGGCCGTTGAGCCGGTCGAGCACCTGGCCGACCTGGTAGCCCTCGCGGGCGAGGAGCCGCAGCCAGGGGCGGGCGAGCCCGGTGACGACGGCGGCCTCGGGGCCGCTGCCCTGGACGTCGCCCAGCACGAAGCACCAGCGGCCGCTCGACCCGGCCGGGAAGACGTCGTAGAAGTCGCCGCCCGCGACGCCGTCCCCGCTCGGCTCGTACACCAGGCAGGTGTCGACGCCGGGGATCTGGCCGACCTTGCTGGGCAGCAGCCCGCGCTGGAGGACGCGGCTGATGGTGGCCTGCCGGGTGTACTCCCGGGCGGCGCTGATGGCGAGGGCGACCCGGCGGGTGAAGTCCTCGACGAGCGCGGTCACTTCGTCGGGCAGCCGGGCGGTGTCCTGCTGGGCGACGACGAGCACGCCGAGCCCGCGCCCGCCCGCGGCCAGCCGGTACGCGAGCGCCGCCCCGGTGTCCTCGGCACCGCCCCCGTCCGCGACCGGGTCGCCGTCCTGGCGCGTGCCCGGCCACGGGACGACGACGGGGCCGCCGAATCCGGGGTCGGGCGGCTTGGGCGCCTCCGTGCCGAGGGCCGCCCGCAGCTGCTCCACGGCGGACTCGTCGCGGTGCCAGACACCGGCGAGACGCGGCGCTGCCGCCGTGCGGCCCGCCTCGCGCCGGCCGTGCCAGCCCGTCTCGTCGTCGAGCCAGACGGCGCACCAGTCGGCGAGACGGGGCACGAGCAGCTGTCCGGCGAGGGCGGCGACCATGTTCTCGTCGAGCTGGCCGGCGAGCAGATCCGACGCCTCGGCCAGGAACGAGGCGGCTCCGCCGCGGGCGAGCCAGTCGTGGTCGTCCCGCCCGGGCGCGGGAGCCTCGGCGGCCGCGCCGTCGGCGGGCCGGGGACCGAGCAGCGGTACGGGTTCATCGCCCGGCCGCGGCCGGCTGCTGCGGCCGTCGAGCGGCAGCCGGGCCCATACGGTCTTGACCGCGGCGCGGTAGGTGATGCCCCAGCGTTCGGCGAGGGCGGCCACGAGGTGGAGGCCGCGCCCGTAGTCGGGGGTGCCGGACTGGTCGAAGCCGTGCGGATGGCTGTGGACCGGCCGGTCGGGGTGGTGGTCGGAGACCTCGATGATCAGGGCGGCGGGCTCGTCGGCGGCGTCGTCCGTATCGGGGGCGGGCTGTTCGTACCGGCACACGAGGTCGGCGGCCGTGCCCGCGTGGACGACGGCGTTGGTGACGAGCTCCCCGGCGACGAGCGCGGCGTCGTCCGCGAGCCGCTCGGGGCAGGGAGTGCCGGGCGGGCAGCCGCCGGCCGGGCCGTCGGCGCAGGAGCAGGCGTCGAGCAGCCCGCATCCGGTCCATTCGGCGACGGCCGCGCGGACGAGGCGCCGCGCGGTGCCGGGCGCCAGAAGGCTTCCGGGCAGGCTGACGCGCACCCCGGTGTCACCCGGGCCTGACCACCCGGCGGACATGGGTGCGGGCCGGTTGCCGGTGTCTCGCTGCAACGGAATGGACCCCACGTGCGGCTCCTGGTCGGTGCTGTGTGCGCCGCTCTGACACCGACAGGGTGACAGACCGAGCCCGCCCATAAGCACGGAGTCACCGAACTGGGTTGAGCCGTTTCGTGTATCCGCTGGTCGCGGACGGTGTTGCGAGGATCACGCCGCACGCCTGTGTCGCGGTCGTGCGGCGTATCCCCGCGTCGTCCGGGTCAGGACTCCCGTGACCCGGCGTACATGTCCTCGATCAGGTCCTTGTACTCCCGCTCGACGACCGGGCGCTTCAGCTTGAGGCTGGGTGTCAGCTCGCCGTGCTCGATGTCGAGGTCGCGCGGGAGCAGGCGGAACTTCTTGATGGTCTGCCAGCGCTGCAGGCCCTCGTTGAGCCGCCGCACGTAGCCCTCGATGAGCTGCTCGGCCTGCGGGGAGGCGACGACTTCTGCGTAGGACTTGCCGCCCAGCCCGTTCTCCGCCGCCCAGCCGAGGATGGTGGGCTCGTCGAGGGCGATCAGGGCGGTGCAGAAGTTCCGGTCCGCGCCGTGCACCAGGATGTTGGAGACGAACGGGCACACGGCCTTGAACTGGCCCTCGACCTCGGCCGGTGCGATGTACTTGCCGCCGGAGGTCTTGATCAGGTCCTTCTTGCGGTCGGTGATCCGCAGGTAGCCGTCCGCGGACAGCTCGCCGATGTCGCCGGTGTGGAACCAGCCGTCGGACTCCAGGACTTCGGCGGTCTTCTCGGGCAGCTTGTGGTAGCCCTCCATGATGCCGGGGCCGCGCAGCAGGATCTCGCCGTCGTCGGCGATGCGCACCTCGCAACCGGGCAGCGGCTTGCCGACCGTGCCCGTGCGGTACGCCTCGCCGGGGTTGACGAAGGATGCGGCGCTGGACTCGGTGAGGCCGTAGCCCTCCAGGATGTGGATGCCCGCGCCGGAGAAGAAGTAGCCGATGTCGGGGGCGAGGGCTGCGGAGCCGGAGACGGCGGCGCGCAGCCGGCCGCCGAACGCCTCGCGGAGCTTGGAGTAGACGAGCGCGTCGGCGACCTTGTGCTTGGCGCCGAGGCCGAAGGGCACCGAGGCGGTGCCGGTGCGGCGGAAGTTGTCCTGGGAGACCTTGGCGTACTCGCGGGCGACCCCGGCGGCCCACTGGAAGATCTTGTACTTGGCGCCGCCGCCCGCGCGGGCCTTGGCCGCGACTCCGTTGTAGACCTTCTCGAAGATGCGGGGCACGGCCGCCATGTAGGTCGGCTGGACGACCGGCAGGTTCTCGATGATCTTGTCGACGCGGCCGTCGACGGCCGTGACGTGCCCGACCTCGATCTGGCCCGAGGTCAGCACCTTGCCGAAGACGTGCGCGAGCGGCAGCCAGAGGTACTGGACGTCGTCCTTGGTGACCAGGCCGGTGGCCGCGATGGCCTTGGCCATGTACGACCAGTTGTCGTGCGGGAGGCGGACGCCCTTCGGGCGGCCGGTGGTGCCCGAGGTGTAGATGAGGGTGGCGAGCTGGTCGGCGGTGATGGCCGCGACCCGCTCCTTGACGGCCTCCGGGTGCTTCTCCAGGTACGCGGCCCCGCGCGTCTCCAGGTCGGCGAGGCTGAGGACCCAGCCCTCCGGATCGCCGGCGTCCGGCTCGACGCCGTCGGTGTCGATGACGACGACGTTTCGCAGCTCGGGCAGCTCGGCCCGGCGCTCACGGGCCTTCGCCAGCTGGGCGGCGTCCTCGGCGATGAGCACCCGGCTCTCGGAGTCGGCGAGGATGTACGCCGACTCCTCGGCGTTGGTCGACGGGTACACCGTGGTGGTGGCGCCGCCCGCACACATCACGCCGAGGTCGGCGAGGATCCACTCGACCCGGGTGGAGGAGGCGAGGGCGACCCGGTCCTCGGGCCTGACCCCGAGGTCGATCAGGCCGGCCGCGATGGCGTAGACCCGCTCGGCGGCCTGGCCCCAGCTCAGGGACTTCCAGTCGT
Organism: Streptomyces sp. NPDC015127; assembly: GCF_043080095.1. Classification (NCBI taxonomy): domain Bacteria; kingdom Bacillati; phylum Actinomycetota; class Actinomycetes; order Kitasatosporales; family Streptomycetaceae; genus Streptomyces; species Streptomyces sp. NPDC015127. The sequence goes on from NZ_JBIBVE010000004.1 coordinate 34,443, forward strand.
CGGGCCCCGTTCCCGAGGCAGGGGGCACCGGGTAGCGGTAGGCCTCGCCGTTCGGCGTGGCCGCCACGCGCTCGGTGAAGAGGGTCGCCACCGATGGCGGTCGGTTCTCGATCTGGGTCTGGGTTTCGCTCACGACGTCCTCCGGGCCTGCGGCAACATGCACGACTGGCTGGTTGTTTAACTGGCGAGTAACCATCGAGCCGTGATCAGAGTAGAGGGCACATGGGCGGCGCGTAAGAGCCTGCGGGCTGCCGCTTCATAACGAACGGAGCGCAGGTCCGCTCTCCGGAGCAACAGGTCGATGCTCCCTACATGTAACGATTCGCACCTCTTCGAATGACCGAAAAGCGCCCGTCCTGAGCCGGACGGGCGCTTTTCGGTACGGGTACGAGCGGGGCAGAGCCGCCGCGACTACTTCTTGCTCTTGCCGCCCTCGTCGCTGGACAGCACCGCGATGAAGGCCTCCTGCGGGACCTCCACGGAGCCGACCATCTTCATGCGCTTCTTGCCTTCCTTCTGCTTCTCCAGCAGCTTCCGCTTACGGGAGATGTCACCGCCGTAGCACTTGGCGAGAACGTCCTTGCGGATGGCGCGGATGGTCTCGCGGGCGATGACGCGCGAGCCGATGGCCGCCTGGATCGGCACCTCGAACGCCTGCCGCGGAATGAGCTCGCGCAGCTTGGCGACCAGCCGCACACCGTAGGCGTAGGCCGCGTCCTTGTGGGTGATGGCGGAGAAGGCGTCGACCTTGTCGCCGTGCAGCAGGATGTCGACCTTGACCAGGCTGGAGGCCTGCTCGCCCGTGGGCTCGTAGTCGAGGGAGGCGTAACCGCGCGTCTTGGACTTCAGCTGGTCGAAGAAGTCGAAGACGATCTCGGCCAGGGGCAGGGTGTATCGGATCTCGACCCGGTCCTCGGAGAGGTAGTCCATGCCGAGCAGGGTGCCGCGGCGGGTCTGGCACAACTCCATGATCGAGCCGATGAACTCGCTGGGCGCGAGGATCGTGGCCCGCACGACCGGCTCGTGCACCTCGCTGATCTTGCCCTCGGGGAACTCGCTCGGGTTCGTCACCGTGTGCTCGGTGCCGTCCTCCATGGTCACGCGGTAGACCACGTTCGGAGCGGTGGCGATCAGGTCGAGACCGAACTCGCGCTCCAGCCGCTCCCGGATGACATCGAGGTGCAGCAGGCCGAGGAAGCCGACACGGAAGCCGAAGCCGAGGGCCGCGGAGGTCTCGGGCTCGTAGACCAGCGCCGCGTCGTTGAGCTGGAGCTTGTCGAGCGCGTCACGCAGCTCGGGGTAGTCCGAGCCGTCCAGCGGATACAGCCCGGAGAAGACCATGGGCTTGGGGTCCTTGTAGCCGCCGAGGGCCTCGGTGGCGCCCTTGTGCAGGGTCGTGATGGTGTCACCGACCTTGGACTGGCGGACGTCCTTCACACCGGTGATCAGGTAACCCACCTCGCCGACGCCGAGGCCGTCGGCGGGCAGCATCTCCGGGGAGTTGGTGCCGATCTCCAGCAGCTCGTGCGTCGCGCCGGTCGACATCATCCGGATGCGCTCGCGCTTGTTGAGCTGGCCGTCGATGACGCGGACGTACGTCACGACACCGCGGTACGAGTCGTAGACCGAGTCGAAGATCATCGCGCGGGCGGGGGCATCGGCGACACCGACCGGGGCCGGCACCTCGCGGACCACCCGGTCGAGCAGCGCCTCGACACCGAGACCGGTCTTGGCGGACACCCTGAGCACGTCGTCCGGGTCGCAGCCGACCAGGTTCGCCAGCTCCTCGGCGAACTTCTCCGGCTGCGCGGCCGGCAGGTCGATCTTGTTGAGGACCGGGACGATGGTGAGGTCGTTCTCCATCGCCAGGTAGAGGTTGGCGAGGGTCTGGGCCTCGATGCCCTGCGCGGCGTCGACCAGGAGGATCGTGCCCTCGCAGGCGGCCAGGGACCGGGAGACCTCGTAGGTGAAGTCGACGTGCCCAGGCGTGTCGATCATGTTGAGGATGTGGGTCCTGCCCTGGTCCTCGCCCTCGGTGGGCGCCCACGGCAGACGGACCGCCTGGGACTTGATCGTGATGCCGCGCTCGCGCTCGATGTCCATACGGTCGAGGTACTGAGCACGCATCTGCCGCTGCTCGACCACGCCGGTCAGCTGGAGCATCCGGTCGGCAAGCGTCGACTTGCCGTGGTCGATGTGCGCGATGATGCAGAAATTGCGGATCAGCGCCGGGTCGGTACGGCTCGGCTCGGGCACGTGGGTAGGAGTCGCGGGCACGCAGGGTCCTGATTCTTTGGCAGACGCCGGGTCGGTGAGCTCGGGTCCGTGTCGGATCGATACGTAGGCTCCATGGTCCCACGCGTGAGGGACTGTGCCCGGTTTGGGCCACCCGTGGGGCGACTGGTAGCCTGAGCAGCTGTGTCTCGTGCCCTCTCAGTTCGGGACACGAAGTGGAAGATCATCGAACTCCCCCTACGCCCCATGGGCGTGGGTGAACCCCAGAAAAGGGCTTTTCGTGGCGAACATCAAGTCCCAGATCAAGCGGAACAAGACGAACGAGAAGGCGCGCCTGCGCAACAAGGCCGTCAAGTCGTCGCTCAAGACCGCGATCCGCAAGGCCCGTGAGGCTGTCGCCGCCGGCGACGCCGAGAAGGCGACCGTGGCCGTCCGCGAGGCGTCCCGCAAGCTGGACAAGGCCGTCTCCAAGGGCGTCATCCACAAGAACGCCGCCGCCAACAAGAAGTCGGCGCTGGCTGCCAAGGTTGGCTCCCTCCAGGGCTGAGCATGTGACTGATCGCCGCTAGGGATCAAGCGGGCCCTCTCAACCGCTCCCGACCGGCACCCCTCGCGCCGCACGCGGCCTGCGTTCGCCACGCGGGTGCGGCGCACCAATCGTGAAGCCAAGGCCCCGCCCGGCCCTTCCCCAGGACCGGACGGGGCCTTTGCCATGCCCGGGGCGCGGGGGGTGGGGTGTGCTGGGGATGGGGTGGGTGGGCCAGCCCGGATGGGGGCGGGGCCCGGTGGTTGTTCGCCATGCCCGGGTTCAGGGGGCGGGGGTGCGGTGGGGTGGGCGGGGCCCGGTGGCGGGAGCACGCGGGCGGGGGGACTGCTCCGGAATGGGACCCGCCAGTGGTGCTGGGAGCACGCGGGCGGGGGGACTGCTCCGGGATGGGGCCCGCCAGTGGTGCTGGGACGCGCCGGCGGTACGGGCGGGGCCGTGGGGCACGGGCCCCGAGGGCTAGGCGCGGCGGAGGCGGGCCGCTCGGGCGATCGTGACGACCGCCTTCTCCAGGGCGTACTCCGCGTCGTCCCCGCCGCCCTTCACCCCCGCGTCCGCCTCGGCGATCGCCCGCAGGGCCATCGCGACGCCGTCCGGGGTCCAGCCGCGCATCTGCTGGCGGACCCTGTCGATCTTCCAGGGCGGCATGCCCAGCTCGCGCGCGAGGTCGGCCGGCCGGCCGCCCCGCGCGGAGGACAGCTTCCCGATCGCCCGCACGCCCTGCGCCAGCGCGCTCGTGATCAGCACGGGCGCGACACCGGTCGACAGCGACCAGCGCAGCGCCTCCAGTGCCTCTGCCGCCCGGCCCTCGACGGCCCGGTCGGCGACGTTGAAACTCGACGCCTCGGCGCGGCCGGTGTAGTAGCGCCCGACGATCGCCTCGTCGATCGTGCCCTCGACATCGGCGGTCAGCTGGGACACCGCGCTCGCCAGCTCCCGCAGGTCACTGCCGACGGCGTCGACCAGGGCCTGGCACGCCTCGGGCGTCGCGGACCGCCCCAGCGCCCGGAACTCCGAGCGCACGAAGGTGAGCCGCTCGGCCGGCTTGGTCGTCTTGGGGCAGGCGACCTCGCGCGCACCCGACTTCCGTGCCGCGTCGAGCAGTCCCTTGCCCTTCGCACCGCCTGGGTGCAGGAGCACGAGCGTGATCTCCTCCACGGGGGCGCCGAGGTACGCCTTGACGTCCTTGATCGTGTCCGCCGACAGATCCTGCGCGTTGCGCACGATCACGACCTTGCGCTCAGCGAACAGCGAGGGGCTCGTCAGCTCGGCGAGGGTGCCGGGCTGCAGCTGGTCGGCGGTGAGGTCGCGTACATCTGTGTCGGCGTCGGCGGCCCGCGCCGCGGCCACCACCTGCTGCACCGCGCGGTCGAGGAGCAGGTCCTCCTGGCCCACGGCGAGAGTGACGGGGGCGAGCGGGTCGTCGGTCGAATTCTTCCTGGCCATTGCGGTCAAGCATCCCACGGGCCACTGACACCCTGCGGCGCGTCCCGCGGCGTAGCGGAGAATGGGCCGGTGAGCGAACGACATGTACTGGTGCTGCCCGACCGCGATGCCGCCGAGGAAGCGGCCGAGGAGCTGGCCGAACGCTTCGGCGTCAGGGACGAACCGCAGCTGGTGCGGGACGCGCTGGCCGGCGAGGACGACGCCGAGGACGCCCAGTGGCTCGTCGTGGTGGAGGATCCCGAGGGGCGCCTGGACGCGAGCGCTCTCGACGAGTTCGCCGCCGCGTACGAGGGCTGGCTGGAGGCGCCGTAGTCCGCGTCCCGGTCGCAGCTGCGCCCGCGACGCCGCGTCAGCCGGTCGCCGGATCAGGCGGGAGCCGGTCGAGCACCAGCCCGAAGTGCTCCTCGTACGCGGCCAGTACCGCGGCGTCCCCGGAGAGCCTTCGCTCCTGCCGCTCACCGTGCTCGGTGACCACCAGCTTGCGTCCGCTCAGGGTGATCCGCCCTTCGGGGGTCAGCCGGGAGCAGACGAGGGAGCGAGTGAAGTGCGAGGCGGGCGATGTCCGGTGGTACCAGGCCCCCGCCTCGAAGTCGGTGAGGTCACGCGGCCGGGTGTCGATCCGGAACTGTCGCTTGCCGTCCCGCATCAGGTCGAGGTCCCCGTACTGCCCACCGGCCACGATCCGGAACACACCGGCCGGGTCCTTCTGGTCCTCCCTGTCGTCGAGCGCGAGCGGATGGTGGCTGTGGTCCCCGAAGCCGACGTCGGCCAGCCACGGCCCGGTGCCGTCCTCCGTCTCCACGCGCAGCGTGAGGTGGTCGTACGGAATGCCCAGCCGCCCGCCGTCCCCGAAGACCCTCGCCTGGTACAGCGTCACTGTGAAGCCGAGAGCCCGCAGCAACGCGGCGAACGCACCGTTCAGTTCGTAGCAGAAACCACCCCGCCGGGCGTCCACGATCTTGGCGACGAGCGGCTCGTCTTCCAGGACGATGTCCTCGCCTCGGTGAACCGACAGATTCTCGAACGGCACGGTGCGCAGATGCCTCAGCTGGAGCTCACGCAGTGCCGCCGCGTCGGCCCGCACCGGGCGACGGGCACCGATCCGGCGCAGGTACGCGTCGACCGTCTGCGGCGAGAGTACGTGCCGCGGCTGCTGCCGCTCCTGTCGTGGTGTTCCCATGCCAGGCAGTCTGGTCGTTCGCGCGCCTCCACGCCATGCACCGTTGGTCTGGGGTCCGGCGCGGCCAGTCCCCGGCCTTCCGGTGGAACGCATCGGTCCGGGGACCTATGTCCGCAGGAGGCCCGCGTGTCCCCCAAAGCCCCGGCGTGCCGGCCCAGGCCGAGGGCGGGCAGGGCCGGCGCGGACCGGTTCCCCGGCTAAGGCCCCGCAGGAGCAGCGCGGGCCTTCGGGGCCGTCCGAGGACCCCGCAGGACCGGCTGGGCCGGTTCCTCCGCCTAGGGCTGCGCAGGGCCCGCGCGGGTCGTGACCCGCAGCCGTGGTCCCGCTCCCGCCACCGCGATCGCGCCGTCCCGGTCCGTGCGCAGCACCATCGCCCCCTGAGCCCGCAGCAACCCGACGGTCCTCGGTGCCGGGTGGCCGTACGGGTTGTCGCGGCCGCAGCTGATGAGCGCCAGTCTCGGTCGGACCCCGGCGAGCAGTGCGGGGTGCTGGTACGCCGAGCCGTGATGAGCCACTTTGAGCACGTCCACCGGCGGCAGCCCGGGATGCGCCCGTCGCAGTGCCTGCTGGGCGGGCGGTTCGAGGTCGCCGAGGAGCAGGAGTGACAGACCTCCGGCCGCGCGGACCAGCAGGGCGACGCTGGCGTCGTTAGGTCCCTCCGGCCTCATGCCCGCCCGGGCGTCCGGCCACAGCACCTGCCAGTCGATGCCGCCGGTACGGCGACGCTCCCCCGGTGCCGCGCGCACGACCGGAATCCCGGCCGCCGCGGCGATGCGCCGCACGAACTCCGCCTGCCCGGCCGGTTCCTCGAGCGTGGTCGTCTGAATGACCCCGACGCTCCTTCCTCTGAGCGCGCCGGGCAGCCCGGCGACGTGGTCGGCATGGAAGTGGGTGATCAGGAGCAGCGGGATTCTCGTCACGCCGAGCTCCCGCAGGCAGCGGTCCGCCAGCTCCGGGTCGGGTCCGGCGTCCACGACCACGGCCGTTCCGCTCCCGGCCGCGAGGACGCCGGCGTCCCCCTGCCCCACGTCGCACATCACGTAGTCCCACTGCCCCGGCGGCCAGCCGCTGATGACCCCGGTGAGGGGCGGCGGGCGCAGCACGACGAGGAGCAGCAGGAGCGCGCACAACGCGCCGGCCAGCGGATGGCGTGGCAACCGCCGGACCAGGAGCACGACGACCACCGTGACCGCCGCCAGCAGCAGCCCGCCGGTCCAGCCGCCCGGCCACCCCGCGTCGGCGCCGGGCAGTGCCGCGCCGGTCCGCGCGACGGAGGCGATCCAGCCGGCCGGCCACCCCGCGCAGAGAGCAAGCACCTCCGCCACGGGTATGGCGACCGGTGCCGCCGCCAGAGCGGCGAAGCCGAGGATCGTGGCAGGCGCGACGGCGACTTCGGCAATGAGGTTGCAGGGGATCGCGACCAGGCTGACCCGTGCGGCGAAGACAGCCACCACGGGGCCGCACACGGCCTGTGCCGCGGCGGCCGCGGCCAGGGCCTCGGCAAGCCGCCGGGGCACGCGCCGCCGCTGGAGAGCCGCGCTCCACCCGGGCGCGACGGTGAGCAGCGCCCCCGTCGCGAGCACGGAGAGCAGAAAGCCGTAACTGCGCGCCAGCCATGGGTCGTACAGCACGAGCAGCAGCACGGCGGCGGCGAGTGCCGGGACCAGCGATCTCCGGCGGCCTGTCCCGATGGCGAGCAGGGTGACGAACCCGCAGGCAGCCGCCCGCAGCACGCTCGGCTCCGGCCGGCACACCACGACGAAGGCCAGGGTGAGCGCGCCGCCGAGCACGGCCGTGCCGCGCAGGGTGATGCCCAAGCGGGGTGCGAGGCCGCCCCGTTCGGCGAGCAGCGCCCTGCCCGGTGGACCGACCAGCAGGATGAGGACGATGGTGAGGTTGCTCCCCGACACGGCCAGCAGATGTGTCAGGTCCGTCGCCTCGAACGCCTCGTGAAGGTCTTCCGGCACGCGGGAGGTGTCGCCGACGACCAGGCCGGGCAGCAGCGCCCGGGCGTCCGGCGGAAGATCGTCGGTGGCTTCGCGCAGCCCGACGCGCAGGTCCCCCGCCATCCGCTGAAGGGCGGTCGGCGGTCCGGTGATGCGCGGTGGCCCGGAGCCTTCGGCGCGCAGCACGGCGGCGATGCGGTCATCCGGCCGGAGCGGCGGTGCGAGCCGGCCGGCGAGCCGCAGCCGGGTGGAGGGCAGCAGCCTTCGCCACTCCGCGACCGCGCCGCCGGCGGGCACCATCACCAGGACCGGCGTGCGCGTGCCGGTGGTGACGCCACCCGGCCCGGACACCCGCGTGGCCTCGGCGTGCAGCACGGTCGCTCCTGGTGCCACCCGGTTGCCGACGACCTTGGGGCGCACGGGTCTCGGGTCCGAGGTGACCGTCAACTCCACTGTCACGTGGGCATGCTGACGGGCGAGCCCGGGCAGTGGTCCCCTGCGCAGATCGGCGCTGTGCAGTCCCGCGGCGGCCGCCCCGGCGGCGGCGCACAGCAGCACGCCGACGACGGCGGTGGCATTGAGCCGCAAGCGCGATCCCTCCCCGTCGAGCCCCAGGCGCGAGCCGCCCGGGTCGAGCGCCAGGCGCGAGCCGCCTTCCCCGGAGCCGTACGACGACCAGCGCGCTCGGGCCCTCCGCCGCCGGTGTGCGACCAGCACGAGCGGGATCGTGCCGGCTGCCACGAGGCATGCGGCCACACCCGTCGCCGTCCACCGCCCCGGAGCGGCGACAGCGAGCGCCGCGGCTCCCCAGGCCGCCAGGGCGGGCGGGACGAGGCGGAGGTCGGCGGGTCCTTCCTGACGGGGGTCCGCCGCGCCCAGTCGGCTCCCCGATGCGGCGTGGACGGTCGCCCGAGTCATGGCCGCACCCTGTTCTGCAGGTCCCCGAAGCGCCGGTCGCCGATTCCATTGACCTCCCGCAGTTCGTCGACCGAGCGGAAGCCTCCGTTCCTGGTGCGGTGGTCGATGATGTGCTGGGCCAGGACCGGGCCGACGCCCGGCAGCGTCTCCAACTGCTCGACGGTGGCCGTGTTGAGGCTGATCGGTCCGGTGCCGGGCCCTGCGGCCCCCTGGACTGTCGCGCCGGACGGACCTGCCCCGGTGACGGACGGCGGCGCGCCGACCACCACCTGCTCGCCGTCCATCAACACCCGTGCCCGGTTGAGGCCCGTCAGGTCTGTCCCCGCCGTCACTCCCCCCGCCGCCTCCAACGCGTCGGCCACTCGTGACCCGGCGGGCAGACGCAGCACTCCCGGCTGCCGGACCTTGCCGCTCACGTCCACGACGATCCGGGCGGACTGCCGGGCGGCGGGCGGCAGCGCACCAGGCGTCGGCTCAGGTTCCGCCAGGGCGTCGGACGGCGGCGGCGCGGCGCCCTCCTGGACCACCTCGGGAGCCCGCACGGCCTGCGGCCGCCCTGCCCAGAAGTGCTGTCCGGCGAAGACCGCGGCGGCCACGAGGACGACGGCGAGTGCGGCGAGCGTCCTCGGTTCGAGCCCGCACCTGAGCTGCACCCACATGGGCAACCGCTCCCTCAGGGCGAGCCGCCGCCACTGCGCTGTGCGGGGCGGCCCCAGCGCTGGGCCGGCGACGTCGGCAATGTGTGCGGCCCGGCCTGCGTGCCCGCCCCCGTCCGCGGCGGCGTCCGCGCCCCGGCCGGGTCGTCCGCTGCCGCGGCCCGGAGCGCGCAGCTCCGCCGCGGCGGCCTGGGCCGCGCCGGAGCCCGGCCGATACGCCGGGGTGCCAGGGCTCTCGGACGGCTCATGCCTCGCCGGGGTGCGAGGACCGGCCTGGGTGTCAGCGACCGTCGGGACAGTACGCGCCCGTTCCGGCCCGGTGGCGGGCGGGACTCCCAGGAACAGTGCGTCGGCCCTGCGGCGGACGGCGTCGGCCGGTGCGGACGGCGCCCGGCCGCCCCGCAGACGTCCGGGTCGCAGACGACCGCGGTCAGCGGCAGCGGCCGCAGCCCCGGCCTGCGCGGCAACCCCTCGGGAGCCAAGTCCCCCGGCCGACCCGGAAGCTGCGACGGAACGGGCCCCCGCCCCCGTACGCACCCCGGCCAGCGGCCGCATGCCCCCACCCGCCCCCGCACCCGCACCCGCATCCGCACCCGCCATAGGACGATCCATGAGACGCGTCACCGCCGGAGGCGCTCCGGCAGCCGCCGCCGAACCCACCGCGGGCCCCGCCCCTCCAAGCCACCCGGGACCAGTCCCCGCCCCCTCCGGCAGCCCCGGACCAACGCCCGCCCCCGGTCGCGCCCCCGCAAGCCCACCGGCCGAGGGAGCGACCCCCGCCCCGCCCGGCGGACCCAAACCCGGCCCCCGGGCCACAGGTGGATCCACCCGTGGCCCCGCCCTGGTGACCGGACCGGGTCCGGAGGGTCGTGCGTCAGCGCGCCCTGTGGCGCGGTGGCGGCCCCTGGGGCCGAGGCGAAGGCGGCCATGGCGCCCGTGGTGCATGCGTCCGTCCGAGGCCGGGGCCCGGCCGGGTCCACTCGTTGCGGAACGTGATCGAAGAGTCATGCCACAGGACGGTAGGCACACGTGCCCGAATCCGCTGAGCAGGCTCAATTCCTGTGGACGGCATACCCGTTGTGGAAATCTCGGCCACTCTCACGAGTGACGGGCGGCTACAAATCACAGAGCAACCGCCGACAACTCCCTGACGGCGCCGCCCTCTCAGCGAGCCGAGACCACAACTCCCAGCAGACCCGGCCCGGTGTGCGCGCCGATCACCGCACCCACCTCGCTCACATGCAGGTCGGCCAGTCCGGGCACCCGGTCGCGCAGCCGGTCCGCGAGCGCCGCTGCCCGCTCGGGCGCCGAGAGGTGATGGACCGCGATGTCCACCGGAGCGGTACCGGCCCGCTCGGCGACGATCTCCTCCAGCCGGGCGATGGCCCGGGAGGCGGTCCGGACGCGCTCCAGCGGTTCGATCCGGCCGCCTGCGAGCTGGAGGAGCGGCTTCACCGCGAGCGCCGAGCCCAGCAGAGCCTGCGCGGCGCCGATCCGGCCGCCGCGGCGCAGATAGTCGAGGGTGTCGACATAGAAGTAGGCGGACGTGCCCTCGGCACGCTTCTCGGCCGCCGCGACGGCCTCGTCCAGGGAACCACCCGCCTCCGCCACCTCGGCGGCGGCGAGGGCGCAGAAGCCGAGCGCCATGGCCACCATGCCCGTGTCGACGACGCGCACCGGCACGGGAGCGTCCTTAGCCGCGAGCACCGCCGCGTCGTAGGTCCCGGACAACTCGGACGACAGGTGCAGCGACACGATCCCCGTCGCGCCGGACTCGGCGATCGCCCGGTACGTCCGCGTGAAGGTTTCGGGGCTGGGGCGGGACGTGGTCACCGGCCTGCGCTTCTGCAGCGCGAGGGCCAGCGAGCGTGCCGAGATCTCCGTGCCCTCCTCCAGCGCCTGATCACCGAGCACGACGGTCAGAGGCACCGCGGTGATGCTGTGCCGCTCCATCATCGGTGGCGGCAGGTAGGCCGTTGAATCGGTGACGATAGCGACATGGCGGGACATGAGCGGGAGGTTACCCGCAGGCGGTGCCGGGCGGCAGCCCGGCCCCGCACGGCACGCCTCCGAGGCACACGCCAGACACCGGAAGCACGCCTCCGAGGCACACGTCAGACACCTAAGACATGCCCCCCGAGCACGCATCACGCACTCAGGACACGCCTACAGGGCACACGTCTCGCATATCAAGACACGCGTCAGACGTCTCGAAGCGCCCAGGACAGCGGCCCGACGGCGCCGCCAACCGGCCGCCATCCAGCCAACCAACCGACGGTGGTCAGTTCGACGCCTCCGGGCGGCGGGCGGGCTTCTGCCACGGATAGGTGGTCTGCTGCCGCGGGTCCCGTGCCGTGATGGCTTGCGGCTGCCCCGGAGCCGACTGCTCCGATTCTGGGTCCGGCTCCGCCCAGGACCGGTCCGCCGACGCACCGGGGACGTCCGAACCGGGCACCGGTCCGGACCGCGACGTGGACCTCGTCCCGGACGCCGCCGGCGGCGCCGATGCCGTGCCCGGGTCCTCCGCGGCCCAGTGCCTCAGCGCACCGGCCTCCATGTCGATCTGCGCGCTCAGCGCGTCCAGGTCCTCGTCGGCGAACTTCTGTGCGCGGTCCCTCGCCGCCCAGCGAAGCGATTCCGCGGAGTGCGTGATCCGCTCCGTGCGCTCGCGCAGGCCCGGCAGGAGCGAGGCGACCGTCGCCCTGTCCGGCTCGCGCTCCAGCCGCTTGAGCTCCGCGTCCAGCTCCTGTCCGTGAGCGCTCAACCGCCGGAACAGGGCCAGCGACTCGGAGAGCGAGGCGTCCTCCGCCACGCCCGCGTGCAGGGCTTCCTGCGTCGCCCGCATCGATGTGCGCAGGGCCAGCCGCAGCTGTGCCAGCTCGCCGGTCACACCGACCTGTCCGTAGCTCTTCGCCCGCAAGGTGGTGTCCTCGACGGTGCGCCGGGCCTGGGTGACCGTGCGCTCGACCCCGCGCTTGGCGGCGCCCACGACTTTCACGGCGACATACACCCCCAATGCCACGAAGGCGAAGAAAAGCAACGCCAGGATCGTGATTACGGCTCCGGCATCCATGAACGCCCTCCGGCATCGGTTCTGGTTCTTCCCACGGTAAACGGAAAGGGCAGGTCGAGGGTTCCTGCGGAACCCTCGACCTGCCCTTAGGGGAAGTCCCTGTTGGAGAAACCCCCTATGTCCTGCTACGCGGGAACGATGTTGACCAGTTTCGGCGCCCGCACGATCACCTTGCGGATGCCTGCGCCGCCCAGCGCCGCCACGACAGCCTCGTCACCCAGCGCCAGCGCCTCCAGGTCCGCGTCCGTGATCGACGGGGACACCTCCAGCCGCGCCTTGACCTTGCCCTTGATCTGCACGACGCAGGTCACGGTCTCGTCCACGACGTACGCCGGGTCGGCGACCGGGAAGTCGGCGTGCACGACCGAGTCGGTGTGACCCAGCTTGCGCCACAGCTCCTCGGCGACGTGCGGGGCCAGCGGGGCGACCAGCAGCACCAGCCGCTCGGCGACCGAGCGCGCCAGCGGACCGGCCGTCTTGGTCAGGTGGTTGTTCAGCTCGGTGATCTTGGCGATCGCCGTGTTGAACCGCATCGCCGCCAGGTCCTGGCCGGCACCGTCGATCGCCTTGTGCAGGGCACGCAGCGTGTCCTCGTCGATGTCGGCGTCCTCGATGTCGACGACGGTGACCTCACCGGTCGATTCGTCGACAATGTTGCGCCACAGGCGCTGCAGCAGCCGGTACTGGCCGACGACGGCGCGGGTGTCCCACGGGCGAGAGACGTCCAGGGGGCCCATGGCCATCTCGTACAGCCGCAGGGTGTCCGCACCGTACTCGGCGCAGATCTCGTCGGGAGTGACCGCGTTCTTCAGGGACTTGCCCATCTTGCCCAGCTCGCGCTTGACGGGCTCGCCCTCGAAGAAGAACTTCCCGTCCCGCTCCTCGACCTCGGTGGCCGTCACCGGGAAGCCGCGGCTGTCGCGGTAGACGTACGCCTGGATCATGCCCTGGTTGTACAGCTTGTGGAACGGCTCGGCGGACGAGATGTGTCCCAGGTCGAACAGCACCTTGGACCAGAACCGGGCGTACAGCAGGTGCAGTACGGCGTGTTCGGCGCCGCCCACGTAGAGGTCGACACCGCCGTGCGGCTGCCCCTCGCGCGGGCCCATCCAGTACTGCTCGACCGCCGGGTCGACCAGCTTCTCGCTGTTGTGCGGGTCCAGGTAGCGCAGCTCGTACCAGCACGAACCCGCCCAGTTGGGCATGGTGTTGGTCTCGCGGCGGTACTTCTTCGGACCGTCGCCCAGGTCCAGCGTCACGTCGACCCAGTCCTCGTTGCGGGACAGGGGCGTCTCCGGCTGCGTGTCGGCGTCGTCCGGGTCGAAGGTGCGCGGCGAGTAGTCGTCGACCTCCGGCAGTTCCAGCGGCAGCATCGACTCGGGCAGCGCGTGGGCGACACCGTCCTCGTCGTAGACGATCGGGAAGGGCTCGCCCCAGTAGCGCTGGCGGCTGAACAGCCAGTCGCGCAGGCGGAAGTTGATGGTGCCCTCGCCGATGCCCTTGGCCACCAGCCATTCGATGATCCGGCTCTTGGCCTCGGCGACCGCCAGACCGTTCAGCGAGATCTCGTCGTTGGCGGAGTTGATCGCCGGCCCCTGGCCGGTGAACGCCTCGCCCTCCCAGCCTTCGGGCGGCTGGACGGTGCGGACGATCGGCAGCTCGAACGCCTCGGCGAACTCCCAGTCGCGCTCGTCCTGGCCGGGCACGGCCATGATCGCGCCGGTTCCGTAGCCCATCAGCACGTAGTCGGCGACGAACACGGGGATGCGGCTGCCCGTGACGGGGTTCAGCGCGTAGGCGCCGGTGAAGACACCGGTCTTGTCCTTGTGCTCGGTCTGGCGCTCGACGTCGCTCTTCGACTGGGCCTGCTTGCGGTACGCGGCGACGGCGTCGGCCGGGGTGGCGGCACCGCCCGTCCACGACTCCTTGGCGCCCTCGGGCCACTCGGCGGGCAGGATCGAGTCGATCAGGCCGTGCTCGGGGGCCAGCACCATGTAGGTCGCGCCGAACAGGGTGTCGGGGCGGGTGGTGAAGACGGTGATCTTCGCGTCCGCGTGGCCGTCGACGGAGAAGCCGACGCGGGCGCCCTCGGAACGTCCGATCCAGTTGCGCTGCTGCAGCTTGATGGCCTCGGGCCAGTCCAGCGCGTCCAGGTCGTCCAGCAGCCGGTCGGCGTAGGCGGTGATGCGCATGTTCCACTGGCGCAGCTTGGCCTTGAAGACGGGGAAGTTGCCCCGCTCGGAGCGGCCGTCGGCCGTCACCTCTTCGTTGGCCAGCACGGTGCCCAGGCCGGGGCACCAGTTGACGGGCGAGTCGGAGGCGTACGCCAGGCGGTACTCGCCCAGGACGTCCGCACGCTCCTTGGCGCTCAGCTCGCTCCACGCGCGCGTGCCGGGCACGGACCGCTCACCGCTCTCGAACTGGGCGACCAGTTCGTCGATCGGGCGGGCCTTCTTCGCCTCATCGTCGTACCAGGAGTTGAAGATCTGCAGGAAGATCCACTGGGTCCACTTGTAGTAGTCCGGGTCGATCGTGGCGAACGAGCGGCGCTTGTCGTGGCCCAGACCCAGCCGGCGCAGCTGGGCGGTCATGTTCTCGATGTTCGCCTCGGTCGACACCCGCGGGTGCGTGCCGGTCTGCACGGCGTACTGCTCCGCCGGCAGGCCGAAGGCGTCGAAACCCAGGGTGTGCAGGACGTTGTGCCCGGTCATGCGCTGGTGCCGGGCGAAGACGTCGGTGGCGATGTAGCCCAGCGGGTGACCGACGTGCAGACCCGCACCGGACGGGTACGGGAACATGTCCATGATGAACTTCTTGGGGCGGGCCGCCGCGGCCGGGTCGCCGGCCAGGTCACCGCTCGGGTTCGGCGCCTCGTAGGTGCCGTCGGCGTCCCAGAAGTCCTGCCAGCGTGCCTCGATGTCGGCCGCCATGGCAGCCGTATAACGATGCGGGGCTGCTGCCTCGGCAGCAGAAGTCATCTCGCTCATGATCCTTAAAAGCTCCATCGATCGTCTCTGCCAGCTGCCGCTGATTCATCCGGTGACGAAATGAAAAATCCCCTCGCACAGGAGGGGACGCCGCGCCGATTCCGACGGTGCTTTCATCCGTCGGGACTGATCAGCGCGGCTCGCTAAGCAGAAGGCGTACGGCACGCATGGCGTCAG
Organism: Streptomyces sp. NPDC015127; assembly: GCF_043080095.1. Taxonomy (NCBI): domain Bacteria; kingdom Bacillati; phylum Actinomycetota; class Actinomycetes; order Kitasatosporales; family Streptomycetaceae; genus Streptomyces; species Streptomyces sp. NPDC015127. Next base: position 49,605 of record NZ_JBIBVE010000004.1, read on the forward strand.
GGTACCGCAGCGGGGGAAGTGGCCGCATTCGCCTTCCACGGCGCCCCGCGACGGGGCCGGTCGGCGGCTCGCGAGCGATCATGGATCCGCGTTACTCCGCGTATCGACCCTATACAGGGCAACCCCCGGGTCAGTTGCCGATGGTCACCCGCGAATAACGGTGAAACCTCGTACCGGGCGGTATGGGTCGACCTAGAGTGCGTCAACGGGACAGCTTTCCCGCACCATTCGGAGTCGCCCCATGAACCCTCGTCTCACACAGCGTTTGCCGTCGGGCCCCGGGTCCGGAATCGGCCGCCCCGTGCAAGGCGGCCTCTACGCGGCCGCGTTGATCCTCATTCCCGTGCTCGCCATCGGGGGCAGCGACAGCTTTCGCGCCGCGCTCGACTTCACCACCGGGGTCCTGTCCCTGGTGTCGCTGACGGCCTCCGTCGCATGGGGGCTGATCGCCACGGACCGGGTGCTCCTCTCCCCGCGCCACCGCCTGCTCGCCCAGGGCATCCACCGGACGACCGCGGTCGCCTCGCTCGGCTTCCTGCTGCTGCACGCCACCGTGAAGGTCTCGCTCGGGCACGTGGCCCTGATCGGCGCGCTGATCCCGTTCGGTCTCGGCGTCACGGGCACCTCCGCCCTCATCGGCTTCGGGTCGCTGGCCGGCTTCCTCATGGTGGTCGCCGCCACGACCGGGGCGCTCCGCAGCGCACTGGCGGGCAATGTCCGTGTCGCCGGCCGCTGGCGGCCGCTGCACATGCTGGCCTATCCGGCCTGGTGCTTCGCCCTCGTCCACGGACTCTACGCGGGTCGCCCGGCGGCGACCTGGGTCGTCACCCTGTACTGCCTGGCCCTGCTCGGGGTGGCGGCCGCGGTGTCGGTCCGGCTGCTGCCGCGGCCGGTGCAGCGGCGCGTCGCCGCGAGGATCATGTCCCTGACCGGTGCCGACGGCGGGCCCCCCGCCGTCGACGACCAGGCACAGCGGGATCCGGCCACGTCTCCGCTGCCCGGCGCGGGCGGACTGAACGGGACGGGCCGCTCGGCCGTATCCGCCGGCATGGACCGCATGGACCGTGTCGACAGGGCGAACGGCATTTCCTCGCAGCGCCCCTACGAGCAGGAGTTCCCGCCGCCGCTCGGACAGGCGCGCGCGCAGCCGCCCCGGCTGGCCGCACCCTCACCGCAGCTCTACGAGGCCCCTCCGCCGCCGGACGCCGAGCCGACGGTGGTCCCCGGCGGTTCCGGCGCCGGCCGCGGCCCCGGCATGGCCGCGGCCTACCGGGCCGTGTCCCTGGCGGCCGAGGCCGCTGCGCCGCTCGCCGAGCGGGTGCCGATGACGGAGGAGATACCCGTGGTGTCCGAGACGGGACCCCGTCCGGGCACCTGGCCCACCCCCTCGCCGCCCCCGCCCGCCCAGGCCGTGCGCCCGGAGCAGGCATCGCCGCTGTACGACACCCCGCCCCCGCCGCTGTTCGACACGGCCCCCTCCTACGACACCCCGCCCCCGCCGCTGTTCGACCCGGCGCCCTCCTACGACATCCCGCCCGTCTACGGCTCCACCACGCCGCCCTACGAACCCGCCTCCGCCCCCTACGGCGCCATGACGGCCCAGGACACCACCGGGGGCTACGGCTCCCCCGCCGCCTCCTACGGCGCCGCCGGCGCGAACGAGGCCGCGTCACCCTCCCCGTACGACGACCGCTCCGCGTACGGGACCGGCGGCCCCGGCGCGTACGACGAGACAGCGCCGATGCCAGGGCCCCTCTTCCAGCCGCCGGCCGGAGAGCCCTGGAACGCACCTGCAGGAGAACGACCGTGAACAGCCCGCTCCCCGACGTCCCCGAGGTCCGTGTCGTCGGCCTTCCCCAGCTCACGCAGGGTTTCGACCTGGTCGAACGTCTCGACCTGCAGATGCATCTGAAGGTCCACGGACCGCTGGAGCCGGTCAGCGGCGAACGGCTCGCCCAGTTGGCCGAGGAGATATCGCTGACCGGCCGCGGCGGCGCGGGCTTCCCCTTCGGCAGGAAACTGCGCGCCGTCGCCAAGTCGGCGATCCGACGCGGCGTACGGCCCGTCGTCGTCGTCAACGGCAGCGAGGGCGAACCGGCTTGCCGCAAGGACACGGTGCTGCTCAACCGCGCTCCGCACCTCATCCTCGACGGTGCGCTGCTGGCCGCCGAGGCGCTCGGCGCACGCACCTTGGTGGTCGCGGTCACCCGCAACTCCACGGAGGTATCGATGCGCGCCGCGCTCGCCGAACGCGGTCTGAGCGACCGCCGCGGTCAGCAGCTGCGCGCACGAGTCGTCCGCACGCCGGAGCGGATGGTCTCCGGGGAGGCGTCCTCCGTCATCCGCGCGGTCAACGGCGGCCCGGCACTGCCGCCCGGCCGCCGGGTGCGCGCCGCGGACTCGGGGGTCGGCGGCGCGCCGACGCTGCTGTCGAACGCGGAGACGTTCGCGCAGCTCGCCGTCGCCGCGCGCATCGGCTCACGCCGTTACGCGCACACCGGCCTGGACTCCGAGCCCGGCACGGTCATGCTGACGATCTCCGGGGCCGTCTCGCGCCCCATGGTCGTCGAGGTGCCCACGGGCGTCCCGCTGCGGTACGTGCTCCAGCTGGCCGGTGCGCCGCCACTGCCGCAGGGCGTGCTCACGGGCGGCTACCACGGCAACTGGATCGACTCGGTCGCCGTGCACGAGGCGGTCGTCTCCAAGGCGTCCCTGGCGTCCGTGGGGGGCGCCCTGGGCGCGGGGGCGATCCTGCCGATCGGCCCGGAGACGTGTGCGCTCGGCGAGTCGCTGCGGGTGGCCAACTGGCTCGCCGCGGAGACCGCGGGCCAGTGCGGACCGTGCAAGCTCGGCCTGCCGGCCGCGGCGGGCGGACTCGCCGACGTGATCAACGGCGGCGGTCCGGCGGCCCTGGAGGCGCTGCGGGAGGTGACGGGGGCGGTGAAGGGCCGCGGTGCGTGCAAGCACCCCGACGGTTCCGCGCGGTTCTTCGCCTCGACACTGTCCGCGTTCACCGACGATCTCGCCGCGCATGTGCTGGACGGCGGCTGCGGGCGCCCGGTGACCGGTGTGCTGCCCCTGCCGCTGCCCGGCTACGAGGAGGTGGAGGAGTCCATTCCCAGCGGCGAGAAGGTCTTCATCGACTGGACGCTCTGCCAGGGGCACGGGCTGTGCGCCGACATCATCCCGGAGCTGATCCGGATCAACTCCGACGGCTACCCCTCGGTGGCCGACGCGGTGGTCCCGATGCACATGCGCGGGCGCGCGCAGCGTGCCGTGCGCCGCTGCCCGGCGCTCGCGATGCGGATCGAGCAGGTGGCGGCCCCTGCGCCGGAGCCGTCGCGCCCCGCACTGCCGAGCAGCAATCGCAAGGCTCTTGGCAGCGGCCGGAGTTGACGGAAGGCGCAGAGGACAGAAAAGCGGGCCACCCGATCCGGGTGGCCCGCTTTCTCTTCTGTGGAGCTAAGGAGAATTGAACTCCTGACCTCCTGCATGCCATGCAGGCGCTCTACCAACTGAGCTATAGCCCCTTGCTGTGCACCACCGTCCGGGTTTCCCTCGCGGCGACGTAGAGAACATTAACGCCCCCGTCGGCGCATCTCCAAATCGTTTCCGCCCCGGACCGGCAAGGTCCGGAATGTCCGATTCAAGGGCGGGTGGCGGAGGGACGGCTCAGGCGGTTGCGAACGAGTAGAACCGCTTGAGGGTGCAGTGCTCGTCCAGCAGCCGTCCGTAGATCGGCTCCCCCTCCAGCTCCCGGTAGGTCTCGATGGGGTCGCCTTTTATGATCAGCGCCCGCGCGCACTCCTCGCACCAGTACTGGTACTCCGGATTGACCGGATCCATGTCCCTGACGATCGGCGTACCGCTGCCGCACCAGTCGCATTTCCGCCTGTGGGCACCCATCATTCAGCTCCAGCTGTGGCCGCAGGCCGTGCACACGTAGGAAACGCCTCCGTTGTCCCCGAGGACCTGGGCGACATGGGCGGAACCGCAGGAAGGACAGCTGAGGCGAGCACGTGCCTCCGCCGTGGCAAGCAGGTCATCGGCAGCCTCCTGGGCTTCCTCGCCGCTGGCGGACATCGTGCTCTCCCTCCCGTACCGCCGGTGTCCCCTCCGGCCGTCCGATTCTGCCATGGCCACGCAAGGAGGTCAGCGGCGTTTGCGAACGAGACCGGCCACGGCACCCAGTGCGCAGGCGGCCGCCAGCGCGAGCGTCGTCACCCACAGGGCGTCCGCGGACCCTTGGGGCCCCGGTGCGGTCAGCCGGCCGAGGAAGAGGGTGCCGAACGCCGCGACGCCGATGATCTGTCCCAGCTGGGTGACGGTGACCAACAGCCCGCTCGCGTCCGCGGCGTCCTCCTGCCGCACCGTCGCCAGCGCGCCGGTGAGAGTGGGGCTGTAGGCGGCCGCCATGCCGACTCCGCTGGCGACGCAGGCCGCGTACAGCAGCGGTCCGCCGTCCCCGCCGTCCCGCAGCAGCGCCCCCACGGCGGCGCCCGCGAGCCCGGTCACGACGAACCCGGCCGGAACCAGGGCCCGTTGCCATGCGGCCGGCCAGCGCCGCCAGGTCATCGCCACGGCGCCGAACACGACCGCGGACGGCGCGAACACCAGCCCGGCGCGCAGAGCGCTGTATCCCAGTCCGCCCTGGACGTGGAGCGTGACGGTGAACAGGAAGGCGGCGTTCACCGCCATGACGGCCGCGATCCTCAGCACCGCGAGGCCGATTCCCTGACTGCGCAGCAGCCGCGGCGAGATCAGGGGCGCGCCGCCCCGGCGGGCGAGCCGTGCCTCGTGCGCCAGAAGCCCTCCGAGGGTCACCGCCGACGCGACAAGCGACAGCCAGGTCCACAGCGGCCAGTCGTGCTCGTGTCCCACGACCAGCGGCACGGTGAACAGCGACACCGCCGCCGCGAGCAGCACCAGACCGGGCAGATCCAGGCCACCGGCGCGCGCCCCGCCCGCCTGCCTGTCCCGCGGCAGCACCCTGGCGCCCAGGAGCAGGAGGGCGAGCCCGATGGGCACGTTGACGAGGAAGACCGGCCGCCAGCTCGTGCCGAACAGGTCGGCGCTGACCAGGACGCCGCCCAGGACCTGGCCGGCGGCGGCGCCGCTCGCGAGGACGGCGGAGTAGGCCCCGAGCGCCCGTACCCGGCCCTCCGCGGTGAAGTTGCGCTGGATGAGGCTGAGCACTTGAGGGATCATCAGGGCCGCTCCGGCGCCCTGGAGGAAGCGGAAGGCGATCAACTGCCCGGTATCGGCGGCGAGTCCGCAGGCCAGCGAGAAGACGGTGAAGGCCGCCAGGCCGCCGAGGAACACGCGGCGGTGGCCGAGCATCGCGCCGAGGCGTGCGCCCGTGATGAGCAGGACGGCGTAGGAAATGGTGTACCCGGCGACGACGAGTTGCAGGTCGGCTCCGGAGGTGTGGAGTTCCGCGCGGATCGTGGGGGCCGCCGCGTTGACGATGAAGGTGTCGAGGAGCGCCATGAACTGGGCGGCGAGTACGGCAGCCAGGAGCAGCCGGGGGCCGCCGCTGTCAGTGGCGGGGTCTTTACTTGAGCGTGGGGTTCGCGGAACGGTCGTCGTCATGGCGGCGAGACTGCCGCGCGCCGGATACGGGTAACGAGAGCCCGTCGATGCTGGTACCGACAGCACCTGGCAACGGTAGACCGCGACATCGACGATGGGGGGCGTGACCACGATGACGACGGGGATCAGGGGCGGGGCGCACCAGCGGCGCCGGCCCGAACTGGCCGCGTTCCTGCGTTCCCGCCGGGCGCGGGTGACACCGGCCGACGTCGGTATGCCCCCGGGGCTCCGGCGGCGCACGCCGGGCCTGCGCCGTGAGGAGGTCGCGCAGCTCTCGGGCGTCGGCGTCACCTGGTACACGTGGCTGGAGCAGGGCCGCCCCATCAACGCCTCGGCGCAGGTGCTGGACGCCGTGGCCCGCACCCTGCGGCTCGACCAGCCCGAGCGCGAGCACCTCTACCACCTCGCGGAGGTCCCGTACGTGCCGGACCCCGCGGAGGAGGGGCAGAGCGTCGGACCGGAGATCCAGGGCATCATCGACGCGCTGGACCCCCACCCCGCAGTGGTCTACAACGCGCGTTACGACGTCCTGGCCACCAACCGGGCCTATCGCGTCCTCTTCGCGCTGCACGACCCCGGGGCCCTCGGCATGCGCAATGTGCTGTGGACGCTGTTCACGATGTCCGAGGCGTCCTGCCCGGTCGTCTTCCGGGACTCGGAGCTGCCGTTGATGGTGGCGCAGCTGCGCGGCGCGTACGGGCGTCATGTGGGCGAGCCGGCCTGGGAGTCGTTCATCCGCCGTCTGTCGGCGGCGAGCCCGTTGTTCGCGCGGCTGTGGGAGAGCGGTGACGTCATTCCGCCGGGCCCGCGGGTCAAGACCTTCCGTCACCGGGCGATCGGCGAGGTGCGGATGACGTCGGTGTCGCTGTCGATCAACGGGATGCCGGAGTGCCGGATCGTGGCCTACACGCCGGACGACGAGGAGAGCGGCGCGCGAATACGGACGCTGCGGGCGATGCGGGACTGACGCCGGGCCGACGGGGCCTGTCGCCGGGGCCCGTCCTCTCCGCGCGGACCACGGCACCGGCACCAGGGCCAACGCGAAGATCCCGCCCCCTGCCGGGGACGGGATCCTGATTGTGGAGCTAAGGAGAATTGAACTCCTGACCTCCTGCATGCCATGCAGGCGCTCTACCAACTGAGCTATAGCCCCGCGTGTTCTTCGCGCTCCGCGCTGCGAACAAGAAGAACTTTAGCCTGCGACCTGCCGGAAAGTGAAATCCGGGTCCGCGGGCCGCCCCGGCGGTGGTCGCCGGGGCGTGGCCGGTGCCGGGCCGGCAGCCTCTGCGCGGCAGGGCGGAGCCTGCCGGGAGGGCCGTGGGGTCTCAGGTGTCGTCGCCGAGCACCGGCTCGGGCAGCGTCCCGGCGTTGTGCTCCAGCAGACGCCAGCCGCGCGCGCCCTCGCCCAGCACGGACCAGCAGCAGTTCGACAGACCGCCGAGGCTCTCCCAGTGGTGGGCCTCCAGGCCCAGCAGCCGGCCGATGGTCGTACGGATCGTGCCGCCGTGGCTGACGACGACGAGAGTGCCCTCGTCGGGCAGCTTGTCCGCGTGGTGCAGGACCACGGGCGAGGCCCGGTCCGCGACCTCGGTCTCCAGCTCGCCGCCGCCGCGGCGCACGGGCTCGCCGCGCTTCCAGGCGGCGTACTGGTCGCCGTACTGCGTGACGATCTCCTCGTGGGTCAGGCCCTGCCAGACGCCCGCATACGTCTCGCGCAGCGCCGCGTCGTAGGAGATGTCGACGCCGGTGACAGCCGCCAGCTCGCCCGCGGTCGCCGCGGCCCGCTTGAGGTCGGAGGCCACGATCGCGTCGGGCTTCAGCGAGGCGAGCAGCCGGGCCGCGCGCCGCGCCTGGGCGACGCCGGTCTCGGTCAGCTCGATGTCCGTGGAGCCCTGGAAGCGGCGCTCCAGGTTCCACGCGGTCTGTCCATGGCGCCACAGGACCACACGGCGGCCCCGCTTCCTGCTGGTGCGGACGTCACCGGCCGCACCCCCGCCGCTCATGCCGTTCAGCTCAGCTCACCTTCCGCTTCCTTGCCGGCGAGCCGAGCGTGCTCCTCGGCCTTTCCGCGGGTCTTCTTGGCGTCCTCCGGCAGCGGAAGCTCGGGGCAGTCCTTCCACAGCCGCTCCAGGGCGTAGAAGACGCGCTCCTCGCTGTGCTGGACATGGACGACGATGTCGACGTAGTCGAGCAGGATCCAGCGGGCGTCACGGTCGCCCTCACGTCGCACCGGCTTGGCGCCGAGCTCCTTGTTCAGCCGCTCCTCGATCTCGTCGACGATCGACTTGACCTGGCGGTCGCTGGGGGCTGAGGCGAGCAGGAAGGCGTCGGTGATCGACAGCACGTCGCTGACGTCGTACGCGATGATGTCGTGCGCGAGCCGGTCGGCGGCCGCCTGGGCGGCGGTGTTGACGAGCTCGATGGAACGGTCCGTAGCGGTCACAAGCAGGCTTTCGTCGGCGGTCAGGAACCCTTCAAGGGTCTCACGGACGGCCGACAGACCTCACCGTCATTGTTCGGGACGCGTCAGTGCTGGGCCCGGCTGCGGCGCCGGGCCCGGCTCAGTCCTCCGTGCCGCCCTCGAAGTCGGAACCGAGGACCACCGACACATCGGCGTTCGCGGCAGCCCTGGCCTTCTTCACCACGTCCGCGGGCAGGCCGAGCGTCTTCGCGACCTCCACGGCCTTCGCCTTCGCCGCCTCGTCACCGTAGGTGACCTGTGAGGTGGCGGTCGTGTCCGCCCTGCCGCCGTCGATGACGGTGTAGCCGCCGTTGACGAGCGAGATCCGGGCCGCCTCGGTGGCCGTGTCGTCACCGCTGGCGTTCTTGATGCCGACCCGCACGGCCGCGCCCTGCTCCGGTGCGCTGACCGAGCCGCCGAGCACGTCCTTGACCACGCTGTCCGCCGCCCGCTCGGTGAGCGTGCCGTCCTGCTGCACGGGCAGCAGCGCGGTCTTGTAGTCACCGCCCTTGGCGTGCTCGGCGAGCTTGGCGAGGGAGCTGCCGAGATCCCGCTCGTTCAGCGACGGATCGAGGATCTGGGCGAGTGTCTCGACGACGACGGTCGCCGACTTCTCGTCGTCCGGCAGCTTCTTCAGCACGCCCTGCATGACCTGGCCGAAGCGCTGCAGCTGCTTCTCCTCGGCCTCACCGGGCCCGACGTACGTCGCGTAGGCGACGGCGGCAGGTCCGTCGAGCGTCTGGTTCTCGCCCTTCTTCACCAGCGGCTCGTCGCCCTTCTTCGCACCGGGCACCTCGGTGTCGGTGGTCAGGTCGATCGTGCCGACCAGTTCGACGAGGTTCTCCAGGTACGGGGTGTCCAGCCGCCAGGTGCCGGAGATCTTCGCGCCGAGCAGGGTCCCGATCGCCTCGCGGGTACCGGTGGACCCGTCGTCCTCGACGGACTTGCCGAGCGTGGTGGCGGTTCCGTCGTCGTTGGCGACGGAGAGTGAGTTCGGAAGGAGGACGGTCGTGCCCTGCCCGGTCGTGACGTTGTCGACGAGGAGCGCCGTAGAGGTCCGCTCGCTCTTCGTGTTGTGCAGGTGCACGACGATGACGTCGCGCTTCTGCGGGCCGGCCGCGGTGCCGCCGGTGCTCTCACTGCCGGACAGTCCGGGCAGCTTGCCCGCGTACCAGAGGTAGCCGACGCCGCCGACGAGGGCGAGCGCCAGCGCGACGACGAGCGCGACGATCCGGTTGCGGCCGCGGCGCTTGGCCTCCTCGCGGCGCTCGGAGCGGCTCTCGGTGAACTTGAGCCAGTCGATGACGTCCTCGGAGTCCTCGTCCGGCTCCTCGATGAACGAGAACTGCTCGGTGCGGTAATCGCGGTCGTCGCGGTGGTCGTCGCGGTCCGCGCCCCGCCGCGGTTCCGGCACGGCAGCCGGTGCGGGCGCGGCCTGGGCCTGCTGCCCGGTGGGGCCCTGCTGCCCGGCGGGAGCGGGCTGCTGGTGGGGGATGTTCCACTGCTGCGTGGTGTCGACCGCCGCCGGCTGGGTGCCCGTGTCGTAGCCGTACCCGTCGTAGCCGTATCCCTGCTGTCCGGGCTGCGCGCTGTACTGCTGCGTGCCGTACGGGTCGTACTGCCCGTAGTCGTCGCGCCGGCCCGCTGCGTCCGGGGACTGCTGGGCGTACGGGTCGTAGCCGTACCCCTGCCCTTCCCCAGGCCGGTCTCCGGCCTGCGGGGGCTGCGGCTGCTGAGGGTGCCGGGACTGCTGCTGTGCGTAGGGGTCGTACTGCTGGGGCTGCTGATAGACCGGCTGTCCGTACTCGTCGTAGCTCACGATCTGCGGCTGCTGGTGGTACGGGTCGTAAGGATTCTGCTGGTCGTTCACCGGTGCCCCTCTCCGTGGCTCACTCGCCGCGGTACAGCTGGCGCTTGTCGATGTAGCGCACCACACCGTCCGGCACCAGGTACCAGACCGGGTCGCCCTGGGCGACCCTCTCACGGCAGTCGGTCGACGAGATCGCGAGCGCGGGGACCTCCACCAGGGAGACCCCGCCCTCGGGCAGCCCGTCGTCGGTCAGATCGTGGCCCGGACGGGTCACACCGATGAAATGGGCGAGCGAGAACAGCTCTTCGGCGTTCCGCCAGCTGAGGATCTGGGAGAGCGCGTCGGCGCCCGTGATGAAGAAGAGATCCGCGTCGTCGTTGAGGGACCGCAGCTCACGCAGCGTGTCTATCGTGTACGTCGGCCCGCCCCGGTCGATGTCGATGCGACTCACCGAGAACTGGGGGTTGGACGCCGTGGCGATGACCGTCATCAAATAGCGGTCCTCGGCCGGTGACACGTTCTTGTGGGTCTTCTGCCACGGCTGTCCCGTCGGCACGAACACCACCTCGTCGAGGTGGAACAGGGCGGCCACCTCGCTGGCGGCCACCAGGTGCCCGTGGTGGATCGGGTCGAAGGTCCCGCCCATCACACCGAGCCGGCGCTTGCCGGTACCGGAACCCGTAGCCACGTTCTGCTCTCCCATGCGTGCAGAGCCTACTGGCACGGGCGGCCGGCCCGGACTCAGCGGTCGCGGTTGAAGCGGGTGGTGACCCACAGCAGCAGGAGCAGCACGAGCAGGGCGCCGCCGCCGGTGATGTACGGGTTGAGGCTTTCGTGGTTGCCACCGTGCTCTCCGCCTTGGGCGAGAGTGACCAGGTTGGCGGCGGCAGCGCTGGTGAGGCTCATCTTCAGCAGGACCTATCGATCGGGAGTCGGACCAGAGACTTCGCGCACATCGTATGCGGGCCGTTCGGGCACGCTCACGCCGACTCGGTCGTTGTGCTCTCCACAGCTCGGCAACTGTGGTTGTCCACAGCCCCCGCCGCGTCGCAACCCCAGCACCTAGTCTGGGGGTCCTCAAGGGGGACGAGCACGGCACGCATCACACCAGGGGGCACCACATGACCGAAAGCCAGGAGCACGCGCCGAGCAGGCGGCGCGAGCGCTTCCCGGAGATCTCCTCACGGGCTTACGAGCATCCCGCGGACCGCTCGGCGCTGGTGGCGCTGCGCAAGCTCACCGGGTTCGACACCGTTTTCAAGGCGCTCAGCGGCCTGCTGCCCGAGCGCAGTCTGCGGCTGCTGTTCCTGTCCGACTCGGTGCGGGTGAGCGACGCCCAGTTCGCGCACCTGCACAGCATGCTGAGGGACGCCTGCTACATCCTGGACCTGGAGAAGGTCCCCGCCATGTACGTGACGCAGGACCCGCGTCCCAATGCGATGTGCATCGGCCTGGACGAGCCGATCATCGTCGTCACCACGGGTCTGGTGGAGCTGCTGGACGAGGAGGAGATGCGCGCGGTCGTCGGCCACGAGGTGGGCCACGCGCTCTCCGGCCACTCGGTGTACCGGACGATCCTGCTCTTCCTCACCAGCCTGGCGCTGAAGGTGGCCTGGATCCCCCTCGGCAACATGGCGATCATGGCGATCGTCACGGCGCTGCGGGAGTGGTTCCGCAAGTCGGAGCTCTCGGCGGACCGCGCCGGGCTCCTGGTCGGCCAGGACCTCCAGGCGTCGATGCGCGGACTGATGAAGATCGCCGGTGGCAATCACCTGCACGAGATGAACGTGGACGCCTTCCTGGCGCAGGCCGAGGAGTACGAGGCCGGGGGCGACCTGCGGGACTCGGTCCTGAAGATCCTGAATGTGCTGCCCCGCTCCCACCCGTTCACCACCGTCCGGGCGGCCGAGCTGAAGAAGTGGGCGGAGAGCCGCGACTACCAGCGGATCATGGACGGCCACTACCCGCGGCGCACGGAGGACAAGGACACCTCGGTGAGCGACTCGTTCCGCGAATCGGCGTCGCACTACGCGGATTCGGTGAGGACGAGCAAGGATCCGCTGATGAAGCTGGTCGGCGACATAGCGGGCGGCGCGGGCGACCTGGGCAGCAAGCTGCGCGACAAGTTCACGGGAGGCACGGGCACGGGTACCGGCGGGACGCCGGACGCCTGACCACGGCGGGCGCCGGGCACGATCCGTGCCCGGCGGTGCGCCTCTCGCCGGGCGGGCCTGGATCCGCCCCGGCGGGGGCCGGCCGAGCCCGAGGCCACCTGCGCGGCGGGCCCTGCGGACCCCCGGCGCGGCCGCCTCCGAACCTGAGGCCACCTGCGGTCCCGCTGACCCCGGAGGGGCCGGCCGAGTCCGACGGCACCTGCGCGGCGGGGCCCTGCGGTCCCGCTCTGGCCCCGGCGGGGGCCGCCGAGCCCGAGGCCCGAGGCACAGCGCCTCACGAGCCCCAGGCCCAAGGCGCGGCGCGCCCCGCGCCTCACGGGGACGGCTGGGCCGCGGGGGAAAGAGATCCGCACAGGGAGACGACCGCCAGGCCCGGCGCGTACGGGTCGGTGACGGCCGGGCCGTCCGTGCCGGCCCGCTGGCCGGCCAGCAGCGGACGCAGCGTGGCCGTCGCGTCGGCCGCGCAGTCCTGAGGCCCGGCCTGGACCGAGCTGGCCAGCACCTCCAGCCGGTGGTGGCGCAGATCGTCGCGGTCGACACGGAAGCGCATCTCACGCCGCACGGTGAACAGCGACGCCTCGTCGCTCACGGGCCCCGCCGCGGCCGCGGGCCGCAGCGCGTAGACGAAGGTGTGGTCGGACGTGACCTCCAGCGCGTCGGAGCCCGCCTCCGTGACCAGCAGCGTGCCCTCCACGCGCACGGTGGGGTCCGCCAGCGCCACCTTCGCCGGGTCGAAGCGCACCAGCCAGCCCGTGGTGACGTGGCGGCCGTCGGCCGCCGGCGCGGCCACGCTCCGGTCGAACTGGGCCAATTGGTCGGGATGGAGCAGCGCACGCACCGGGCGCACCGCGCCTTTGGTGATCACGTCGGGGTCGAGGGACGACTCCACCAGGTAGTCCTTGGCCGTGGCCAGGGCGATCAGCACCTGACCCTCGCTGAAGTGGTCGGTGCGGCGGACCGCGGGCATGGTGATCCCGGCGGCCCCGCTGCGGTACTGGGCGGCGGGACTGTGCGCGAAGAGCTCGGCGGGCGTGCCGCCGGGCACCGGGCCGCCCGGTGCGAGGGGGACGAGCGTGATGCGGAGGTGTTCCGCCGGTCTGGCCGCGAGGGGCTGCTGGGGCTGGCGGATGCCCAGGTAGACGGCCGTGCCGAAGGCGACAACGACGACGAGGACGAGCAGCAGGAGCTGTTTCGACGGGTGACGCCCGCCGCCACCCGGGACGCTGCGCACGGCGGGGGCGTGCTCGCCCATGCGCTCCTCGGCGGAGAACTCCTGGACCCGGGCAGCCCGCACGAACGATTCGTCGAACACGACGGATCGGTACTCGTCCTCACCGCCTGGGAGCCCCTCGGGTGTCCCCTCCGGCGGGTCTCCGCGCCGAGCCATACTCTCAGGGTAGGTCTGACGCGGGCACGATAAACGCGCTGGTACACGACAAGTTCTGACGAGTTCTCACGCGCTCGTCCACATGGGCGCACGCCGCTGTCCGAGGGGCGGGGCGGCAGCCGTTCACCGGGCGAGCGCCTGGCGCTCAAGAGGCGCTCGCCCCCCGTTCAGGGGGTGCGTGGTTGCGCGGGGACCAGGGGGGCCGGGCGGTCGGCGGAGGCCGTGGGACCGCTCCCGCGGCCGCTGACCGTGGCGCCCGTCGGCGGGGCGTCCACACCCGTCCGGGCGGGCTGGGGCACCTGGTCCTGGCGGTTGTTGGAGGCTCCCCGGTAGACGGCGGTGAAGGCGAGGGCGACCATGCCGATGCCCATCACCAGGGCCAGGATCCAGGCCACCGGCCGGTGCCAGCGCGCGGTGCCGCGGTAGGGGCGCAAGGCGCCGCCGTGGCGTCCGTACGGGCTCGCGGTGTCGAGGTCGTCGTCCTCGTCCTCGTCCCGGTACTCGCGGCCGCGGCCATGGCCGTAGCCGTCCGGGCCGCGGAGCTCGTCGTAGAGATCGTCGTCGGAGGGGGCTCCGCGCGGGCCGGAGCGGGCGGCCTCGGCCTCCGCGCGCGCCTCGGCGGCGGCCAGTAGCCGCTCGACAGCGGTCGGTTCATGGATCTCGGCGGCCCGTACGAAGTCCTCGTCGAACACCACGGAGGCGAAGTCCTGGTCCGCGCCCCCGCGGTCGACAGAGTCCTCAGGGTCCCCGCCGTCCTGGAACGGCCTGCCCCCCACGTCGTCCGGCACGTTCTCAGAGTAGACCGGGCCGGGAGGTTTGGGCAGGGAGAGGACGAACTCTCCCCGCCCGGGTGACGCCCCGGGAGGCGCCGCTGACGGTCACCGGATGTGACCGTCGCCGGTGACGATGTACTTCGTGGAGGTCAGCTCGGGCAGGCCCATCGGCCCTCGCGCGTGCAGCTTCTGCGTGGAGATGCCGATCTCCGCGCCGAAACCGAACTGACCACCGTCGGTGAAACGGGTGGACGCGTTCACCGCGACCGTCGTCGAATCGACCAACTGGGTGAACTTGCGGGCCGCGGCCTGCGAGGTGGTGACGATCGCCTCGGTGTGGCCGGAGGACCAGAGCCGGATGTGGGCGACGGCCGCCTCCAGCGACTCCACGACGGCCGCCGCGATGTCGTAGGAGAGGTACTCGGTCTCCCAGTCCTCGGCGGTCGCCGGGACGATCGTGGCCTTGGTGGCGTCCGCGTACTCCACGACGCGCTCGTCGCCGTGCACCGTCACGCCCGCGTCCGCGAGCGCGTCCAGGGCGCGGGGCAGGAAGGCGGCGGCGACGTCCTTGTGGACGAGGAGGGTCTCGGCGGCGTTGCAGACGCTGGGGCGCTGCGCCTTCGAGTTGATCAGGATCTCGACCGCCGTGTCGATGTCGGTCTCGGCGTCGACGTAGACGTGGCAGTTGCCGGTGCCGGTCTCGATGACGGGGACCGTGGACTCCTCGACGACCGTCCGGATCAGGGAGGCGCCGCCGCGCGGGATGAGGACGTCGACCATGCCGCGGGCGCGCATCAGCTCCCGTACCGAGTCGCGGCTCTCGCCGGGCACCAGCTGCACGGCGTCGGCCGGCAGCCCGGAGCCGCCGACGGCGTCCCGGATGACCTTCACCAGGGCGGTGTTGGAGGAGTAGGCGGAGGAGGAGCCGCGCAGCAGCACGGCGTTGCCGGACTTCAGGCAGAGCGCGGCGGCGTCCACGGTCACATTGGGCCGGGCCTCGTAGATGATGCCGACGACACCGAGCGGGACGCGCACCTGGCGCAGGTCGATGCCGTTGGGCAGGGTCGAGCCGCGCACCACCTCGCCCACCGGGTCGGGCAGCGCCGCCACGTGCCGCACGTCCGCGGCGATGGCGCGCACCCGCTCCGGGTTCAGCGTGAGCCGGTCGACGATCGCCTCGCTGGTGCCCGCCTCGCGGGCCCGCGCGATGTCCTCCGCGTTGGCCTCGACGATCTCACTGGTGCGGACCTCCAGCGCGTCGGCGATCGCCAGCAGCGCGTCGTCCTTCGCCGACCGCGGCAGCGGCGCGAGGTCGGCGGCGGCGGCCCGGGCCCGGTAGGCGACCTGGGCGACCGGGGACATGTTGTCGTACGGCGATACCGAAGAGAGCGACGTCATACCCGCAGGGTAGTGCGCCCGCGGCGGCTGTCCGGAACGTATCCCGCACTGCGAGACAGAAGCCTCAGAACCTCAGAAGGGGTGCACGCCCACCGGGTATGCGGGTGGCGGACCATAGCCCTCGGCGATCCGCTGGTGGTAGGTCTGCCGGTCGATGACCTCCAGGCCGACGATCTCCCACGGCGGCAGCTTGGCGGTCGAGCGGTGCTCGCCCCACAGCCGCAGGGCCACGGCTGCCGCATCGTGCAGGTCGCGGGCCTCTTCCCAGTAGCGGATCTCCGCGTGGTCGTTGGCGTAGCGGCTGGTCAGCAGGAAGGGGTGGTCGTGGGCGAGCTGCTCCAGGCCGCGGCGGACTTCCTTGAGCGGGGCCTCCGGTCCGGAGACGCTGAGCGTGATGTGCCAGAGCTTGGACAGCGCCTGCTCGTCGGGACGGCCCGGTGCCTCGGCGACGCCTCGTACGCGGGTCGGGACGGCCGCGCCGCCGGACCCGCCGCCGGCCGACGTGCCCGCGGCTCTCGCGGAACCGTCGGCCCCGCCGAGCCCGTCACCGAATCCGTCGTCGAGTTCCGCGGCCCCTCCCACACTGGTCAGGGTTCGCTCCTCGCCCACTGCCCGACGGGCGGGGGAGACCGTCCTCCCCTTGCCTCGGGGCATGTCCCCAGGGCGCGCTCGTTTCACCGGCGGCCTCCTGTTGCTGCGTCGTCTCCGTACCCCGCCAACCCCCGCAACAAAGTGGACCAGCCCGCGGCGGGGTGTGGGGCGGTTTTGGTAAAGGTCTCTGCCAGATGGCGGGACTTTCCGCCCTTTCAGGGCCCGGTCAGGGCTCCAGAACGACGAGATCGTCCCTGTGTACGACTTCCCGTTCGTACGCGGGGCCCAGTTCCTTTGCCAGCTCGCGGGTCGAGCGGCCGAGCAGCTGCGGGATCTCCTTGGCGTCGAAGTTGACGAGGCCGCGGGCGACCGCGCGGCCCGCGGTGTCGCGCAGCTCGACCGGGTCACCGGCACTGAACTCGCCGTCCACCGCGGCGATCCCCGCCGGAAGCAGCGACTTCCTTCCCTTGACCACGGCCCGCACCGCGCCGTCGTCGAGGGTGAGCGAGCCCTGGGGGGTGGAGGCGTGCGCGAGCCACAGCAGACGGTCGGCGGAGCGGCGCCCGGTGGCGTGGAAGAAGGTGCCGGTGGCGCGTCCGGCGAGGGCGTCGGCCGCGCGCGTGGCGGAGGTGAGGACGACGGGCACGCCGGCGGCGGCCGCGATCCGGGCGGCCTCGACCTTGGTGACCATGCCGCCGGTGCCGACGCCCGCCTTGCCAGCGCTGCCGATCTGCACGTGGGCGATGTCCTCGGGGCCGCGCACCTCCTCGATGCGCGAGGTGCCGGGCCGTGCGGGGTCCCCGTCGTAGAGACCGTCGACGTCGGAGAGCAGGACCAGCAGGTCGGCCCGGACGAGATGGGCGACGAGGGCGGCGAGCCGGTCGTTGTCGCCGAAGCGGATCTCGTCGGTGGCGACCGTGTCGTTCTCGTTGACGACCGGGACGGCTCCCATGGCGAGCAGCTGGTCCAGGGTGCGGTAAGCGTTGCGGTAGTGGGCGCGGCGGCTGGTGTCGTCGCTGGTCAGGAGCACCTGACCGACGCGGACGCCGTACCGGGCGAAGGAGGCGGTGTAGCGGGCGACGAGCAGTCCCTGGCCGACGCTGGCGGCGGCCTGCTGACGGGCCAGGTCCTTGGGACGCCTGGTCAGGCCGAGCGGGGCGAGTCCCGCGGCGATGGCTCCGGAGGAGACGAGGACTATCTCCTTCTCGCCCCCGCTGCGGCTCCTGGCGAGGACGTCGACGAGGGCGTCCACCCGGTCGGCGTCGAGACCGCCCGCGGCGGTGGTCAACGACGACGAACCGACCTTGACGACGATCCTGCCTGCCTGGGTCACCTGCTGTCTTGCCACTGTCACACGCCGAATCTATGCCAGGGCACCTGCCGGGTGCGCGCGCATTCCGCCCGCTGGACAGCCGGGCCCCGCCCCGGCGCACCGACCGGATCCGGCCGCCCGGACCTCGCGGGACGCCCCGCACGCCAGGCCTCGCGCCACGCCGTGGGGCGCCGAAACGCCTTTCTGCTAGCACGCGTTGAGCCGGTTGCCCATGTGGAATCCGGACAACCGCTAAGGTGCTGGTGGGCGGTGGCGCGCGCCCGCATCGCCCTGCCTCCGGCCCCACCTTCGACTCGGGTTCCCACAAGAGACGGGGCACATAGTGTCGGTCAAAGTGAGTGTCGTCATCCCGGTGTACAACCCCGGAAAGTACATCGATCCGTGCATCGCGTCGCTGCTCGGGCAGACACTGCCCGCCGAGGAGTTCGAGGTCCTGTTCGTCGACGACGGTTCGACCGACGACACTCCCGCGCGCCTGGACGAGCTGGCCGCCGAGCACCCCCACTTCCGGGTGATCCACATCCCCAATTCCGGCTGGCCCGGCAAGCCGCGCAACATCGGTGTCGCGGAGGCGAAGGGCGAGTACGTCCAGTTCCTCGACCAGGACGACCACCTCGGCACCGACGCCCTGCGCCGGCTGTACGACATGGGCCACCGCAACGGCTCCGACATCGTCATGGGCAAGGTCGCCAGCAACTTCCGGGGCGTCCCGCACGGCGTGTTCCGCAACAACCGCGAGAAGTGCACCCTGCGCAACGCGCCGCTGTACGACAGCCTCACGCCGCACAAGATGTTCCGTACGCAGTTCCTGCGCGAGCACGGCATCGCCTATCCCGAGGGCAAGCGCCGCCTCGAGGACCAGCTGTACATGATGAAGGCGTACATCCCCGCGAAGGTCGTCTCCATCCTCGGCACGTACACCTGCTACCACTACTCGAAGCGCGACGACGGCAAGAACGCCGGATCGGCGAAGCTCGTGCCGGCCGGCTACTACGGCAATCTCCGCGAGGTCCTGGACGTGGTCATGGCGGGCACCGAGCCGGGCCCGCTGCGGGACCGGGTGCTGCGCCGCTTCTACCGGGTCGAGATGCTCGGCAGGCTCAGCGAGCCCGCCGTCCTCAACTACGACCAGGACTACCTGCGCGAGATGACCGAGGCGGTACGCCCCCTCGCGCTCGACTTCATGACCGATTCCGTGCACAACGGCCTCGGCCCGCTGCTGCGGCTGCGCTCGACCCTGCTGCGCAACGACGACGCGGAGGGGCTCGTACAGGTGGCCCGCTTCGCCTCCTCCATCAAGGGCGCGGCGCGGCTTGAGGACCTCGTCTGGGAGGACGACGGCCGCGTCGCGGTCGGCATCACCGCGCGCCTGGTGCACGGCGACGACCGCGAGCCGCTCACGCTGCTGCGAAAGGACGGCCGGCTGTACCTGCACCCCGACATCACCGGCCGTTTCCTGCCCGCCGGCGAGCTCGTCGACGTCACCGACGACCTCGGCGGCTTCACGGCCGAGCTCTCGCTGCGCGACCGCGAGACGGCGGTCGAGTGGCCGTGCCCCGCCATGTTCACGGCCGAGGTCGAGAACCGCGGCGACGGGAGCTGCGAGGTCGTGATGCGGGGCAGAGGCCGGCTGGCGTCCGAGGGCGGGAAGAAGGGCCGGGGCAGCCTCCCGCGCGGCTTCTGGGACGCCTGGGTGACCGTGCGCGGCCTGGGACTGGCCCGCCGGACGCGTCTGGGCGCCGACCGCGCCGGAAAGGTCGACGACCGCTGCCTGCCCGCGCTGCTGTCGTCCCCGCCCCGGTCGGTGATCCCCTACTTCACCGACCCACACGGCAATCTCACGCTCGACGTGGCGCGCCGCGGCAAGAAGGTGGCCCCCTATCTCGCGGGCCGCACGGTGCTGCGGATGCCGGGGGCGGGGATCGAGCTGCGGCTCGACCTGTTCACCACGGACGCCACGGGCGAGGGTACGGGTGTGGGCACCGGCGCGCCGGAGCTCGTGCTCACCAAGCCGTTGGACTCCGGGGAGACGCCCGACCCCGTGCACACCTTCCCCGGGGCACTGCGGTCCGAGCTTGGGCGGGCGCACCTGAGTGTGCCCCGGCGCGTCCCGGGAGCTCCGGAGGGCGACTGGCAGCTCTCGGTGCGGCTGGACGGGCCGAAGGGCCCGCCGCTGCCGCTGTGCGGGGTGACCGTGGACGGCGCCGGGCGGCTCCGGCCGGACGACGCCCTCCCGGTGCCCCACCCGATGCTGCTGCGGCAGCTGGCCGTCCGGCGCCGGCGGGCGGCGCTGCGGCGCACCGCCCGCGCTCTGGCCGGTCCGCTGGTGCGGCGGCTGCCGGCAGCGAGCCGCAGGAAGGTGCGCCGGCTGGCGGCCCGGGTGCTCGGCTGACGGACGCCGCCTCGAGGCGCCGCTTCGGAAAGCGGTGCACGAAGAAGTGGTGCACGACGAAGCGATCACGACACGAGGAGTGGACAGATGCGGCAGCTCTCCATCGGCGGAGCCTGGGTGCACGAGCCGAAGGTCTTCCCCGACAGCCGTGGGAGCTTCCACGAGTGGTTCAGAGCACCGGACTTCGCCGAGGCGACGGGACACCGGCTCCGCCTGGAGCAGGCCAACTGTTCGGTCTCCGCGCGGGGCACGCTGCGCGGCATCCACTTCGCCGATGTGCCGCCCAGTCAGGCCAAGTACGTGAAGTGCGTGCGCGGCGCGGTCGTCGACGTGATCGTGGACATCCGTGTCGGCTCCCCCACGTACCGCCGCTGGGAGGCCGTGCGCCTCGACGACGCCGACCACCACGCCGTCTATCTCGCCGAGGGTCTCGGCCACGCCTTCATGGCCCTGACGGACGACGCGACCGTGGTCTACCTCTGCTCCGAGGGGTACGCCCCCGAACGCGAGCACGGCATCCACCCGCTCGACCCGGACCTCGGGATCGAGTGGCCCGAGGGTGTCGCACCGCTGCTGTCCGACAAGGACGCCGCCGCGCCGACGCTCGCCGAGGCGGAGCGGCAGGGGCTGCTGCCGGCGTACGAGGCGTGCGAGGCGTACTACGCGCGCTTGCGCGCCGGCGGCTGAGCAGACGGAAGGCCCCGGGCCGGCCGTGCGGCCCGGCCTCCGGGGCCTTCGTGGCCCGGGGCATCCCCAGGCGAAGCTTCCGGGTGGTCTCAGCCGGTGATGTCCTCGATGGCGCGGCGCACCGGCGCGAAGGAGGCGCGTGACCTGCGCAGCGTGCGCGCCCGGATCAGGCCCGGCCAGAAGTCGGCGCCGAGCAGCGCCTCGGGCTGCACGGCGTTCTTTCGTACGAGCACCTCGTCCGGGACGTCCTGCGGGTCGGGGACGACGTGCTCCTCGATGATCTTGTCGTACGCGTCCTTGAGGACGGTGCTCTCCGGATTGGCGCCGAAGACGGCGGCGACGCCGGTGGGCGCGGTGTCCACCTCGACGACGACCAGGTCCGGGCGGTACTTCCGCAGCACCTGGACGACCTTGTAGACGTCGCCCGCCCAGAACTTGGTGTGCCGGTCGCGCGCGGCCTCGTCGACGCTCCTCGGGAGCATGTCGTCGAGAACGATCACGCTGGACCAGCGGGAATGCCGTTCGACGTTCATGAAATCGCGCAGCGCGTACTCGAAGAGATGCATTCCGTCGATGAACGACAGCTCAAGGCGGGGTTCGCCGCCGAGAACGTTCATCGGGTCCTTGCGGGCGAGTGCGCGAAACGGATTGCGGCCGTTGCGCAGATGGACCAAAGGGTCCTTGCGGGCGAAGAAGTCGTCACTCGTGGCTCTGACCAGGTGCACATCGCAGCTGATGCTCGTCACGACCCGGAATGCCGGGTCGATCGCTACGGAGGGAACCCGGGAAAGCGCCAGACTGCGGCCGTCGTTGACCCCGATCTCCAGATAGTTCCGGGGTTTGTAGATGCGGTGCAGCTGGCGCAGGAAGCCATGGCGGTCCACTGATGGAGCCCTTCGCTGGGAATCAAATGGATTGATTCCCAGCGAAGTTAGCGTGTACGCGCCCCGAACGTAAACATCTACCCGCCGGTAGCACCCATTCCGCGCTCTGCCGCGACAACTTCCGGGAACGCTTCTGCGAGCGCTTTGTGCCAGTCGCGAATGGGTTCGACACCACTGCGCACAAGCCCCTGATGTCCCAGCACGCTGTACGCGGGACGCGGGGCGGGCCGCACGAAGGAGGCACTGGTCGTGGGGCGCACGCGATCCGGGTCGGCGCCGAGCAACCGGAAGATCTCGCGGGTGAGTCCGTACCAGCTCGTCTCCCCCGCGCTGGTGCCGTGGTGGACTCCGGCGGGCACGGTGCCGGCGAGTGCGCCGTGCCCGAGCCGCACCAGCAGGTCCGCGAGGTCGGCGCTCCACGTCGGCTGGCCGCGCTGGTCGTCGACGACGTCCACGGTGTCCCGGGCGGCCTCCAGCCTGATCATCGTGCGCACGAAGTTGGGGCCGCCCGCGCCGTAGAGCCAAGCCGTGCGCACGACATGGCCGGTCTCGGGCAGCAGGTCCCGAACGGCCCGCTCCCCGGCCAGCTTGGTGCGCCCGTACGCGCTGCGCGGACCGGTGGGGGCGTCCTCGGCGTAGGGCTCGCGGGCGTCACCGGCGAAGACGTAGTCGGTGGAGACGTGCAGCAGGACGGCGCCGCTCTCCTTGCACGCCTCGGCGAGGACGCGGGGTCCGGTGCCGTTGACGGCGAGGGCCGCCGCTTCGTGCTCCTCGGCGCCGTCGACGTCCGTCCAGGCCGCGCAGTTGACCACCACGGCCGGCCGGTGCGCCTCCAGGGCGGCGCGGACCGCGTCGGGGCCGGTGATGTCGAGGTCGCGGCGGGCGAGCCCGGTGGCGGGCACACCCGCCGCCACCAGGCGGCCGAGGACGTCGCGGCCCAGCATGCCGCCGGAGCCGGTGACGAGCCAGGCACTCACAGGGCCGCACGCTCCTTCAGCGGCTCCCACCAGGCGCGGTTGTCGCGGTACCACCGCACGGTCTCGGCGAGCCCGGTGGCGAAGTCCTTGCGCGGCTCGTAGCCGAGCTCCTCGCGGATCTTCGTGCAGTCGACCGAGTAGCGGCGGTCGTGGCCCTTGCGGTCGGTGACGTACTCGACGCTGGCGTCCCAGTCGGCGTCGCAGGCGTCGAGCAGCAGGCGGGTGAGCTCCTTGTTGGACAGCTCGGTGCCGCCGCCGATGTTGTAGACCTCGCCGGGGCGGCCCTTGGTGCGGACGAGTTCGACGCCCTGGACATGGTCGTCGATGTGGAGCCAGTCCCGGACGTTGCCGCCGTCGCCGTAGAGCGGGACCTTCCGGCCGTCCAACAGGTTCGTGATGAACAGCGGGATGACCTTCTCGGGGAAGTGGTGGTGCCCGTAGTTGTTGGAGCAGCGGGTCACCCGGACGTCGAGGCCGTGCGTGCGGTGGTACGACAGGGCGATCAGGTCGCTGGACGCCTTGGCCGACGAGTAGGGCGAGTTGGGCTCGAGCGGGTGCGTCTCGGGCCAGGAGCCCTCGTCGATGGAGCCGTACACCTCGTCGGTGGAGATGTGCACGAACGTCCCGACGCCGGCCCGGTGGGCGGCGTCTACGAGGGTGTGCGTGCCCACGACGTTCGTACGGACGAACTCGGCGCCGCCGTCGATGGAGCGGTCCACGTGCGACTCGGCGGCGAAGTGCACGACCTGGTCGTGCTCGGCCATCAGCTTGGCGACGAGGCCGCCGTCGCAGATGTCGCCGTGCACGAAGTCGAAGCCGGGGCGGTCGCGCACCTCGTCGAGATTGGCCGGGTTGCCCGCGTAGGTGAGCTTGTCGAGGACCGTGACGGCCACGTCGCCGGGACCGTCGGGGCCGAGCAGCGTGCGGACGTAGTGGGAGCCGATGAATCCGGCGCCGCCGGTCACCAGGATCTTGGTCGTCATGAGGAGATCTGCACCTTGCTGTGGTCGCCGAGGACGAGTCGGTGGGACGAGGGGTTGCGGGGTGCGGGGGTGACCTCGACGTCCCGGCCGATCAGCGACGCCTCCACGCGCCGCACGCCGGTGATGGAGGCGCCGCGCAGGACGATGGAGTACTCGATCTCGCTGTCCTCGATCCGGCACCCTTCGGCGACGGAGGTGAACGGGCCGACGTACGAGCCGCTGATCACCGTGTCGCCGCCGATGACCGCGGGGCCGACGATGCGGCTGTTGGTGATCCGCGCGCCCTCCTCGACGCGGACCCGGCCGATGATCTCGCTGTCGTCGTCGACCAGGCCCTCCACCTGCGACTCCAGGGTCTCCAGCACCGAGCGGTTGACCTCCAGCATGTCGGTGACGTTGCCGGTGTCCTTCCAGTAGCCGGCGATCGTCGTGGACCGCACGTCCCGGTGCTGGTCGATCAGCCACTGGATGGCATGCGTGATCTCCAACTCGCCGCGCCAGGACGGCTCGATGGCCCGCACGGCCTCGTGCACGGCGGGGGTGAAGAGGTAGACGCCGACGAGCGCGAGATCGCTCTTGGGGTGCTGCGGCTTCTCCTCCAGGCCCACGACGCGGCCCTGCCCGTCGAGTTCGGCGACGCCGAAGGAGGTCGGGTCCTGGACCCTGGTGAGCAGGATCTGCGCGTCCGGGCGCTCGGTGCGGAACTCGTCGACGAGTCCGCTGATGCCGCCCACGATGAAGTTGTCACCGAGATACATCACAAAATCGTCTTCCCCCAGAAACTCACGGGAAATGACGACCGCGTGTGCGAGTCCGAGCGGCCGCTCCTGCGGAATGTAGGTGATCTTGACGCCGAACCGGGAACCGTCGCCGACCGCTTCCTCGATCTCCGGCGCCGTCTCCCCGACGATGACACCGACCTCGGTGATCCCGGCTTCCGCAATCGCCTCCAGACCGTAGAAGAGCACCGGCTTGTTGGCGACCGGCACCAATTGTTTGGCAGATGTGTGGGTAATGGGACGGAGTCGTGTACCGGCTCCTCCGGAGAGTACGAGTGCCTTCACTATCCCTGCCCTAAGAGTCGGAAGCGCGTTTCCCCCCGCCGGATGCCGCTCCGGCACTTCGATGTTACCTATGTCTCACCCTTTGCTTTCCTGCGTCGCAAAGCGCCTGCCCGGCGGGCGCGCAGCGCACTCCTGCGGATCCTGCCGAGAATCCGGCGCGGGAGGTTTCTGCGGACCGGCGGAAGGACACGCCGGTTGCCGGACCAGTCGGGCACGGTCACCTCGTAGAGGGACCGCGGGAGGCCACTGCGGCGGTCGCCGAAGTGCGGGTACGCGAGGTAGGTCCGGCCCGCGTACCGCCGGCGGACCACCTCCGGCGCCTTCTTGGCGGCGGTGAACTCCAGTACGTCCTTCAGCAGGTCGAGCCGCCCGCGGGCCACGCACTCCAGCACCAGCCGCTCGCCCACCTTCATCCGGCGGGCGACGCCCCGGGTCCAGTACGGCCCCGTCATCTCGGCCGCCAGCCGCAGCCGGTCGCGCTGCTCGGACTCGGACGCGCGCAGCAGGGCAGGGCCGAACTGCTGGAGCAACCCGACCGTGAAGGGCCGGAGCATCAGCAGGTCCCGCCCCCGGCCGGGCGGTTCGAGCCGGGCGATCAGCCGCGCCAGGGCGGTCAGCGCCTCGAATCGCGGCGGGTAACCGCCGCGCCGGGTCGCGTGCTTGCCGTCCTCCCGGCCGACCAGGTAGTAGCAGTCGTAGTCGGCGACGACGGACACCCCGTTGCCGCCGAGGTACGCCTCCATGGTGAACAGCGCGTCCTCGCCGGTCAGAAGACTCTCGTCGAAGGTGAGGCCCAGCCGGCACAGCAGCTCGCGGCGGAACAGCTTCTGCGCGCTGAGCGCGTAGATGATGCGCGAGGTGTAGACGTCCGCATGCTCCAGCGTCTTCTCGAACATCGACCGCGGCACGCCGCGCCCGCGGCCCGCCATCCGGCCCAGCACGACGTCCGTCCCGGCCCGGTCGGCCATGGCGACCATCCGCTCCAGTGCCTCGTCGCCGAAGAAGTCGTCGGCGTCGAGGAAGAAGACATAGCGGCCGCGGGCGAGGGAGAGGCCGAGGTTGCGCGGGCCGCTCGGGCCGCCGGAGTTGGGCTGCCTGATCACCGTGGTGGGGACCTTGGACCGGGCGGCGAACTCCTCCAGGTACTCCCCCGTGCCGTCGGTCGACCCGTCGTCGACGGCGACGAGCTCGATGCGGTCGGCACCCAGCGTCTGGGACTCCACCGACTCCAGGCAGCGGACGAGATAGGGCATGGCTTCGTACGCGCCGACGACAACCGTGACATCGGGCACGAGACAGTCACTCATACCTACAAGACAACCGGAAAATACCAAAAGATGCTTTGCGTGACTCACCGGGCAAAAAGGTGTATATCTCCGCGACTGGTGCCGGAAACGGAGAGCGGCCCGGTGGCGCCCCCTTCGGGGGTGCCACCGGGCCGCTCGCGAGGGTCGCGTCAGCCGACCGGCGTGTCGTCCAGGCCGGGCGACTGCTCCGACTCCGCCAGACGCTGCAGCACACCGGCGTTGCGGGCCTCGGCCTTGGCCGCCAGTGCCTGCACCGCCGCGTCGAACTGCTCGATGGATGTGGGCTCGTCCGGGCCGAGCAGGTACTCCTTCAGCTCGCGCCGCGCCGCGGCACGCGAGTCGGCGCCCCGGTCGGCGACGGCGGTGAGCAGCTCGTCGAGCTCGACCGCGCTGTTGGAGAGGATCACCGCGGCACGCACCGCGGTGTTCTGCCGCCGGAACTCGGCCTCTCCCACGCCCGCGGAGTCCGTGACCGCGTACGGCTTGCCGCTCGCGATGAAGTCCGAGACCACGCTGGAGATGTCCGAGACCATGCCGTCCGACTCGTTGAAACAGTCGTACAGACGCGGCTGGGGGCCGGTGATGACCTTGTGCTCCCACCAGCCGAAGGAGCGCCAGAAGGCGGTGTTCCACTCGTCCTTGAGCTTCGCGGTCTCCGCCTCGCGCACCGGGTCCGCCACGGAGTCGCGCGACTCCTCGGCCTCGTCCCGGCCGACGCGGGCCGAGCCCGACAGCTCGGCGAGCCGTGCCTCGACGCGCTGGAGCTCGGCACGGGCGGCGGCCTGCTCCGCGGCGTGCGACGCGGCCTCCTCCACCCACCGGGGCTCGTTCGCGCGGGCCGCGGCGGCCTGCTCGACCATCGCGGTGATCCGCTCGTGCACGGCCTTGGCCCTCGGGTCGCGGGTGCCGGTGAACGGGTGCGGCTTGTAGAGCACGCGGACCGGCTTCTCGGAGTTCAGCAGGCGCTTGACGATGTTCTCGCCGGCCAGCAGCAGGGAGGTGTTGCCGGGGTTGTCGTCCCAGCCCTCCCAGGTGGGGGCGTAGAGCACGGTCGGGACCGGGTTGAGCGGCTTGCCCGTCCACTGCTCGATGGGGGCGAGCTGCGGGCGGCCGACCTCGACGATGTCCTCGCTGAGCACACCGACGTCGGCCAGCGCGTAGCGGTCGCGGCCCGCCCGGCCCGCGGTCCACACCTCGTCGTACACCTTGCTGAACGGGTTGACGCTGGCGAGCTTGTCGCTGTCGCCGTGGCCGATGAAGACGTGCTTCATGGTCGGCACCCGCAGCAGGTGGATGTTCTTGCCGACGTTGGCCGCGTACAGCGCGACGCGCACCGACGACAGGTCCATGTTCATCAGATGCACACCGCCCGGCACGCAGAGCACGGGGAGCGAGGTGCTGCCGAGCTGCGGGACGAGGGCGCGCTCACGCAGGAGGACCAGCGGCCGGCCGCCGAGCTGCGCCATCGTCTCCAGCCACATGTTGACCTGGTACGCCGAGTCCTTGGAGCCGGAGAAGTACAGCATCACGGTCGGCCGGTACTCGCGCAGCCAGGCGTCGATGCCCTCCAGCACCTGCTCCGGCGAGGCCGGCAGCCTGGCGGGCCGGAGGTTGGGCAGCAGGACGGCGAGGTAGCCGACGGCGAGAGCCACCGTCAGACCCAGACCGGCGTACGCGAACGCCTGGGCGCCGGTCTCGATCGCGACGACCACCCCGACGAAGGAGAAGACGTCGAGGTGCAGCATCTTCTCGGCGGACCGGTTCAGCAGACCGCGTCTCGGGGCGTCGGGGATGCGCACGTGTGAGAGGTCGATGTTGCGCGTGACCACCGGAAGCCTCCGGCGCAGCCGGATCAGGGTGACCATCGCGCCGTGCGGCGCCTGGAGACCGTAGAAGCCGAGGAGGCAGGCGACCGTCACGTAGAAGACGGCGTCCTCCGCGTACCCCATGCGGGCCAGCAGCAGCACGAGCAGCAGCTGGCGCACGAGGAAGCGGATGGACAGGCCGGCACGGACCTTGGCCAGCCGGTTGACCAGATAACTGGACCGCTGGTGCAGGTACCGGTCAGCGAGGTAGGTCACGGCGACGGCGGCCGCGAAGAACCAGAGACTGGGAATTATCGCCGCGAGCATGACGCACGGGAATCCGAGCATCAGGAGAATCGCTGCGGCCAGCTCCGATGCGCTGCCGACGCGAGCCATGCGAATGGCTTTCGAGATCACGAAGAACCTGCTCCAGGGGGTGCCGACTGTTTGTCTTGCAAGAATTCTCTGCGAAGGATGTGTGACGGATCTGTTTCACAGAGTCGGGTCCCGGCGACGGCAGGCCCGAACGTCCGGACGTGTCGCAGTCTCATTCATCTTCGTGGCGATCGAGGACAGACGCCAGTGCCTGTTCGAATCCCGATGCCGCCTCGCAGGCGCCGCGCGTGGGGTCCTGCTGACGCACGTCGATGACGTGACCGGTCAGTTCGGACAGCAGCACGTCGAGCGAGGTGCGGGCCACCGCCTCGGACGACAGCAGCGAACCGGCCGGCTCGTCGCCGAACGCCTTGGTACGCATGGGGGTGGCTGTGCGCTCCGGGTTCACACAGTTCACGCGGATGCCGTCACCGGCCCACTCGTCGGCCAGGGCCTGGGTGAGGTTCACCATGGCGGCCTTGGTGGAGGAGTAGAGGCTGTACTCGGCGCGGCCGCGCGTGTAGCTGCTGGAGGTGTAGAGCAGCAGCTGGCCCTTGGTCTTCACCAGGTACTTGTGCGCGGCACGCGCGATCTGCACCGGCGCCAGGTAGTTGACGTTCAGCGCTTCGTCGATGGCCCTGTCGTCCGTCTCGGCGAGCTTGCCGATGCGCAGCACGCCCGCGGTGTTGATCACGTAGTCGACGCGGCCGGTCTCGGCGTGCGCCTTGGACAGCGCGTCCTCGACGTGCTCCGGGTTCTCGACGTGGGTGCCGGTGGTGGAGCGGCCGAGGGCGTAGACCTTCGCCCCGTACGACTCGGCGAGCACGGCGATGTCCGCGCCGATGCCGTACGAGCCGCCGAAGACGACGACGGTCCTGCCCTCCAGCAGCTCGCGGTAGGCCGCCTCGTCGGCCGGGGCGGGGACGGCCGTCGAGGCCAGCTGGAACAGCTTGTCGGCGATGAAGACGTCGACGGGCTGCGTGACCTTCATGTTGTACTCGTCGCCCGTGACGACGTAGATCGGCACGTCGGGGAGGTACTTGAGGACGACCGAACAGTCGTCGGTCGCCTGGAAGTTCGGGTCCTCGGCCGCGAGTTCGTACGCCCTGCGGATCGTCGAGAGCTTGAAGGCCTGCGGGGTCTGGCCGCGGCGCAGGCGGGAGCGGTCCGGGACGTCGGTGATGAACTCGCCGTCCTCGCCGTGGGTCCGGGTCACGATGATCGTGTCCGCGGACGGGATGGCGACATCGACGGCCTGGTAGCGGTCCAGCGCGTCGACGCAGTCCTTGACGACGCGCTCGGAGAGCAGCGGGCGGACGGCGTCGTGGAACAGGACGTTGCGGTCCTCCCCCTCGGCCAGGCCCTCGCCCAGAGCGGCGATCGCACGCTCGGTCGTCTCGCTGCGGGTGGCGCCGCCTTCGATGACACGGGTGACCTTGGTGAGGCCGGCCTTGGCGACGATCTTCTCCACATCGGCCACATATCCCGGCGCCATCATCACGATGACATCGTCGATGGAGTCGGCCTGCTCGAAAATCGACAGCGTGTGCTCGATAACCGCCTTACCCGCGATCTTCAGCAGCTGCTTGGGAATCGACAAACCCACCCGCTGGCCGGTGCCCCCCGCGAGCAGGACGGCGGTGGTTCGGAATGTGGCCATGTGCTGCACGGATAAGAGAACCAATCATGCGGAGGCTGGGGGGACAAAAACCGACTCTGACATTCCGGTTTACCGTCTCGCAAGGCGGCTGCTACCCCCCACACATTCGATTAAACCTGCTGTTCACCAGGGTGATGACGGGTGTTCGTGGTGACGAACCGTCCACCAACGAGTGACCGACGCCACACAATCGAGTGGGGTGAATCCTTGCAGAGTTGGACAAACTGCGCCTACATATCCACCACATTGAGAGCGAGGTCGTTGGAGAGCGTGTAATAGACGTGCACACGGACCCTCTTGCGCGGCCTGCCCAGGAGCCGCTTGACCACAGCACGGGTCCGACTCGTCTGCCGCTTGGTCATCACCGTGTGGGGATAGGCATAGACCCTTCGCTTTTCCATCACATCGTCGAGGAGGCGGCCGATCCGCGCCGGCGCGGCGCCGGGCGCGTAGCGGATGAAGAAGTCCCACAGGTCGTGAGCGGTCAACTGCGAGGCCGCCGGCACCGCCGAGGAGAAGCGGAAGCGGAAGCCGTCGCCGCCGACACGCTCGCCGGGGAAGAGGATCTCGTCCGCGGGAGTGCCCCGGCGGCGCAGCACCAGTGCCGGATCGCCGGATATCACGGCGGTGCCGAACATGCTGCCCTCCAACGCCACCTTCGCGCCGTCGACCCGCACCTCGGACACCTCGGCGTGCACCGGCCTGTGCCAGGCCCGCACCATCAGCGCGCCTCCCTTCGCCCTGTCCTCGTACGGGAGGAGATGACGCACACAAGTGCCGTGCCCCAGGCGCTCCTTCGCGCGCAGGGCACCGCGCTGGTCGACGACACGGGCGGTGACCCTGCCGCGGGAGCCCGCGGCCGACTCCACGAAGACGTTCCACACTCCCTCGGGGAGGTCCGCGCCGGCCGGAACCGTCGCCGACCCCACCGAGTCGACGGCGAACGCGCGCACATCCGCATGCGCTCCCGTGCGCGTGCACACCAGCCGGGCGCCGCGCTCGAGGCCTGTCGACAACGGCCCCGCCAACTGCACGCCGAGCGAACCGTCCGCGCCCACGGTGCAGTCGGCGACCTGCCCCGTCCCGGGGAGGCGGGCGCGCTGCGCCACATCGGCGGCGAGTTCGTCGAACAGGTCCTCGTACTGCTTGGTGACCACATCCGGGTCGAAGCGGCGCGCGTTGCGCAGGGCGGCGGCGGCCATGGCGGCGCGCAGTTCCTCGTCGTCGATGAGCCGCAGCAGCGCCCGGGCCACCGCCGTGACATCGCCGACCGGTACGAGCAGTCCGTCGACACCGTCCTCGACGATCTCCCGCGGACCGTAGTCGCAGTCGGTGCTCACCATCGGCACACCGCAGCGCATCGCTTCCACCAGCGTCATGCCGAACGACTCGTGACGGGACGTCGACACGGCGATGGCCGCCTTGGCCCACTCCGGCTCGATCGGTGAGTGAGGGCCCATCAGATGGATCTCGTTGTACAGACCCAGCGCGTTGATACGGTCCCGCAACGCGTCCTCCTGGTCACCGGATCCGTAGATGCGCAGCGTCCACCCGGGCCGTGCGGCGACGACGTGGGCGAACGCGTCGATCAGTACGTCGTACTGCTTCTCCGCCGACAGCCGACCGGCGGCGACGACCGTCGCGCCGGTGCCGTCGGACGGCGGCACGGGAGGCTCCGGCACGCTGTTCGGGATCGACAGCACCCGGGTCGTGGGCAGCGGCATCTTCTCCCGCCACACCGTGGCGTCGCCCTCCGAGACGGTCACGAACGCATCGATCGCATCCAGGTGGTCGTACATCTCCTCGCGCAGCGCCGACCGGTGATGGTGGTACGTCATGTGCTCCTGGCCGATGCGGACGGCGGTCGGCGGGGCGAACCGGGCGACGTAGGCGACGAGTCCGGGGCGGGTGCCGATGACGACGTCCGCGTCGGAGCCGGCGTAGTGCGCGCGGACGCGCTCGTCGACGAGCCGGTTGTACTCCCCGTAACGGGGCTCGGCCCGCGGGAAGGCGACGGCGGCCTCGGCGAACAGCGGCTCCTGACGGTCCGCGCTGCCCTTGCGGATGTCGACGAGCGGAACGACCGCGATGCGCGGGTCGAGGAGGAACGCGGGGTCGTCGCGGTGCCGGAAGACCGAGACGATCTCGACCTCATGGCGATCGGCCAGTTCCTCGGCCAGGTTCAGCGTCGTGCGGATGGTGCCGCCGATCCCGTAGACGGTGTGGATGAGGAAGGAGATCTTCATCGGCTCTCCGTTCGCTTCCGCTCCGGGACGAAGCGCGTCCCGCGGCTCGGGTGCCGACGAGCCGCGGCCCGAGGGACCATCCGAACCGGCCCTACGATATGACCGATACCTCCCGCATCGCCAGACTTCCGGCCATACGGGTGACGGACTGTCACTCCCGGAGGACATCGGGACGGGCCAGGGGATGGCCGCACCCGGGAAACACAGCGGCCCGGGCCCCACGGCCGCACGAGGCGACAGTCGGGCCCGGGCTCGGGCTCGGGTGAGCGGTTGAGCGAACGGACGGGCGGACGGGCGGACGGGCGAAACCGTCCGGGGCTCAGCGTCCGGGGGCGGGATGCCGCAGACGCCAGCCCTGCCACGCGGACTCGACCATCTGCCGGACGTCGTACCGGGCGCTCCAGCCGAGCTCCTTGCGGATCAGGTCGGCCGACGCCACCACCCTCGCCGGATCCCCGGGGCGGCGGGGCGCCATCTCTGCCGCCGTGTCCTGGTGACCACTGATCTCGCGGATGAGGTCCACCATCTCGGCGACGGACACGCCCTCACCACGGCCGATGTTCAGGACCAGTTCCGCGGAGGGGTCGTCGACCAGCCGGCGCGCGGCCGCCACATGTGCGGAGGCGATGTCCTCGACGTGGATGTAGTCGCGTACGCAGGTGCCGTCCGGGGTCGCGTAGTCGCCCCCGAAGATCAGCGGCGGCAGTCCCTGGTCCAGCCGCTCGAACACCATGGGCACGAGGTTGAAGACGCCGGGGTCGCCGAGCTCGGCGGACGCGGCACCGGCCACGTTGAAATAGCGCAGCGAGGCGGTGGACATGCCGTGCGCGCGGCCGGCCGCGCGCACCAGCCACTCGCCGGCGAGCTTGGTCTCCCCGTACGGGCTCATCGGGGCGCACTCGGTCCGCTCCGTCACCAGGTCGACGTCCGGCATGCCGTAGACCGCCGCCGATGAGGAGAACAGGAACCGGCGGACACCGGCATCAGCGGCGGCCTCCAGCAGGGTCTGGAGGCCCGTGACGTTCTCGCGGTAGTAGTGCAGGGGGCGCTCGACGGACTCGCCGACCTGCTTCTTCGCCGCCACGTGGACGATGCCCTCGACCGCGTGGTCCCGCAGCACCCGGTCGACCAGGGCCCGGTCCAGCACCGAACCGCGCTCCAGCGGCACACCGGCGGGCAGCCTGGCCGGGTCACCGGTGCTCAGGTCGTCGAGGACGACCACCTGCTCTCCGCCTTCGGTGAGGGCCTTCACCACGTGAGAACCGATGTAGCCCGCACCGCCTGTGATCATCCACGTCATCCGGTCATTCTAGAAGACCCCCGGAGGTCACTCGCCGCCCGCGGCCCTCAGGCGCTGCCCACGCTGTCCGGCAGCTCGGTGACGACAGGGCCGCCGTCCAGGCCGAGGGTGACCACCGCGGCCGGCCCACCGCCCGCCGCGCTCACGGGCGCGGGGTTTCCCGCGGTCACCGCGGCGTGCTGCCGGGCTCCTGTCGGGGCCACTGCGCCGTCGCGGCCGTCGTACACCAGTCCGCGGGTTCCGGTGGTGACGGCCATGAGGAGCTGATCCACCCCCGGCTTCCGGCCACCGACGAGACCGACGCGCCCGTAACCGGGTACGGACGTGTCCGCCACGGTCGTCCACCGGCCCGCCCGCCCGGCACCCAGGCGCTCGACCATGACCCGGTCACTGGCCACGCGCCGGTAGCCGATCAGCACGGAGCCGTCCGAGGCGGTGACGGCGTCCGGGACGTCCCCCGGCTCCGCCACGTAGCGCCGCGTCCCCTTGCGCAGCCCGGAGGTGGGCGTGCGCTGCATCCAGTGCTCCACCCACCCGGACGAGGCCGCGAACAGATGGATGAGCCCGTCGCCGTCTACGGTGGCGGCCAGCCCGTCCTGCACGTATCCGCCGGACAGCCGGCGCCAGCGCGACCAGCGGCCCTGCTCGTCGAGCACGCGGGTGCTCACGCCCTTGCTCCCGTTGCGCACGAAGAGATGGACCCGGCCGTCGGCGCCGGTCACCACGGTCGGCGTGCCGGCCAGCCGGGTGCGCCGGGGATCCGTCTCGGGGTTGCCGAGGCTGCGCCACGTGGGCTCGAAGTCACCCCCCGGCGTCAGCTGCCGGAGCATGACGATCTCGCGGACGTTGCGGGAGGTGCGCGCCTCCAGCCGGGAGAAGCGCAGGCCGAAGACGAGGTGGCGGCCGTCCGCCGTGGTCGTCACGGCTATCGCGGGCGCGAGCGCGCCGCCGCCCAGGTCCTCCGGCGCACCCAGGCGCCCGTCCGGTGTGCCGCTCCAGCGCGCGAGGCGGGTTCCGAGCACGCCGTACACCGTCATCCGGCCGTCGGCTCCGCTCACCACCCGGGGACCTGCGGCCGGATAACGCCGGTGGGTGCTCCGCACCCACCCGCGCTTCGACGCCAGGACCCGGTCGCCGCCGATCGCGTAGTCGCCGCAGC
Source organism: Streptomyces sp. NPDC015127 (assembly GCF_043080095.1). Classification (NCBI taxonomy): domain Bacteria; kingdom Bacillati; phylum Actinomycetota; class Actinomycetes; order Kitasatosporales; family Streptomycetaceae; genus Streptomyces; species Streptomyces sp. NPDC015127. The sequence continues at coordinate 83,963 of NZ_JBIBVE010000004.1, forward strand.
CGGACGCGTTGCCGCACTCCCAGGAGGGGTCGCCGCCGTACGCGTTGAGGTAGCGGGTCTTGAGGGCGACCGTCTCCCAGGGCAGGTTGTGCGGCCAGCGCTGGTTGTAGTAGCCCCGGTACGACTCGGTCTGGAAGGCCGGGACCTTCGCGCCGCGCTCGCTGGCCCGCGCCCATTCGGTGAGTGCGCGCCAGGTGAACAGCGCGGCGGCGGTGTGGTCCGGGTGGTCGGAGTAGCCGGGCTGATCGCTGCCCCGGGGGTGCTGCGGGCTGTGCACCTGGGCGTCGGGATCGGGGTCGAGCGTGCGTATCAGGGTGGGCCGGTAGCGCCGGAGCAGGGAGACGAGCGCGGCCACAAGGTCGTCACGGCCGTAGGTGAGGTGCGCACGGACCGGGGAATCGGGAGCGGGCTGGATCGGGAGCCGGACACCCGGAGTGGCCCACAGGTGCGTCATGTTGACGGCCCTGCCGCGGTGCTTGGCATGCATGCGGAGGTTGAGGAAGATCAGTTCCGCACGGCGCCCGCGGTGCTCGAGCCGGTTGAGTTCGGCCTCGTGTCCTCCCGGCAGCCGGATCGTCGTGCGCTCCCACTCGGTGAAGAGCGGGGCGCGGAGCATCTGCGCGTACGCCTGCCGCAACCCCTGCTGGCGCGAGGAGACATAGGCCGGGATGTCGGCCGCCGGCTCCGGTCCGCCCGGAATCACGTTCTTGCCGAAGGAACCGCCGTCCGTGACATAGACGGATATCACCGGTATCCCGCTCGCGAGTGTTTGGGCCACGTCGGGGTTCATGAAGAACAGGTCGTCGTCCGGATGGGCCACAATCTGCATCACCCGCGCGTGGCCGGGTCGCGTGAAGCCGTTCCGCGGTTCCACGCCCAGCTGCCGCACCGGCACATCGGAACCGCCCGCGCCGGTCGCCGCGTCCGGAGCGACAGAGGGAGTGGTAACGGTGCAGCCGCCCACCAGGACCGCTGTCGAGGCACCCGCCAGGGACGCCAGCACGGTGCGCCTGGACGGCGCAGGGCATTGAGATTCGGTCCGGCGACCCATGTCTCCCTCTTCACATCTGTGGCGATCAAGTGGGATCGCCACAGGTGAAGAGGAGAAATGCGGAATCAGGTTTCACACGATCGAGTGATCGTCATCACATAAGGGTCGAATTATGAGTCAACTTGCCGATGCAGCTCATTCTTGGCACCATGCGACGCTGACCATCAGCTCTGAGTGGAAGCCGGGATCGCCGTGAGTGACTCACTGCTGCCCTATGCGGTGGGCGCTGCCAAGCGTGCCCGTCGTGCCGCCGTGCGCATGCGCCGTCGCGTCGAGCAGCTGCACACAGTACCGGCGATCGGCGGCGGAATCCGGCCCCGGGCGCAGCTCCGGCCCGTGCACTTCTCCGTCTCCAGCGGACGGACCCTGAACTTCGCCGTCGCCGTCCCCGGCCGGGGCGTCACCTCCGCCGTCCTGGTGCTCTCGCACGGCACCGCCCGCGAACGAGTGCCGCTGGAGCTCGAGCCGCAGGCCGACGGCACTCTGCTCCTCACCGCGACCGTGCCGCTGCGCCACCGTGACGGGCCGGAGCCGGCGGGCCGCGGGCCCGTCCTGAGCACCGGCATCTGGAGGCTGGCCGTCCTGCTGACGGACAGCGAAGGGCAGACGCGGCACACGAAGATCACCGCGGCCGCCGCCCCCGAGGTCTCGGACGGGCCGACCCTGCCGTACTCGCCCTCACCCACGAGCGGCGCTGTCTTCCGCCCGGTCCGTTCGGTGGACGGATACGCGCTGTTGAAGGTCCGGCCGCCCCGCCCCCATGCCGAACTCACCTCGTTCGACCTGCGCTGGGACCGGATCACCGTGCACGGCCGGCTCATCGGCTGCACCCGCGGCACGGCCACCGCAACCGCAGAGGCCGTGGTGCGCCGCGGCAACCAGGCCGTCGTGACCGAGCCCGAGTGGGACGGCGACCGTTTCACCTTCGAGGTGCCGCTCGACAGGATGGGCAGCGGCCGCGGAACGGCCCGGACCTGGGACCTGTTCCTGCGGCTCGGCGGTTCCCGGCTCAAGATCGCCCGCCAGCTGACCGATGTCCGTCATCCCCGGCAGGTCTACCGCACCCCCTTCCGTATCGTCGCCCTCGACAACGGCTCTCTCCTGCGGGTGCACGCCCACGTCACGGCGGCCGGCGCGCTCGCCGTCAATTGCGCCGAAGTCATAGCAGCGCCCCGGAGCACAGAGGAAGTCGCATGAAGATCACGTTTCTGCTCACCTGGGGCGATGAGATGGGCGGCACGGAGATGGCCGCGTACACCCAGGCGATCCATCTCGCGCCCCGCCACGAGGTCGAGATCCTCAGCGTCTTCAAGACCCGTCAGGAACCGTTCTTCGCGGCGGCCCGGAAGGTCGAGCGGCGCTACCTCGTGGACCGGACCGGCGCGTACGAGCGGCCCGTACGCGACTCCGCCCTGGACGCCGAGGCCTGCCGCACACTGGCCTCCCTCCCCAGCGAGATCATCAAGCCGGCCTGGGAGAGCACGTTCAACCGGCTCTCCGACGTCGAGATGACCAGGGCACTCGGCTCTCTGGACACCGACGTCCTCGTCACGACGACGCCGGCGCTCATGGCTGCCGTCGCCGACCTCGCCCCGGCCCGCGTCGTCACCGTGCATCAGGAGCACCGCGCCTCCCAGCTCCGCGGCGTCTCCGGTGAGCCGCTCCTGGTGTACGCACCCCGCATCGACGCCCTCGTCTCCCTGACCGAGCGCACCAACGACTGGTTCGCCGACTCCCTCCAGGACGCGGCGCCCGAGCTGGTGGCCATCCCCAACGCGGTTCCCGACGGCTACCGGCCGCGTGCCGACCTGGAGAGCAGGACCATCGTCCTGGCCGCCCGGATGACGCCGGAGAAGCAGCTGGACCACGCGATCCACGCCTTCCACCGGGTCTCCGCCGACTTCCCCGACTGGACGCTGCGCATCTTCGGCGACGGTCCGCAGCAGGTGCGTCTGCGTCACCTGGTCGAGGGGCTCGGCCTGCACTCGCAGGTGGAACTCATGGGCCGCTCCGACCAGATGGAGCAGGAGTGGGCCAAGGCGTCGCTGTGCCTGCTGCCGTCGCGCAACGAGGCGTTCCCCCTGGTGCTGCTGGAGGTGTTCGCAGCGGGCGTGCCGGTGATCGCGTACGACATCGTCACCGGACCCGCCGAGATCATCCGGCACGACGTCGACGGACTGCTGGTGCCGCCGGGCGACATCGATTCCCTCGCCTCGGCCATGTCCCGCCTGATGAAGGACGACGACACACGGCACGCCTTCGGCAAGGCGGCGAGATCCGGCGTCAACGAGCGCTTCTCCGGCGAGCAGATCACCGCCCAGTGGGAGGAGCTGTTCGGTCGCCTCGTCGCCCGTCGTGACACTCCCGAGCGCCTCGCCGCCCGCGCCGACCGGACGGCCCTGCGCATCGCCAAGGGCGGCACCAAGAGCTTCAGCGTCGCGGCCCCCGTGTCCCTGCTGTCGAACTCCGCCGACGAGCAGAAGGCACGCGAGGTGATGATCCAGGCCCAGAACCGGTCCCTCATCCGGTCGGCCGGCCGCCTCGCGGAGCAGCGTGACGACATCGACGGCCCGACGATGGCGAACCTGAACCTGGAGATCACCGCCAAGGCGTTCGAGGACGCCGGTGTTCCCTTCGTCCTCGTCCGCAACGACGGCCTCGCGCACCTCGTCGCCGTACCGGTCGAGCAGCGCGCCCGCGCCCTCCAGGCTCTGGCGACCGGCCTGCAGGGCCAGCCCGTCTACGGCGAGCTGATCACCCCCCGCGGTGCCGCTCCCGGCGCCGTCCTGGCCGAACGGCTCGACGGCGTCGGCGAGATCGCCGGTGTCCGGGTCTTCAAGCCGGTGACGAGCGAGAGCCGCACGCTGCGCTACGGGCCGGCGTACGGATGCACCGTCGAGTTCTGGGAGGAGGACGAGGACGGCTGGCGGAACAGCCCGCGCGCCACCACGCTCCTCGGCCGCCGCCTGCCCTCGCTGGAGGCGACGGCCAAGCTCCAGGTCGGCGCACACGACTACCCGACGCTGGCCCAGTTCACCAAGCAGCTGATGTGGGACGTGGACTTCCCCATCGACGTCGTCTACACCTGGGTCGACGACACCGACCCGGAGTGGCGCAAGCGCCGCGACGGTGTCCGCCGCCGCCTGGACATGCCGGTCGACGACGCCGACAGCGGTGACGTCCGGTTCCGCAACCGGGACGAACTGCGCTACTCCCTGCGGTCGCTGGCGATGTTCGCGCCCTGGGTGCGCAATGTGTACCTCGTGACGGACGAGCAGACGCCGGAGTGGCTGGACACCGACCAGCCCGGCATCGAGGTGGTCAGCCACAAGGACATCTTCCCGGACCAGTCCTGGCTGCCCACGTTCAACTCCCACGCGATCGAGAGCCAGCTGCACCGTATCGACGGTCTGGCCGAGCACTTCCTCTACTTCAACGACGACGTGTTCATCGGCCGTCCGCTCTCGCCGGGTTCGTTCTTCCTGAGCAACGGCGTCGCGAAGCTGTTCCGTTCACCGACCTCCGTCCCGCCGAGCGAGCCGTCGCCGGACGACGAGGGCTACTTCGCGGCGGCCAAGAACAACCGGGCGCTGCTGGAGCAGGCGTTCGGCCGGGTGGCCACGCACGGCTTCCTGCACGCGCCGCACCCCCTGCGCCGCAGTGTGCTCACGGAGATCGCCGAACGCTTCCCCGAAGAGGTCTCGGCGACGGCCCGCAACCCGTTCCGTGCCAACACGGACCTGTCGATCACCTCGTCGCTGCACCACCACTACGGCTACCTCACGGGCCGTTCCGTGCCGTCGGCCATCTCGTGCAGCTACATCAACGTCGGCAACTACGAGCACCACTCGGTGCTCAGCAGGCTGCTGGCCTCCCGCAGCCATGACGTCTTCTGCATCGGGGAGTCCGCGGACGCCGAGGTCCCCGTCGACGAGCAGGACCGCGTGCTGCGAGCCTTCCTGAACGCCTACTTCCCCGTCCGTTCGCGCTTCGAGCGAGGCTGACGGCACACGGCGTATGAGAGAGGGGCCCTTCCCCGTCCGGCCGGACGGGGAAGGGCCCCTCTCTCTTGTCGCTCGGTGCGCGCTACCGCTTCTTCTCGAACGGGCTCGGCACCGGGAAGTACGCCTCAAGGAACGGCGTGATCAAGTCCTTCTGCTCGGTCACGTCCTGCTCCGTCGAGACCGTGTCATTGACGCAGAACACCGTCTTGTCGCGGTTGGCCAGCAGCCGGCCGAGCCTGGTGTCCGTCCACGGGTGGGTCAGGTCCAGGTAGGCGTAGGGCAGCTGGGAGGGCACCGCACGCTGTGTGTGGAACGCGTAGTAGTGGTGCAGCGACGACGAGATGGAGATGTCGTCGATGCTGCGGAACCGGCTCGCCTCGGTGCGCCGGTACTCGGTCTCGAACTCGGACTCGATCTCCGTGAGCACACTGCGGCGCAGCGGATGCGGCATGTGCTTCATCTTCTGCACGAGCACAGCGCCGTAACGCTCCTCGATCAGGCGCCGGTTGTTCTTGCCGGCCGCCGCCACGGGCGGATCGTCCACGGTCCTTTCACCGAGCGGCACCAGAGCCGGAGACGGGAAGAACTTGGTGAGACCGTTGGCGAGGAAGAAGTCCTGCGGCGTCACCTCGTTGCCGAGCATCACGTCGTCGTTGAAGTACAGGAAGTGTTCCGAGAGCCCCTCGATGTGGTGCAGCTGGCTCTCGATGGCGTGCGAGTTGAACGTGGGCAGCAGGCTCGGCGAGCGGAATATCTCCTTGTGGCTGACCACCTTCAGGCCGGGCACCTCGGTGTCCAGCCAGTCCGGCGTCTGGTCGTCCGTCACGAGATGGATGGTGCGCACCCACGGCGCGTACATGTGCAGGGAGCGCAGCGAGTAGCGGAGCTCGTCGCGGCTCAGGTAACGCGCGGCGTTGGCCGCCTCCGCGTGGTAGCCCTCACCGGAGAATTCGGCGCGGCGCCGCAGCCAGGCCGGGTCGGCACCGTCCACCCAGGTGTAGACCACGTCGATGGGGAAGGTGACCTCGCCACTGGGGACGAGTGCCAGCTCCGCCCGGGTCGGGACGCGCGGCGCGTCGGCGGACTCGCGGGGCGCGAAGCTGGTGAAGTACGCCTCCGGCACGGTGACGGTCTCGCCGCGGACCGGCAGCTTCTCGGCGAGCTTGCCCGGCCGCGGGGCCGTCAGCTCGCCGTCCTCCTCGCGCCAGAACTCGACGTCGCAGCCGTACTGGGTACCGAGCTTCAGCTGCCGGGTGGGATCGGTGCGGTACCAGGTGATCCGCACGATCTCCGCGTCACGCAGCCGGCGCCAGGTGGGGGCCTCGTAACCGGGCAGTGAGGACTGGGGCACCGGGCCGTTGCCGCGGACCACCGTGGCGTAGCCCGGCTCCTCCTGGCAGGCGGCGGCGAGCGCCTCCAGCGCGGCGGCACGGTCCTCGACGCGGACGGCGACGGCGGACGCGGTGTCCGAACGGCCCCGTACGCAGAAGTGCTCGATCCCGGCGCCGGACAGTGCCCGCAGGACGCCGTCGAGGTTGCTCCGGCGCGCCTGCAGCGGAGTCGTCCCCTCCGCCACCAGCGCCACCTTGAGCTCCTGGCCCACAGCGACCACCGCGCGGTCGGGTCCCGAGACGAGTGCCTCGTACCGCCTGGCGACCCGGCCGGCGCGGATCCGCTCGGCGACCGCGGTGCCGTTCGCGATACGCATCTTCAGACGGCGGCGCACATCAGCGTCGACCTGCGAGACGATTGCCCGCCGCACCCTCTCCGGCACAGCTCGGCGGTAGACCCCAAGAAGCCGGGGTGCCTCGGGATTTCGCACTGCGGGCGACTCCTTGAACGAAACGAAAAGAGCGTGTGAACACCCCCATTATGACGGGTGCTCCGCCCCCTCCGGGCCGCCGGTCACCCGCTCCGGTCACCAGGGAGAACGGGCTTGCGAGGACTCTGTGCGGCGTTCGGGCGGACCCGCACGGCCGGCCACAGGCCGGAACGGGCCGCTGCGGGCGGCCCGTTCCGAGAGTCTCAGAAGGGGTCGAAGCCCTCGAACTCCTTGAGCGCCTCGTCCCGCTCCGCCTCGCGGTCGCGGCGGCGCTGCGCCGCCGGGCGCGGGGCCTCGAAGCGGTGGTCCTCGCCGCGGCGGCCGAGCATCTCCGCGCCCGCCATCATCGTCGGCTCCCAGTCGAAGACGACCGCGTCGTCCTCGGGGCCGATCGCGACGCCGTCGCCCGCGCGGGCACCGGCCTTCATCAGCTCGTCCTCGACGCCCAGACGGCCCAGACGGTCGGCGAGGTAGCCCACGGCCTCGTCGTTGTTGAAGTCGGTCTGGCGCACCCAGCGCTCCGGCTTCTCGCCGCGCACGCGGAACAGGCCGTCCTCCTCCTGCGTCACCGTGAAGCCCGCGTCGTCGACCGCCTTCGGGCGGATGACGATCCGGGTCGCCTCCTCCACCGGCTTGGCGGCACGCGCCTGGGCCACGATCTCGGCCAGCGCGAACGACAGCTCCTTGAGGCCCTTGTGGGCCACCGCGGACACCTCGAAGACGCGGTGACCGCGAGCCTCCAGGTCCGGGCGGATCATGTCGGCCAGATCCTGGCCGTCGGGGATGTCGACCTTGTTGAGGACGACGATGCGCGGCCGGTCCTCCAGGCCGCCGTACTGCCGCAGCTCCTCCTCGATCATGTCGAGGTCGGAGACGGGGTCACGCTCGGACTCCAGCGTCGCGGTGTCCAGCACGTGCACCAGAACCGAGCAGCGCTCGACGTGGCGCAGGAACTCCAGGCCCAGGCCGCGGCCCTGGCTGGCGCCCGGGATCAGGCCGGGGACGTCCGCGATCGTGTAGACGGTCGAGCCGGCGGTCACGACGCCCAGGTTGGGGACGAGCGTGGTGAACGGGTAGTCCGCGATCTTCGGCTTGGCGGCGCTGAGCACCGAGATCAGCGAGGACTTGCCGGCGCTCGGGTACCCCACGAGCGCGACGTCGGCGACGGTCTTGAGCTCCAGCACGACATCGCCCGAGCGGCCGGGCTCGCCGAGCAGCGCGAAACCGGGGGCCTTGCGGCGCGCGGAGGCCAGTGCCGCGTTGCCGAGGCCGCCGCGGCCGCCCTCGGCGGCGACGTACGTGGTGCCCTGGCCCACCAGGTCGGCGAGCACATTGCCCCGCTTGTCGAGGACGACCGTGCCGTCCGGCACGGGCAGGACCAGGTCCTGACCGTCCTTGCCGGAGCGGTTGCCGCCCTCGCCGGGCTTGCCGTTGGTGGCCTTGCGGTGCGGGCTGTGGTGGTAGTCGAGCAGCGTGGTCACGGACTGGTCGACGACCAGGATGACGTCGCCGCCGCGACCGCCGTTGCCGCCGTCGGGCCCGCCGAGCGGCTTGAACTTCTCCCGGTGCACGGAGGCGCAGCCGTGGCCTCCGTTACCCGCGGCGACGTGCAGCTCGACGCGGTCCACGAAGGTGGTCATGGATTGCCTCCAGTGATGACGGGGTGCCGCCGGCGACGAGCGCCGGTGACGTACGTACGGAAATGTCTGTCTCTCAACACACGAAAGGCGGACCCGCTTCCCGGTCCGGGAAGTGAGGTCCGCCCCTCGCTGAAGAACCGGTCAGGCGACCGGAACGACGTTCACGACCTTGCGGCCACGGTGGGTACCGAACTCCACAGCGCCCGGCAGCAGCGCGAACAGGGTGTCGTCGCCGCCACGGCCCACGCCCGAGCCGGGGTGGAAGTGGGTGCCACGCTGGCGGACCAGGATCTCACCGGCGTTCACGACCTGACCGCCGAAGCGCTTCACGCCGAGCCGCTGAGCATTCGAGTCGCGACCGTTCCGGGTGGACGATGCGCCCTTCTTGTGTGCCATCTCTCCTCAGTCCCTTACTTCGCAGCCGTGGGGATGCCGGTGACCTTGATCGCCGTGTACTGCTGACGGTGACCCTGGCGGCGGCGGTAGCCGGTCTTGTTCTTGTAGCGAAGGATGTCGATCTTCGCGCCCTTGTGGTGGTCCACGACCTCGGCCGTGACCTTGATACCGGCCAGCACCCACGGGTCGCTGGTCACGGCGTCGCCGTCGACAACGAGCAGGGTCGAGAGCTCGACCGTGTCGCCAACCTTGGCGGTGGAAATCTTGTCAACCTCAACGATGTCGCCGACAGCAACCTTGTGCTGGCGACCACCGCTGCGCACGATGGCGTACACGCGGATCTCTCTCTCGCTCGGAACGAAACCCCTGATGCCAGCCGCTCACACGGGCACGGGGCCCGTGACGATCCGGATTGGACGAGCGGCCTCTCCCGGCGGGCCGGGAGGGAGGTGCTCAGAGGTGGGCGCATAAGGAAACACGCCGATGGACAAGGTTACGGATCTGTCGACGGCGGGTCAAACCGGCTGCCCTTCGGTCCCCCGCGCAACGTCCGGCACGCGGGAACACCGATGGTGCGTGCCGCGGCTGCGGCGGGCACCGGGCGGCCGAGGCCCTCACGGACCCCTGCGGCCCTCGGCGGCTGTCCGCCGCCCCGGCAGACGCGCGGACGCGACCCGGCCCGGCAGAACCGGGACGGGTCGCGTCAGCGGGGGCTAGTCCTCGGACGTGGTCGCGGAGACCGACGAGGACGACTGCTCGGCCGCCACCGTCTTCTTCGAGACCTTCTTCGCCGCCGTCTTCTTGGCCGTCGTCTTCTTCGCGGCCGTCTTCTTGGCCGCGGCCTTCTTCGCCGTGGCCTTCTTGGCCGTCTTACGGGCCGCCTTCTTGGCCACCGGAGCGGCCTCCGGCTCCGCCTGCTCCGCCTCGGGCTCGGCGGCCTTGGGCTCCGCGGGGACCACGACGACCGCGGCCTCCTCGGCGCCGGACGGCGAACCGGCCGGGGCGGTGACCTTGCGGGTCACCCGGCGGCGGGCGCGCGGCGGAGCCGCGACCGGCGCCTCCTCGGCGACCACGGCCGCAACCTCGGGCTCGGGCTCGGCCACGGGCGCGGGCTCGGGAGCCGGCTCGGGCTTCGCCACCGGCGCCACCGTCACCTCGGCCTGGGCCGGGGAGCCGGCCGGCGCCGACACCTTGCGCGTCGCCCGGCGCCGGCCACGGCCCGCGGGGGCGGGCTCGGCGGGAGCCTCCGGCGCGAACTCGGGCTCGGGCTCGGGCACCACCGCGGGCTCGGGCTCGGGCACAGCCACGACCGCCGGCTCCGCCGCCTTCGGCGCACCGGCCGGGGCCGACACCTTGCGGGTCGCCCGACGGCGGCCACGGCCGCGCGACACGGCGGCCTCGGCCTCCGCGATGCTGCTGTACAGCTCCTCGTCGGGCGCGAAGGCCGGCTCCTCGAGCGCCACCGGGGCGGCCGCCTCGGCGGCAACCTCCGCCTCCGTCTCGGGCTCCGGCTCCGCCGGCACGGCCTGCGGCTCGACGTGCTCGTGCTCCACTACGGCACCGCCGCGACCGCGCTTCTTGGCGCGCTTGCCGCCACCGCCACCGGCCGCGGACGGCTGCTCCATGTGCACGATCACGCCGCGTCCGTTGCAGTGGACACAGGTCTCCGAGAAGGACTCCAGCAGTCCCTGGCCGACCCGCTTGCGGGTCATCTGCACCAGACCCAGCGAGGTCACCTCGGCCACCTGGTGCTTGGTGCGGTCGCGGCCCAGGCACTCCAGGAGCCGGCGCATGACCAGGTCCCGGTTGGACTCCAGCACCATGTCGATGAAGTCGACGACGACGATGCCGCCCAGGTCGCGCAGCCGCAGCTGGCGCACGATCTCCTCGGCCGCCTCCAGGTTGTTCCTGGTGACGGTCTCCTCGAGGTTGCCGCCCTGACCGGTGAACTTGCCGGTGTTGACGTCGATCACGACCATGGCCTCGGTCTTGTCGATCACCAGCGAGCCGCCGCTCGGCAGCCAGACCTTGCGGTCCAGTGCCTTCATCAGCTGCTCGTCGATCCGGTTCGCGGCGAAGACGTCGACCTCGCTGGTCCACCGCTGGAGGCGGTCGGACAGGTCGGGCGCCACGTGCGAGACGTAGCCGTGGATCGTCTCCCACGCCTCGTCACCGCTGACGACGACCTTCGTGAAGTCCTCGTTGAAGATGTCGCGGACGACCCGGACGGTCATGTCCGGCTCGCCGTAGAGCAGCGTCGGGGCGTTGCCGCTCTTGGCCTTCTTCTGGATCTCCTCCCACTGCGCCTGCAGACGCTCGACGTCACGGCGCAGCTCGTCCTCGCTCGCGCCCTCGGCGGCGGTGCGCACGATGACGCCCGCGTCCTCGGGGACGATCTTCTTGAGGATCGTCTTGAGCCGGGCGCGCTCGGTGTCGGGCAGCTTGCGGCTGATGCCGGTCATCGAGCCCTCGGGCACGTAGACCAGGTAGCGGCCGGGCAGCGACACCTGGCTGGTGAGGCGGGCGCCCTTGTGACCGATCGGGTCCTTGGTCACCTGGACCAGCACCGACTGGCCGGACTTGAGGGCGGCCTCGATACGGCGCGGGCCGTTGGCCATGCCGAGCGCCTCGAAGTTCACCTCGCCCGCGTACAGCACGGCGTTGCGGCCCTTGCCGATGTCGACGAACGCGGCCTCCATGGACGGCAGGACGTTCTGCACCTTGCCCAGGTACACGTTGCCGACGTAGCTGGTGGCCTGCTCCTTGTTGACGTAGTGCTCGACGAGCACGTTGTCCTCGAGGACGCCGATCTGGGTGCGCTCGCCGCTCTGGCGGACGACCATCACGCGCTCGACGGCCTCACGGCGCGCCAGGAACTCCGCCTCGGTGATGATCGGCACCCGGCGGCGGCCCTGCTCGCGGCCCTCGCGGCGGCGCTGCTTCTTCGCCTCCAGACGGGTCGAGCCCTTGATGGACTGGACCTCGTCGCTCGGCTCCTCCTTCTTGCGGGGCTCACGGACCTTGACGACCGTACGGACGCCTTCCTCCTCAGCGGCCTCCGGCTCGGCGGCCGCGTCACCGCTGCGACGGCGACGGCGACGGCGGCGACGGCTGCTGCTGGTCCCGGCGGCGGACGGCGTGCCCGCCTCGGACTCGTCCTCGTCCTCCTCGTCCGCCTCCTCTGCGGCGGCCTCCGCCTCCTCGGCCGCCTCCTCCGCGGACTCCTCCGCGTCGGCGGCCTCACCACGGCGACGACGACGGCCCCCGCGGCGGCGACGGCGCGACGGCCGGTCCTCGTACTCGTCGGACTCCTCGCCCTGCTCGGCCTCCGCCTGCTCGGGCTCTGCCTCCTCCTCGGCCGGGACGGCCTCGGCGGCGGGCGCCTCCACGGGCTCGACCGGCTCGGCCGGCTCGCCGCGACGGCGGCGACGGCGTCGCCCGGCGGGCTGCTCGGGCGCGGGGGCCTCGACGACCGCCTCGGCGACCGCCTCGGTGACCTCCTCGTCCTCCTCCGGCTCCGGGACGCTCGCGGCCGCGGCAGCGGCAGCGGCGGCCGTCTCCGGCGTCTGGAACATCGGCTCGGTGAAGACCGGGGCCTGGAAGGTGGGCACGGCAGGACGGGCACGGCGGCCGCGCGCGGGCGCCTCCTCGGCGGGCGCGGCGGCCCGCGGCTGCGCGGTGAACTCGGGCGCCGCGGCACGGCGGCGCGTGCGGCCACGGGTGGCCGCCTTCTCGGCGGCCACAACCTCGGCCTCGCCGGCCGCGATCTGCTCGACGGCGCTCTCGGGCAGGCTCTCGCCGGCCTGCTCGTCCGCCTCGACGGCGGCCGGGGCGCCGGCGGGCGCGGTGGCCTTGCGGGCGGCACGGCGCGCACGCGGCGCGGGCGCCTCCGTCTCGGCCTGGGGCTCTTCGGCGGCCGTCGCCTTCGGCGCACCCGCAGGGGCGGACGCACGACGGCGGCGACGCGGCGCGGCGGCCTCTACAGCCTCGGGCTCCACGGTCTCGGGCTCGGCGGCCTCCGCCGAAGGGACGGCGGCAGCGGTGTCGGCGGCCTCGACGGCCTCGACGGCCTCCGGAGCGGTCGCCTTGCGCGTGGCACGGCGGCGGGTGCGCGGCGCGGGGGCCTCCGCCTCGGTGTCCGCGGCCGGGACAGCGGCCTGCGCCTCCTCGGTCTCCACGACCTGCGGCGCACCGGCCGGAGCCGTCGCCTTGCGGGTCGCACGGCGGCGGGTCCGCGGCGCGGCGGCCTCCGCCTCGGCGCTCTCGCCGACCACGGCGGAGACTCCCGCCACGGCGGGCACCACGGCCTGCGCGGCCTCCGCCTGCGTGGGCGCGGCCTCAGCGGCCTCAGCGGCCTCGGCGCCCTCAGTCGCTTCGACAGCCTTCGGCGCACCGGCCGGAGCAGACGCCCGGCGCCGCGTACGGCGCGAAGCGGCGGTCTCGTCGGCGACCACCGGCTCGGCGATCTCCTCGGTCTCGACCTCGGCCCCGGTCTCGGCCGGAACGGCCTCCGCCTGCACCGGGGCGGCTGCGGGCGCGGTGGTCTTACGGGCGGCACGCCGGCGCGTACGCGGCGCGGCCGGCTCCGCCGGCTCGGGCGAACCCGCAGGGGCGGTCGCCTTGCGCGTGGCACGGCGGCGGGTGCGGGGCGCGGCGGCCTCGGCGTCCGCGGTCGGGGCGGCAGCCTCGGCGGGCTCCGTGCCACCGGCGGCCGGGGCAGCGGCCTCGACGGCCTCCGCACCCGGGCCCGAGGTGGCCTCGGCCGGGACGGACTCGCTCAGCACGGCGTTGTCACCCGCGGCCACCGCGCTCGGCGGCCCTGCGGGACGCGACGCGGCGCGGCGCCTGCGGCGCGGCGGCAGCGTGTCGCTGGGAGTGGCGTGTTCTTGGTTGTTGTCTCCGGCGGTGCCGGATCCGATGGGCTCGAGCATGCGGGCGTTTCTCCCGTCGCGCTCCCGGGCGCCGCGCCTGGTCCGGTCCGGCCGCGGCCCGCGTGATGTGCGCGGTGCCGCCGTCCGGGGCGCGGGCGCCGCACGGGAGCTGATGTCTGGCTCGCCGGTTCCGTACGCGATGTACGCACGGCCTGGCGAAAGTCTCCTGTGTCAATGCGCGGCCCGGCTCAGGTGGCTCCCGAGTGTCCAGAGCCGCGCTACGACGACCGTCCTTACGCGGCGGGACCTTCCGGCGCCGTCGCAGGGGCTGTCCCGGCGGCCGTGGGTGGAGCGGCCGGGGCTGCCTCGCGGTCGGGCGCGAGCGGGTCGGTCACCGTGCCGGACTCCTCGTCGAAGAGCCCCTGCGCCAGCCTGGTCACCGCTGCGGGGACCGGCGGCGCCAGGTCGGCCACAGCTCGGAGACCGGACAGGACGTCGTCGGGTCGCACGGCAGGTGTCACGTGCCGAACAACCAGCCGCAGTATCGCACAGGGCCCCTCTCCGGGCCTATCAGGCTGGGGACGACCCGCCTGCAGGTCCGCGACGGCACCCCGTGCGTCGAAGGTCCGCATACCGTTCTTCGTCTTCCGCTGGACCTCTACGGTCTCGGCGGCGAGGAACGCGGCCACGGCACTTTCGGCGGCCTCCGGCTCGACACCGTCCAGCCGCAGCTCCCACACGGAGGCGGTGAGCCGGTCGGCGAGACCCGAGGTGCGGGCCTCGACGGCGTCGGTGATGTCGAGTCCGCCCGGCAGCGACTCGTCGAGCAGCTCACGCAGCTTGTCGGGGTCGCGGTACTCGGTGAGGGCGATCTCCAGGTACTCGGCCTCGCTGCCCGTGCCGGTGGGTGCGGCATTGGCGTACGACACCTTCGGGTGCGGCGTGAATCCCGCCGAGTACGCCATGGGCACCTCGGCGCGCCGCAGCGCGCGCTCGAAGGCGCGCTGGAAGTCACGGTGGCTGGTGAACCGGAGGCGGCCGCGCTTGGTGTAGCGCAGTCGGATGCGCTGCACCGCAGGTGCGGGCGGCGGGCCTTCGGGCTGTCGCTTGCCCAGTGGTTCTTCTCCTCGGTGCGGAGCGGGCGCGGGTGGCGCGCCGCCCTCGGACGTGCGGGGGGTTCCCTCGGGGCCGGCCGGCTCACCCCCGCTTGCGCAGGGAGATCTCGGTCTCGGCCGCCGCGCCGGGAACGGTCTGTGGTTGTTGCGTATCTTCCAGGTTACGCGCCCGGCGCGCCGGGCCCGCCACGGGCGTCGCGGGCTCCGCGTACACAGGTCCGCCGCCCAGTGCGCGCCATGCGGCGTCGCGGCGGGCCCGGCGCAGGGTCCGCCGAGCCGAGGCGAAGGCGTCGCGCACGGTCCGTCCGGCCTCGACGGCGGCCCGCTTGGCCGGGCGCAAGAGCGCGTCGCGCACCACGTGGCCGACGGGGGTGCACACGCTGCGGTAGAACCAGCGCGCCGGGCGGCCCACGAGATTCCATGCGAGCCACTTCAGCCCCCGGCCGACGGCGCGCGACACGTACCCGGCGAACTGCCACGCGAGCCGGAGGGCCGCGACGGTCTCCCGGCCGATCGGCGCGAGGACACAGCGGTACATCCAGGCCGCCGGAGCCACGACCAGGCGGGCGACGAGCCACACGATGCCGTGGCCGAGCGGGGTCAGCACGTGCCGGTAGAGCAACACCGCGGGCAGGACCAGCCCGTAACGGCAGACCCACACGAGCGGAACGACCAGCCCGTACGTGACCACCGGCACGATCACGTATCGCCACAGCGCCACCCACGGCCACACGAACAGTGCCCTGCCGAGCCACCCCAGCACGGCCGCGATGCCGTGCCCGAGCGGGGCCAGCACCTGCCGGTGTATCCACAGGAGCGGTGCGACCAGCAGGTTCGCCACCATCCACACGAGCGGCGCGACGACCAGGTTCGCCACGATCCACGCGATGGCGTGGCCGAGCGGGGTCAGCACGTACCGGTAGAGCCACACCGCGGGCACGACCAGCCCGTACGTCACCACCGGCGCGATCACGTACCGCCACAGCGCCACCCACGGCCACACGAACAGCGCCTTGCCGACCGGGATCAGCACGTGGCGCAGGAGGGCGCGGCCGAGCCGGGCGAGCGCGCGACCGGCCGGCCGCAGCAGCGTCCGGTGCAGCGTCCGCCCGCAGACGACGAGGACGTCCCAGACCATGCGCACGGGGACGACCAGGATCACGACGACGATCCGCAGCGGAATCCTGATGACCGCCGCCAGGCACCCGTCACCGGGCTCGTACTCCTTGACCGCGCCGTACTGCTGCGGGCCGCCCGCCGCCTGCGGCTTTTCCATGCTCATGTTCGTCAGGACGCACCAGGGGCCCGTCTGGATGCGTCCTGCCTGCGGAAACGGATGAGGGCCCGGCCACAGGTCTCCCTGCGGCCGGGCCCTCCCCCGAGTCGGGGTGAACGAGCGCTACTTGACGACGGTCAGCGGCAGCAGCTTCTTGCCCGTCGGACCGATCTGGATGTGCGTATCCATCTGCGGGCACACACCGCAGTCGAAGCACGGCGTCCAGCGGCAGTCCTCGACCTCGGTCTCGTCGAGCGAGTCCTGCCAGTCCTCCCAGAGCCAGTCCTTGTCGAGACCGGAGTCCAGGTGGTCCCAGGGCAGGACCTCCTCGTACGTCCGCTCACGGGTCGTGTACCAGTCGACGTCGACGCCGAAGTCCGGCAGCGTCTTCTCGGCGCAGGCCATCCAGCGGTCGTACGAGAAGTGCTCGCGCCAGCCGTCGAAACGGCCGCCGTCGTCGTAGACGGCGCGGATGACGGCGCCGATGCGGCGGTCACCGCGCGAGAGCAGGCCCTCGACGATGCCCGGCTTGCCGTCGTGGTAGCGGAAACCGATCGAGCGGCCGTACTTCTTGTCGCCGCGGATCTTGTCGCGCAGCTTCTCCAGCCGGGCGTCCGTCTCCTCGGCGGACAGCTGCGGCGCCCACTGGAAGGGGGTGTGCGGCTTGGGCACGAAGCCGCCGATCGACACCGTGCAGCGGATGTCGTTGGACTTCGAGACCTCGCGGCCCTTGGCGATGACGTTCGCCGCCATGTCGGCGATCTGGAGCACGTCGTCGTCGGTCTCGGTCGGCAGGCCGCACATGAAGTACAGCTTCACCTGACGCCAGCCGTTGCCGTACGCGGTGGCGACGGTCCGGATCAGGTCCTCCTCCGAGACCATCTTGTTGATGACCTTGCGCATGCGCTCGGAGCCGCCCTCGGGGGCGAAGGTGAGACCCGACCGACGGCCGTTGCGCGTCAGCTCGTTGGCCAGGTCCACGTTGAACGCGTCGACCCGGGTCGAGGGCAGCGACAGACCGATCTTGTCGTCCTCGTACCGGTCGGCGAGGCCCTTGGCGATGTCGCCGATCTCGCTGTGGTCCGCGGAGGACAGGGAGAGGAGGCCGACCTCCTCGAAGCCGGTCGCCTTGAGACCCTTGTCGACCATGTCGCCGATGCCGGTGATGCTTCGCTCCCGCACGGGGCGCGTGATCATGCCGGCCTGGCAGAAGCGGCAGCCGCGGGTGCAGCCACGGAAGATCTCGACGGACATCCGCTCGTGGACGGTCTCCGCGAGCGGGACCAGCGGCTGCTTGGGGTAGGGCCACTCGTCGAGGTCCATGACGGTGTGCTTGGACACCCGCCACGGCACACCCGACTTGTTCGGCACGACGCGGCCGATACGGCCGTCGGGCAAGTACTCGACGTCGTAGAACGCGGGGATGTAGACGCTGCCCGTCCTCGCGAGGCGGAACAGGACCTCCTCGCGGCCGCCGGGCCGGCCCTCCGCCTTCCAGGCGCGGATGATCTCGGTCATGTCGAGCACGGCCTGCTCGCCGTCACCGATGATCGCCGCGTCGATGAAGTCAGCGATCGGCTCGGGGTTGAACGCGGCGTGGCCGCCGGCGAGCACGATCGGGTCGTCGATCGTCCGGTCCTTCGACTCCAGCGGGATGCCCGCGAGGTCCAGGGCCGTGAGCATGTTGGTGTAGCCGAGCTCGGTGGAGAAGCTGAGCCCGAAGACGTCGAACGCCTTGACCGGGCGGTGGCTGTCCACGGTGAACTGCGGGACCTGGTGCTCGCGCATCAGCTCCTCGAGGTCCGGCCACACGCTGTAGGTGCGCTCGGCGAGGACGCCCTCACGTTCGTTCAGTACCTCGTAGAGGATCATGACGCCCTGATTGGGCAGTCCGACCTCGTACGCGTCGGGGTACATGAGCGCCCAGCGGACGTCGCAGGCGTCCCAGTCCTTGACGGTGGAGTTGAGTTCTCCGCCGACGTACTGGATCGGCTTCTGGACATGCGGGAGAAGCGCTTCCAGGCGTGGGAAGACCGACTCGACAGGCATCGTGGTGTCTCTCGTGAGCGGACAGGGGGTGACCATCAAGCGTACCCCGACGCTCAACCGGTCAGGGCCGCCCGCAGTCCGGGGGCCGTCGCCCGCTCCCACACCTCCGGCAGCTCGTCCTCGCGCTGCGCGGCTCGGGCCGACTCCTGCCCGTACAGCAGGCCCCAGGTGAAGGACGACTCGCCCGCCGCGTTCGCCGCGACCGCCAGCTCGCGCAGCGCCTCGCGGGCGACGACGCTGTCCTGGTGGTCGCCGAGGACCTTCTGCACGGCCTTCATCCGCTTGGCGAACCGCCGCGCCGGACGGCCGAGCGCCTGCGTCGCGGCCTCGGCCGCGTACCGGGCGCGCTTGGCGGCCTTGCGGGCGTCGTGCAGGGCCAGGTCCCTCTCCTGGCCGGCGGGCAGGGCGAGGGCGTGCTCGACGCGGCGGGAGAGGCGGTCGTACTCCTTCAGCACCGCGTCCGGCAGCGCGGCGTCGGCCGCCTTGCCGGCCGCCTTCAGCAGCGGAGGGCTCGCGAGCAGGGCATCGAGCGAGGAGAGAAGGGCGAGGTAACGCGCGCTGTCGAGGGCGGCGACCGCCGTGCCGCGGGCGTCGGCCTCACCGGCGGCCGACCATGCCTTCAGGCGCGCTTCGACCGGTCCGAGCAGCAGGGTGTCGGGCAGCGCGCCGACGCGGGAGCTCAGCCGCTCGGCGAGGACCTCATGGTCGCGTGCGACGCCGAGCTCCCCGGCGAGCCACTTGAGTTCGTCGATCACAGGCTGGGCGGCCTCGCGGTCGAGGATCTTCCGGTATGTGCGCAGGGCGCTGCGCAGCCGCCGGGTGGAGACGCGCATCTGGTGCACCGCGTCGGGCAGGTCCCGGCGGACGCCGGGGTCGTAGGCGACGAGGGCGTCGCTCTGTTCGCGCAGGTAGCGCAGGATGTGGTCGCCCGCGGTGCGGGGGGTGCGCGGCTCGGGGCGGGGTGCCGGGGCGGTGCCGGTCTCGGCGAGGGCCCTCGCCAGCTTGGACGGCGCGGTGGACCGGCTCAGTCCGGCCTTGCGGAGCTTCTTGTCGACGGCGTCGAGGAGCGCGGGGTCGCCGCCGTCCGCGAGTTCGACCTCGATCTCGTCCCAGCGGGCGGCACCGTCGCCGCCCGGCGGCCGTTCGGCGTGCACCTCGTCCCTGCTGAGCTCGGCGAGCAGGGCGCCGTCGGCGTCGAGCAGATGGCGCACGGCGCGGACGGAGCGCAGACGGACGACCGGGGCGAGGGCGGCCTCGCGGGTGTACACGCGCACGAGGGCGGCCAGTTCGCCGGGGACCTCGTCGGACAGGGGGGCGCTGATCTCGTCGCGGATGTCGGGGGCCACGGGCAGTTTGAGATGCCATCCGGCGTCGGCGCCGCCGGTCCTGCGGCGCAGGGTGACCGAGGCGGCCGCGAGCCTCAGGTCACCGGTGTCGTAGTAGACGGCGTCCAACTCGTCGACGCCCCGGTCCCGGACGCCGGCGACTCCGAGGACCCGTGTCAGGTCGGGCAGCCGGGTGTCGGGGCCGGCGTCGTACTTCCGCTCGATCTCGCGCTTGGTGTCCGCCATGCCCCGAATCTAGTCGCCCGCGAGCCGCGACGGCAGTGCGCCGTGGCGCCGGCGCTGCCCTGATGAGACGCCGGGGCTGACGCCCCCGCGCCCCCGGGTCGCCGGCTCGCGCCGCCGGCGGCCTGCCGGGGCGGCCGGGAGCGGGCCGGCAGCTCCGTCCCGGCCCTGGGCACCCGCGAGCCGCGGCGGCAGTGCCCCGCCGGCCGCTGCCGGGGGTGCCGGGACCGGCGAGGGAGCCCCGGCCTGACCCCGGCGCCCGCGCCCCGCGGCGGTACGCCACCGCAACGGCCCCGCCCCACTCGGGGCAGGCGCCCCTGCTGACGCCCTCCGGCTACGCGCTCACCGGGCGCTGGACGCGGATCGACTGGAGCAGGCCCACCGCGATCCAGACCGCGAACATCGACGTGCCGCCGTACGACACGAACGGCAGCGGCAGGCCCGCCACCGGCATGATGCCCATCGCCATGCCGATGTTCTCGAAGGACTGGAAGGCGAACCAGGCGATGATCCCGGCCGCGACGATCGTGCCGTACAGCTCCGTCGTCTCCCGCGCGATGCGGCACGCGCGCCACAGCACGACGCCGAGCAGCGCCAGGATCAGCCCCGCGCCGAGGAAGCCCAGTTCCTCACCGGCGACGGTGAAGATGAAGTCGGTCTGCTGCTCGGGCACGAACTGGCCCGTGGTCTGGTGGCCGTTGAACAGCCCGGCGCCGTACAGCCCGCCGGACCCGATGGCGATCCGCGCCTGGTTGGTGTTGTAGCCGACACCTGCGGGGTCGAGCTCCGGGTTCGCGAACGCGGCGAAGCGGTTGATCTGGTACTCGTCGAGCAGTCCGAGCGCGGCCACCAGGAGCGCGCCCGCGGCGCCCGCGCCGATGAGGCCGAGGATCCACCGGTTGGAGGCGCCCGAGGCGAGCAGGACGCCGAGCACGATCACGACCATCACCATCACCGAGCCGAGATCCGGCATCAGCATGGTGATCGCCATCGGCAGGATCGCGAGGCCGAGCGACTTGGCGACCGTGCGGTGGTCGGGATGGAGCTGGTCGCCCGCGTCCACGCGGGCGGCGAGCATCATCGCCATCCCCAGGATGATCGTGACCTTCACGAACTCGGACGGCTGGAGCGACAGGCCGCCGATGACGAGCCAGGCGTGGGCGCCGTTGATCGTGGCGCCGAGCGGGGTGAGCACCAGCAGCACGAGCACCACGGACAGTCCGTAGAGCACGGGCACCGCGCCGCGCAGCGTGCGGTGGCCCAGCCAGATCGTGCCGGCCATCAGCGCGAAGCCGATGCCGATGTTGAGGCTGTGCCGGACCAGGAAGTGGTACGGGTCCCCGTTGTTGAGCTCGGTGCGCCCCCGGGTCGCCGACCAGACCAGCAGCGTGCCGATGACCGACAGCGCGATCGCGGAGGACATCAGCGGCCAGTCGAGCCTGCGCGCGATCGAGTCGCGGGCGCTGAGCTTGGCCCACAGACCGTCGCGCTCGGGGCCGTAGCCGGAGACGGAGAAGCCGCCTGTCATGTCAGTCCCTCCGTACGGGCGAGCCCGCGAGCACTGGTCCGGGGTCCTTCGGCTTCGGGGGAACGTAGGGCCTGATCTCCGGGGCGTCGATCGAGCCGTCCGGGAGGACCTTGGGCAGGCCCTTCTGCGGCTGGGGAAGCAGGGCCCTCTTCAGGTCCTGGTTGCCCTCCTTGTCCAGGCCGTACATCGCGTCGTAGATGTTGCGCACCGCGGGGCCCGACGCGCCGGAGCCCGTACCGCCCTGGGAGATCGTCATGACGATCGTGTAGTCGTCGGTGTAGGTCGCGAACCACGAGGTGGTCTGCTTGCCGTAGACCTGGGCGGTGCCGGTCTTGGCCCGCATCGGGATCTTGTCCTGCGGCCAGCCGCCGAACCGCCAGGCGGCGGTGCCACCGGGCTCGACGACGGAGCGCAGACCCTTGTCGAGGTCGCTGATGGTCTCGGCGTCGACCGGCAGCTTGCCGTGGGGCTTTGGCGCGATCTCCTCGATCTTCTTGCCGTCGGGGCTGATGACGGCCTTGCCGAGGGTGGGGTTGTAGAGGGTGCCGCCGTTGCTGATGGCGGAGTAGGCCGTCGCCAACTGGATGGGGGTGATGAGAACGTCACCCTGGCCGATGGCGAAGTTGATGCTGTCGAAGGCCTTCAGCTGGTTGCCTTCGAGGCAGCTCTCATAGGCGATCTGCTCGACGTATGAGCCGCCCTTCTTACCCTGCTTGCACCAGGCGTCCTTGTTGGCTTCCCAGAAGCTCTTCTTCCACTGGCGGTCGGGGATGCGGCCGGTGACCTCGTTCGGCAGGTCGATGCCGGTCTCGGCGCCGAATCCGTAGTCGTGGGCTGTCCGGTAGAACCAGTCGTGGGCGTTCTTCTTGGGCTTGAGGCCGCCGTCGCGCTGCCACTCCTGGTGGCCGAGACGGTAGAAGACAGTGTTGCAGGAGAACTTGAGGGCGTCGCCGAGGGAGATCGGGCCGTGCCCCTTGGACTCGAAGTTCGCGAAGCTCCGGTTGCCCATGCTGTAGGAGCTGGTGCAGTTGTAGCGGCCGTCGAAGGGGTAGCCCGCCCGTACGGCCGCGCTCGCCGACACCACCTTGAAGACGGAGCCGGCGGGTGCCTGGCCCTGGATGGCCCGGTTGAGCAGCGGGTAGTTGGAGTTCTTGCCGGTGAGCCGGGCGTAGTCCTTGGCCGAGATGCCGCCGACCCAGGCGTTGGGGTCGTAGTCGGGTTGGGAGGCCATCGCGACGACGCGCCCGGTCTTGGACTCCATGACGACGACGGCGCCCGCGTCGGCCTCGTACTTGCGGCCGGTGACCTTGTCGGTCTCCTGCCGGACGGTTTTCATCGCCTGGTGGAGCTCGTGCTCGGCGACGGCCTGGACACGCGCGTCGATGCTGGTGACCACGTTGGAGCCGGGCACACCGGGGTCGGACTCGGTCTGGCCCATGACCCGGCCGAGCTTGTCGACCTCGTACGACGTGACGCCCGCCTTGCCGCGCAACTGCTTGTCGTAGGTGCGCTCCAGGCCCGAGCGGCCGACCTGGTCGGAGCGCAGATGCGGCGAGTCGGTGTCCTTGGCCTGCTGGATCTCCTCGTCGGTGACCGGCGAGAGGTAGCCGAGCACCTGCGAGGTGCGGGCCTTGCCCGGTGCGGGGTAGCGGCGTACAGCGGTGGGCTCGGCGGTGATGCCGGGGAAGTCCTCGGAGCTCTCCCGGATCCGCAGCGCCTGCTGGGTCGTGGCCTCGTCGGTGACCGGGATCGGCTGGTACGGGGAGCCGTTCCAGCACGGCTGCGGCGTCTGCGAGTCGCAGAGCCTGACCTTGTCCATGACGTCCTTCGGCTTCATGCCGAGCACGCCGGCGAGCCGGGTCAGGACCGCCTTCCCGTCGTCCTTCATCTTCATCAGCTCGGTGCGGGACGCGGAGACCACGAGGCGGGTCTCGTTGTCGGCGAGCGGGACGCCGCGGGCGTCGAGGATCGAGCCGCGTACGGCGGGTGAGACGACCCGCTGCACGTGGTTGCCGCTGGCCTCGTCGGCGTACTCGTCGCCGTTGCGGATCTGGAGGTACCAGAGCCGGCCGCCGAGGGTGAGCAGGAGGGAGAAGACGAGTACCTGGATGATGACGAGCCGGATCTGGACCCGGGGGGTCCGCCCGGTCTCCGGGATGTTGCTCACGTTGCTGCCCCCTCCGTCACAGTCGCTTCACTCCCTTGATGCGTCCGGCCCGGGCCGCCCGGGTCTTCGCCGCCCTGATCCGCAGTCCGCTGCGCTGGGCGCCGATCCGCAGGCCGGTGCCGGAGGTCAGCCAGCCGGAGGCGACGTCGGTGCCGTTGCTGCTCTGGCTCTCGGCGAGCGGATCGTTGTCGCTGCGTCTGGCGAGCCACATGATCAGCGGGACCGTGAAGGGCGCGAGGATCAGGTCGTATACGGCGGCCGTGAACAGCAGGCTGCCGAGGCCCACATGGCGGGCCGCGGTGTCGCCGACGAGGGCGCCCACTCCCGCGTACAGCAGGGTGGATCCGATCGCGGCGGCGACGACCACGACCATCGGGCCGGTGGCGGAGCGCAACTGCTGCCCGTTGTCGGGCCGGATGAGGCCGGCGAGGTAGCCGATGACGCACAGGACGAGCGCGTAGCGGCCGGCCGCGTGGTCGGCGGGCGGCGCGATGTCGGCGAGGAGGCCGGCGCCGAAGCCGACGAAGGCGCCCGCGACATGGCCGTAGACCATGGCGAGACCGAGGACGGTCAGCAGCATCAGGTCCGGGACCGCGCCGGGCAGCTGGAGGCGGGCGAGGACGGTGACCTGGATGACGAGGGCGACCACGACCAGGGTCGTGGAGAGCAGCATCCGGTTGAAGCGCATGGACGGATCAGCTCCTGTTTACTCGTCGTTCGGGACGTCGGCGGCGTTGTCGCCCGGTGGATCCTGTCCGGCGTCCTGCGCCTGGCCGCTGTCCTGCTGCCCGTCCTGCGTCTGCCCGTCCTGCGGGGCTTCCTGCGCTCCCCCGTCCTGCGCCTGGCCGTCGGCGTCCTCGGACGCACCGGGCGTGACGGTCACCGTGACGGTGGGTGTCGGCTTGGGCTTGGCGGGCTTCGGCGGCAGGACCATGTCCCGCGGGTCGCTGCTCGGTGCCTGGACGACGACGCCGACGATGTCGAGCCTGCTGAAGGCCGCGTACGGGCGGACGTAGACGTTCCGGGTGAGGTCGCCGCCCGACGGGTCGACGCGGAGGACCTCGCCGACCGGGACGCCCGGCACGAACGGCTTGTTGCCCTGCGAGCCGAAGGTGACCAGCCGGTCGCCCTTCTTCACCTTGGACTTGCCGTTGAGCAGCTGGACGAGGAGCGGCCGGTCGCCCTGGCCGGTCGCGAAGCCCAGCTCGCTGGTCTTCTCCATGCGCGTGCCGACGGTGAAGTCGGGGTCGTTGGCGAGCAGGACCGTGGAGGTGCCGGGTCCGACGGTGGTGACGCGGCCGACGAGTCCGTCGCTGTTGATGACGGTCATGTCACGCCGGATGCCGTCGTCGGCGCCGATGTCGATCGTGACGGTCCAGGAGAAGCCCTGGGCCGCTCCTATGGCGATGACCTCGGCGCCCTTGATCCCGTACTGTCCGGCCGCCGCGGTCCTGATCAGGCCGTCGAGCTCGCGCAGCCGGCTGCGGTTGCGGTCGTCGCTGCCGAGCCGCTGCTTGAGCTCGGCGTTCTCCCGCTCCAGTTCGCTGATGCGGTCGTGCCGTTCGCCGGAGTCGCGTACGGCGCCGATGGCGTTGCCGATCGGGTCGACGGCCGCCGCGACGCCGTTCTCGACAGGACCGAAGACCGTGGCCGCGGCCTGCCGGGCTCCGTCGACCGGTGACTCCTCGCCGCCGCGGATGTCCACCGTGATCAAGGCGAACGCGATGGCGATCAGCAGCACCAGGAGCAGCCGGCTCTCTCGTGTGTCCCTCACGTGCGGCGGCCGTGCCTTCCTCGTTGGAATGGTGGTGTCGGTGGAGCAACGATCCTTCCCCTGAGGCGGAGGCGGAAAGACCCCATGTGGGAGCCCGCGGGGCCCCCGAACGGCGGAGACGGACCCGGCCGTTGCCGGGCCGCCGTCCGGCTAACGACGCGGCTGGGCGTCCAGTACCTGCTGGAGCGCCTCGAACTCCTCGACACACTTGCCCGATCCGAGCGCCACCGAGTCCAGCGGGTCCTCGGCGATGTGGATCGGCATGCCCGTCTCGCGGCGCAGCCGCTCGTCGAGACCGCGCAGCAGTGCGCCACCGCCGGTGAGGACGATGCCGCGGTCCATGACGTCGCCGGACAGCTCCGGCGGGCACTTGTCGAGCGTCGTCTTGACGGCGTCGACGATCGCGTTGACCGGCTCCTCGATGGCCTTGCGGACCTCCGCGGCGGAGATGACCACGGTCTTGGGCAGACCGGAGACGAGGTCACGGCCGCGGATCTCGGTGTGCTCGTCCTTGTCCATCTCGTACGCGGAGCCGATGGTGATCTTGATGCTCTCGGCGGTCCGCTCACCGAGCAGGAGCGAGTACTCCTTCTTGATGTGCTGGATGATCGCGTTGTCCAGCTCGTCGCCGGCAACGCGGATGGACTGTGCCGTGACGATTCCGCCGAGCGAGATCACGGCCACCTCGGTGGTGCCGCCGCCGATGTCGACGACCATGTTGCCGGTGGCCTCGTGGACGGGGAGTCCGGAGCCGATGGCCGCGGCCATCGGCTCCTCGATGATGTGCACCTGACGGGCGCCCGCCTGCGTCGACGCCTCGATGACCGCACGGCGCTCGACACCCGTGATACCCGAGGGGACACAGACGACGACACGCGGACGGGCGAGGTACCGGCGCTTGTGGATCTTCAGGATGAAGTAGCGGAGCATCCGCTCGGTGATCTCGAAGTCGGCGATGACGCCGTCCTTCAGCGGCCGGACGGCAACGATGTTGCCGGGCGTCCGGCCGATCATCTTCTTCGCCTCGGCGCCGACCGCGAGAATGCCGCCCGTGTTGGTGTTGATCGCGACGACGGACGGCTCGTTGAGAACGATCCCCCGGCCTCTGACGTACACCAGCGTGTTGGCGGTCCCGAGGTCGACAGCCATGTCACGGCCGATGAACGACATGTTGTTCCCCATGAGGATGCGTCTGGCCTTCCCAAATAGAGCGTTGATGGCTTTTCAGGACGGCGAGGTGGGTGCTGCGGCGTGGAGGCTTACATCGTAGTGCCGCCTGCACCGACACCGCGCGCTGGTCCACCTCTGTATTTGGTGACGATGTGTCGAAGCGATGCGTTCCCGCAATGCCCCGGCCTATGCCAAGGGGCGACCGAAATTCCTTCGGTCGCCCCAGGTCATGAGCGCTGTTCGGCTGACGTGCTGTCAGGAGAGACCCGGGAAGAAAATCTTCAGCTCTCGAATGGCGGACTCCTCGGAGTCCGATGCGTGGATGAGGTTCTCCCGGACAATGGTGCCGAAGTCGCCACGAATGGAGCCCGGAGCCGCCGCGATCGGGTCGGTCGGTCCCGCCAGCTGGCGTACACCCTCGATGACGCGCTCACCCTCGACGACGAGGGCGACGATCGGGCCGGAGGCCATGAAGGCCACCAGCGGCTCGTAGAACGGCTTGCCCTTGTGCTCCCCGTAGTGCTGCTCCAGGGTCTCCTGGTCCAGCGTGCGCAGCTCCAGCGCGCTGATGGTCCAGCCCGCCTTGGCCTCGATGCGTCCGATGATCTCGCCGATCAGGCCGCGTCGTACGGCGTCGGGCTTGAGCAGGACGAGCGTGCGCTGACTCACGGTACGGGCTCCTTCAGGTGCGGATTCAGGGCCTGCCGCGTCCCAAGCGGGCGGCAGGCACTGATGAGGCTACAGGGCGAATGCCGCCCGCGATTACGCAGCGTCAGGCCCTGCGGAGGCCTGCGCCTCCCACCGGGCCTTCGCCTCGTCGATCCTGCGGCCGTAGAACACCGACGCCCACCACAGCCCGGCGAACAGCGCGCCCAGGAAGAACATGGCCGGCACGACGAAACCGCTCGCGACCAGCGCGATCTGGAGCGCCCAGCCGAGCTGGATCCCGCCGGGCCGGGTGATCATGCCGCACAGCAGCACCGAGAACAGCATCGCGATCCCGCAGACCGTCCACACCGCGGCCATCGAGGCGCCGTCCGACTTCATGGCGACGAGACCGGCGAAGCCGATCACGAAGAACTCACCGATCAGCGTGGATGCACAGAGCGTACGCATCGGATGTCAGCCCCTCCCGAGCAGCAGCCGGGCCTCGCCGACCGTGATCACGGAGCCGGTCACCAGCACACCCGCGCCGGCGAACTCCGCCTCCTCCTCCGCCAGGGTGATCGCCGCCTCCAGCGCGTCGTCCAGGCGCGGCTCGACGACCACCCGCTCGTCGCCGAAGACCTCCACGGCCATCGCCGCGAGCTCGTCCGCGTCCATGGCGCGATCGCTGGAGTTCTGCGTGACGACGATCTCGGCGAAGATCGGCTCGAACGCCTCCAGCAGGCCCCGCACGTCCTTGTCGCCGCTCGTGCCGACCACGCCGATGAGGCGGGAGAAGCCGAACGACTCGGTGATACCGGCGGCGGTCGCCTGCGCGCCCGCCGGGTTGTGCGCGGCGTCCAGCACGACGGTGGGGCTGCGGCGCACGACCTCCAGCCGGCCCGGCGAGGCGACCGAGGCGAACGCCTTGCGGATGGTGTCCACGTCCAGCGCGCGCGCCTGCTCGGCCCCCACACCGAAGAACGCCTCCACCGCGGCGAGCGCGACCGCCGCGTTGTGCGCCTGGTGGGCTCCGTAGAGCGGGAGGAAGATCTGCTCGTACTCGCCGCCGAGTCCGCGCAGCGTCAGGAGCTGGCCGCCGACCGCGATCTCACGGGAGACCACGCCGAACTCCATGCCCTCGCGGGCCACCGTCGCGTCGGCCTCCACGGCCTTCTTCAGCATCACCTGGGCGGCGTCCACCGGCTGCTGCGCCAGGATCACCGTCGCGCCCTGCTTGATGATCCCGGCCTTCTCGCCCGCGATCTCGGCGGGCGTGGAGCCGAGCCGGTCGGTGTGGTCCAGGCTGATCGGCGTGACCACGGCCACCGAGCCGTCGATCACGTTCGTCGCGTCCCAGCTGCCGCCCATGCCGACCTCGACGACGGCGACGTCCACCGGGGCATCGGCGAACGCCGCGTACGCCATACCGGTGAGCACCTCGAAGAAGGAGAGGCGGTACTCCTGGCTCGCGTCGACCATCTCCACGTACGGCTTGATGTCGCGGTACGTCTCGATGAAGCGCTCGGCCTCGATGGGCGCGCCGTCCAGGCTGATCCGCTCGGTGATCGACTGGACGTGGGGCGAGGTGTAACGCCCGGTGCGCAGGTCGAAGGCGCCGAGCAGCGCCTCGATCATGCGGGCCGTGGACGTCTTGCCGTTCGTCCCCGTGATGTGGATCGATGGGTACGCCCGCTGCGGCTCGCCCAGCACGTCCATCAGGGCGGAGATCCGGGCGACCGAGGGCTCCAGCTTGGTCTCGCCCCAGCGCGTCGCCAGGTCGGCCTCGACCTCGCGCAGCGCCTTGTCCACCTCCGGGTCCGCGGGCCGGGCGGGCACGGCATCACTCTGCGGCACCCCGGCCTGCGCGCGCAGGGTGCGGCTGCCGGCCTCGATCACCGCCAGGTCGGGGTCACGGTCGGTCTCGGCATCGACGATCTCGTCGAACGGGTCGGGGTGCTCACTCACGGGTCCAGTCTACGGAGCGGCACCGACAGGAACGGGCGAGGCCCCGGGGGGCGTCCCCGGGGCCTCGTGTGTCATAGCGCTGCTCAGCCCTGCGGCAGGTTCGCCAGCTGGGCCGTGATGCGGGCGATGTCGTCGTCCGCGGTGGCGAGGCGCCCCCGGATCTTGTCGACCACGTTGTCCGGCGCCTTGGCGAGGAACGCCTCGTTGCCGAGCTTGGCCGTGGCCTGGGCCTTCTCCTTCTCGGCCGCCGCCAGGTCCTTCGTCAGACGCTTGCGCTCGGCCTCGACGTCGATCGTGCCCGACAGGTCCAGCGCGACCGTGGCACCCGCGACCGGAAGGGACGCGGTGGCCTGGAAGCCCTCGCCCTCCGGCTGGAGCCGCAGCAGCTGCCGGATCGCGGCCTCGTGCGGCGCGAGCGCGGTGCCGTCCAGGGTGAGGCGGGCCGGGACCTTCTGGCCGGGCTGCAGCCCCTGGTCGCTGCGGAAGCGGCGGACCTCGGTGACGACCCGCTGGACGAGCTCGATCTCCCGCTCGGCGGCCTCGTCGCGGAAGCCGCTGTCACGCGGCCAGTCGGCGACGACGAGCGACTCCCCACCGGTCAGCGTCGTCCACAGTGTGTCCGTGACGAACGGGACGACCGGATGCAGCAGGCGCAGCATCACGTCCAGGACCTCGCCGAGGACACGGCCGGACACCCTGGCCTGCTCGCCGCCGCCGAAGAACGTGGTCTTCGACAGCTCGACGTACCAGTCGAAGACCTCGTCCCACGCGAAGTGGAACAGGGACTCGGAGAGCTTCGCGAACTGGAAGTCCTCGTAGTAGGCGTCGACTTCCTCGACCGTCTTGTTCAGCCGCGACAGGATCCACCGGTCGGTGGAGGACATCTGCTCGGGGGCGGGCAGCGGGCCCTCCACCGTGGCGCCGTTCATCAGCGCGAAGCGGGTCGCGTTCCAGATCTTGTTGGCGAAGTTGCGCGAGCCCTGGACCCAGTCCTCGCCGATCGGCACGTCGACGCCGGGGTTGGCACCGCGCGCGAGCGTGAAGCGCAGCGCGTCGGAGCCGTACTTGTCCATCCAGTCCAGCGGGTTGACCGCGTTGCCGAAGGACTTCGACATCTTCTTGCCGAACTGGTCGCGGACCATGCCGTGCAGGGCGATGGTGTGGAACGGCGGGGTGCCGTCCATCGCGTACAGGCCGAACATCATCATCCGGGCGACCCAGAAGAAGAGGATGTCGTAGCCGGTGACCAGGACGGAGTTCGGGTAGAACTTCGCGAGGCTCTCGGTCTGTTCCGGCCAGCCCAGCGTCGAGAAGGGCCACAGGCCGGAGGAGAACCAGGTGTCGAGGACGTCGGTGTCCTGGGTCCAGCCGTCGCCGCTCGGGGGCTGCTCGTCGGGGCCGACGCAGACCGTCTCGCCGTTCGGCCCGTACCAGACGGGGATGCGGTGACCCCACCACAACTGGCGCGAGATGCACCAGTCGTGGAGGTTGTCGACCCAGTCGAAGTAGCGCCTCTCCATCTCCTGCGGGTGGATCTTGACGCGGCCGTCGCGGACCGCGTCGCCGGCGGCCTTCGCGAGCGGGCCGACCTTGACCCACCACTGCATGGACAGGCGGGGCTCGATGGTGGTCTTGCAGCGCGAGCAGTGGCCGACGGAGTGGACGTACGGCCGCTTCTCGGCGACGATCCGGCCCTCCGCGCGCAGCGCGCCGACGATCGCCGACCGGGCCTCGAGCCGGTCCAGGCCCTGGAAGGGCCCATGCGCCGTGATGACG
Organism: Streptomyces sp. NPDC015127; assembly: GCF_043080095.1. Taxonomy (NCBI): domain Bacteria; kingdom Bacillati; phylum Actinomycetota; class Actinomycetes; order Kitasatosporales; family Streptomycetaceae; genus Streptomyces; species Streptomyces sp. NPDC015127. The sequence goes on from NZ_JBIBVE010000004.1 coordinate 114,783, forward strand.
GCGTGCTCGTCCATGACGGAGATGCTCGGCAGGCCGTGCCGCTGGCCGATCTCGAAGTCGTTCGGGTCATGGGCGGGCGTCACCTTGACGGCGCCGGTGCCGAACTCGGGGTCGACGTGCTCGTCCGCGACGACCGGGATCGAACGGTCGGTCAGGGGCAGCTTGATCTGCTTGCCGACCAGGTGCTTGTAGCGCTCGTCGTCGGGGTGGACGGCCACGGCGGTGTCACCGAGCATCGTCTCGGCGCGCGTGGTCGCGACGACGATGGTGTCGTCGCCGTCGCCGTACTTCATGGAGACGAGCTCGCCGTCGTCGTCCTGGTACTCGACCTCGATGTCGGAGATCGCCGTCAGACAGCGCGGGCACCAGTTGATGATGCGCTCGGCGCGGTAGATCAGCTCGTCGTCGTAGAGCTTCTTGAAGATGGTCTGGACGGACTGGGACAGGCCCTCGTCCATGGTGAAGCGCTCACGCGACCAGGCGACGCCGTCGCCGAGGCGGCGCATCTGGCCGGAGATCTGGCCACCGGACTCGCTCTTCCACTGCCAGACGCGCTCGACGAACGCCTCACGGCCGAGGTCGTGACGGGACTTGCCCTCCTTGGCGAGCTCCCGCTCGACCACGTTCTGCGTGGCGATACCGGCGTGGTCCATGCCGGGCTGCCACAGGGTCTCGTAACCCTGCATGCGCTTGCGGCGGGTGAGGGCGTCGATGAGCGTGTGCTCGAAGGCGTGGCCCAGGTGGAGGCTGCCGGTGACGTTCGGCGGCGGGATGACGACCGTGAACGGCGGCTTCTCGCTCTTGGCGTCGGCCTCGAAGTAGCCGCGTTCTACCCAGCGCTCGTACAGCGTCCCCTCTACCTCGGCCGGCGCGTACTGGGTCGGCAGTTCGGGGGTGCTGGCTGGCTGATGCTGAGTGTTCTCGGTCACGGGGCCAGTTTAGGGGTGTCACTGGGCCGTCCTGAAACGCGATTGTTCCGTAACGGTGTGACCCCCGCCGCCCCGGGGGGTCGCCGCTTGCGCCAGGATGTTCGGAACACATAAACATCACGAGGGGAACACCCGTAATGAGCTACAACCAGCCGGGTCCGTACGGCGGCCAGCCGCAGCAGCCGGGCCCGTACGGCCAGCAGCCGCAGGCACCGCAGCCCGGTTACGGGTATCCGCAGCAGGCCCCGCAGGGCGTTCCGCCGCAGGGCTACGGCTACCCGCAGCAGCAGCCCGGCCAGCCGGGCCAGCCCGGCCAGTGGGGCCAGCCGCAGCAGCCGGGCCCGTACGGCCAGCAGCCCCAGTACGGCCAGCAGCCTCAGTACGGCGCGTACCCCCCGCCCCCGCCGGCACAGGGCGGCGGCGGCAAGAAGACGGGTCTGATCATCGGCGCGGTGGCGGTCGTGGCGGCGCTGGGTGTGGGTGCGTACTTCATCTTCGGCGGGAGCGGCGGCAACGGTGCGGTCGCGGACGACACGAAGGGTTACAAGGTCGCGCCTGCCGCGTCGATCGACGACTACAAGAAGCAGGGTGCCGACAAGTCGGCCCCGATGAACGACGAGCAGAAGAAGAAGGCTACCGCGATGGGGATCACCAACCCCAGCACGGTCGCGGCCGAGTACAAGTCCGGCGACAGCAGCGACCCGCTCAAGGCCAAGAACATGAGCCTCAACGGCATGTGGGGCGAGGTCGCGGACCCGGAGAAGGCGATCGACACCGGCTTCGCCAACTACAAGAACGACCAGGGCAACGACCTGGATCCCGACTTGGAGATCGAGCCTGTCGGCGAGCCGGTCGAGAAGACTCCGTCCGGGTTCGAGGGCGCTCTGATGAAGTGCCAGGAGATCAAGTTCATCAATTCCAAGGGTGACGGCACCCCGCAGAACGGTCCGAAGGAGTTCGTGATTCCGACCTGCATGTGGGCCGACTACAGCACCGTCGGTGTCGTCAACGCAATGGACCTGTCGGTGATGATGACCGGCGGCAAGGGCCAGTCGCTCGACGAGGTCGCCGAGCTCACCGCCAAGCACTACAAGGCGTCGCGCGCCAAGGTGTGAGCAGCACAGCATCGCCCTGCCGACGGGAGTTCTCCGTTCGGCAGGGCGAACGTGTCTCCCGGACAGAGCGCCTTGTATGAGCCAACCACCAGGCGGCCGAACCGATCAAGTGGTCCGCCACCGGCAGGGAAAGGGTATCCAGGTAGCCCTTTTTTCGGCCATGCCGTGCCTGTCGGGCACTTCGGTCACTGCTTGAATTTCCTCGCACACATGACCGAGTGCACGGAAACGGGAGAACCATCATGACGTTGAGGATCAAGCAGGCCGCGGTAGCGCTGGGGATCGTCGCAGCAGCGACGCTTGCACCGCTGGCCAGCCCCACCTCCGCAGCCGCTGCGGTGGGATACACCCGCTGCCTTCAGTCCCTGGCCGATGACGGATACATCGTCGGCCCCAAGGTGCAGGACGCGTGCAGCCACAAGGCCACCAAGTTGGGCTTCACCTGGGTTGCGAACCAGACCTGCGTGAACAAGCTCGTCGCCATACGCGTCGATGGGGTGGACGCCCTCAGCGCCTGCGAGCGCGCCCACTCGTGACATCCAGCCTGAAGGCGGGCCTCGCCGGCGCAGGCGCGCCTCATCGGAAGCCAGGGCGTCGGGGATGACAGCGAAGGGGCGCCCGGCCAGTTCCTCAACTGACCGGGCGCCCCTTCCTCGTTCACGCGCGCTTCGCGCGCCTACGCGCTCTTCTCGTGCCGCCCGTTCCCCTCGTCCTTCACGATGCGCGGCACCAGCGTGGGGTTCACGTTGTTGTGGACCACGTCCTCCGTGATCACCACGCGGGCCACGTCCTTGCGGGACGGGACCTCGTACATCACCGACATCAGGACCTCTTCCATGATGGCCCGCAGGCCACGCGCGCCCGTACCGCGCAGGATCGCCTGGTCGGCGATGGCCTCCAGGGCCGGGAGGTCGAAGTCCAGCTCCACGCCGTCGAGTTCGAACAGACGCTGGTACTGCTTCACCAGCGCGTTGCGCGGCTCGACCAGGATCTTGAGGAGAGCCTCGCGGTCGAGGTTGTGGACCGAGGTGATGACCGGGAGGCGGCCGATGAACTCCGGGATCATGCCGAACTTGACCAGGTCCTCCGGCATGACCTCCTGGAACTGGTCGCTCGCCTCGATCTCCCGCTTCGAGCGGATCGTGGCGCCGAAGCCGATGCCCTTCGCGCCCGCACGCGACTCGATGATCTTCTCCAGGCCGGCGAACGCGCCGCCCACGATGAAGAGCACGTTCGTCGTGTCGATCTGGATGAACTCCTGGTGGGGGTGCTTGCGGCCGCCCTGCGGCGGGACCGAGGCCGTCGTGCCCTCGAGGATCTTGAGCAGGGCCTGCTGGACACCCTCGCCCGAGACGTCCCGTGTGATCGACGGGTTTTCGCTCTTACGGGCGACCTTGTCGATCTCGTCGATGTAAATGATCCCGGTCTCGGCCTTCTTGACGTCGTAGTCGGCCGCCTGGATCAGCTTGAGCAGGATGTTCTCGACGTCCTCACCGACATAGCCGGCCTCCGTCAGCGCGGTGGCGTCGGCGATCGCGAACGGGACGTTCAGCATGCGGGCCAGCGTCTGGGCGAGCAGTGTCTTGCCGGACCCGGTGGGACCGAGCAGGAGGATGTTGGACTTGGCGAGCTCGATCGCGTCGTCCCGCCCCTGCGCGCCGCCGTTCTCGCCGGCCTGGACGCGCTTGTAGTGGTTGTACACCGCGACGGAGAGCGCCTTCTTGGCCGGCTCCTGGCCGACCACGTAGCTCTCCAGGAACTCGTAGATCTCGCGCGGCTTGGGAAGCTCCTCCCAGCGCACCTCGCTCGTCTCGGCGAGCTCCTCCTCGATGATCTCGTTGCAGAGGTCGATGCACTCGTCGCAGATGTACACCCCGGGGCCTGCGATGAGCTTCTTCACCTGCTTCTGGCTCTTTCCGCAGAACGAGCACTTGAGCAGGTCGCCGCCATCACCGATGCGTGCCACGAGGTGCTTCCCCTTCGCCTGGGAGCGGCTTGGTTCAGCCGGCTCCTGGTGCCTCATATCCGACGGTACCTTGCCTGGCCCCCCGTTCGGGCCCCCCTTGGTGCGGTTCACTTTGTCGTGTACCGCACCAAGGAGTGCGCCGGATCCGTCAGGCGGCCGCTGCGGCCGTGCTCTTACGGGTCGAGACGATCTGGTCGACGAGGCCGTACGCGAGCGCGTCCTCGGCGGTCAGGATCTTGTCGCGCTCGATGTCGTCGCGGACCTTCTCGATCGGCGTGGTGGAGTGCTTGGCCAGCATCTCCTCGAGCTGGACCCGCATGCGCAGGATCTCGTTCGCCGCGATCTCCAGGTCGGACAGCTGCTCCCGGCCCGTCTGCGAGGACGGCTGGTGGATCAGCACGCGCGCGTGCGGCAGGGCCATCCGCTTGCCGGGGGTACCGGCGGCCAGCAGCACGGCCGCGGCGGACGCCGCCTGGCCCATGCAGACTGTCTGGATGTCCGGCTTCACGAACTGCATCGTGTCGTAGATGGCGGTCAGCGCGGTGAAGGAGCCACCAGGGCTGTTGATGTAGATCGAGATGTCGCGGTCCGGGTCCATCGACTCCAGGCACAGCAGCTGCGCCATCACGTCGTTGGCGGAGGCGTCGTCGATCTGCACACCGAGGAAGATCACGCGCTCCTCGAAGAGCTTCGCGTACGGGTCGTACTCGCGCACGCCCTGCGAGGTGCGCTCGACGAAGCGCGGGACGACGTAGCGGTTGTCCGGCTGCGGGCCGGTGTAGAGGCCGCTGGCGGAGAAGTTGCTCATGTGGGTGTTCACCATCCTGGTGGCGTTCTGCGGGCTCGGGGTCGGGGCTCTGCGGCTCAGGCGCCGGTGCCGCCGCCGCCCGGGACGCCCGATGCGGCGGAGATGATCTCGTCGATGAGGCCGTAGTCCTTGGCCTCCTCCGAGGTGAACCAGCGGTCGCGGTCACCGTCGCGGATGATCGTCTCGACGGTCTGACCGGAGTGCTGGGCGGTGATCTCCGCCATGCGCTTCTTGGTGCGGAGCAGGTACTCGGCCTGGATCTTGATGTCCGAGGCGGTACCGCCGAGACCGGCCGAACCCTGGTGCATGAGGATGTCGGTGTTCGGCAGGGCGAAGCGCTTGCCGGGGGCGCCGCCCGTCAGCAGGAACTGGCCCATGGACGCCGCCATGCCCATACCGATGGTCACGACGTCGTTCGGGATGTACTGCATGGTGTCGTAGACCGCCATGCCGGCCGTCACCGAGCCACCGGGGCTGTTGATGTAGAGGTAGATGTCCTTGTCGGGGTCGGCGGCCAGGAGCAGCATCTGCGCCGTGATCTTGTTGGCGATGTCGTCGTCGACCTGCTGGCCGAGGAAGATGATGCGCTCGCCGAGCAGCCGGCTGTAGACCTGGTCGCCGAGGCCACCACCGATGGACGGCTCGCCGGCGGCATAAGGCATCAGATTCGTCACGTGTCCACCTGCTCGTCTCTGACGGCTTCGGCCGTCTCAGCGTCTTGGAACTGGGGGCGGGGACTGACCTGCCCTCGTATTCATGGACCCTAACGCGCAGGTCGGACATAGCCATCCCGGTTCCCGAACTGTTCGCTCGGAGCGCAAGGTAGTTGGGCCCCGGCGACCGTGCGGTCCCGGCCGTCTACGCCGACGGGCCCCGGCCGCCCTGCGGCGTCCGGAGCCCGTCCATGAGTGGGCGCGAGGCTCAGGCCTCGGACTTCTCGTCGCCCTCGGCGTCACCCTCGACGACGGCCTCGACCGTCTCCGTGGCGGCCTCGGTCTCGTCCTCGTCCTCCAGGTCGACGACCTCACCGTTGGTGTCGGTGACCGTGGCGGCCTCGACGACGACGGCCAGCGCCTTGCCGCGGGCGACCTCGCCGACGAGCATCGGCACCTGGCCGCCCTCGACGACGGCCTGGGCGAACTGGTCGGGGCTCATGCCGGAGGAGGCGGCACGCCGCATGAGGTGCTCGGTGAGCTCCTCCTGGTTGACGTTCAGCTTCTCCGTGTTGACCAGCTCGTCGAGGACGAACTGGGTCTTGATGCCCTTGACCGCCTGCTCCTTGGTCTCGGCGTCGAACTCCTCGGCGGTCTTGCCCTGGATCTCCAGGTACTTGTCGAGGGTCAGACCCATCTGACCGAGCTGGTGGTGCTCGAGGTTGTGCTTACGGGTGTTGATCTCGTCCTCGAGCAGCTTCTCGGGGACCGGGACCTCGACCAGCTCGAGCAGCTTCTCCAGGACGCGCTCCTGGGCCTGCGTGGCCTGGTCGTACTGCTTCATGTTCTCGAGGCGCTTGCGGCTGTCCGCCTTCAGCTCCTCGAGGGTGTCGAACTCGCTCGCCATCTGGGCGAAGTCGTCGTCCAGCTCGGGGAGCTCACGGGCGGCGACGGCGGTGACCTTGACGGTGACCTCGGCGTCCTTGCCCTCGGCGGAGCCGCCCTTCAGCTGCGAGGTGAAGGTGGCCTCGCCGCCGGCCTCCAGGCCGGTGACGGCCTCGTCGATGCCGTCGAGGAGCTCGCCGGAACCGATGGTGTACGAAACGCCGTTCGCGACACCGTCGGGCAGGACCTCGCCGTCGACCTTGGCCTCGAGGTCGATCGTGACGACGTCGCCCTCGGCGGCGGCGCGCTCGACCGGGTTGGTGGAGGCGAACCGCTCGCGCAGCTGCTCCACCGACTTCTCGACGTCCTCGTCGGTGACCTCGACGGCGTCGACGGTGACCTCGATGCCCGAGTAGTCCGGGATCTCGATGGTCGGGCGGACGTCCACCTCGGCGGTGAAGTTCAGCGTCTCGCCGTCCTTCAGCTCCGTGATGTCGACCTCGGGCTGGCCGAGCGGGTTGATCTCGGCCTCGTTGACCGCCTCGGTGTAGAACTTCGGGAGGGCGTCGTTGACGGCCTCCTCCAGCACCGCACCACGGCCGAACCGCTGGTCGATGACCCGGGCCGGGATCTTGCCCTTCCGGAAGCCCTTGACCGTGACCTGCTGGTTGATCTTCTTGTACGCCGCGTCGAGGCTGGCCTTGAGCTCCTCGAAGGGCACCTCGACAGTGAGCCGAACCCGAGTCGGGTTCAGGGTCTCCACGGCGCTCTTCACGGTTCGGTCTCCTTGGTGGCTGACTTCTTGGGGTTCGCTGACGCTGCGATTCAGCGGTTCAGCGCATCGGGCCCGGTACATCAGACACACGGGCACGCAGCTTGCATAGTAACGGCAAGCAGGAGGAGCCTCACAACGCGATCTTGCTGGTCGGGGTGGCCGGATTCGAACCGACGACCTTCCGCTCCCAAAGCGGACGCGCTACCAAGCTGCGCCACACCCCGTCGGTGCGAACCGTAGGGTACATGCCCCGGGGCCGTGGGCCGGTCCGTTTTACGGGCGCCAAGGGGGTGCACGGAATGGGGTGTGCACCCGGCGGCACTGACCCGCTACGATGCTCTTCGTGCCGCGCGGTCGTGACCTGCGGCGCGGTCCGTGCGGGCGTAGCTCAATGGTAGAGCCCTAGTCTTCCAAACTAGCTACGCGGGTTCGATTCCCGTCGCCCGCTCTGTGCACTTCGGGCCCTGCCCGGTGGATTTCCACCGGGCAGGGCCCGAAGTCGTTCGCGCGCCCGGCGGGCGGGCGCTCAGAAGCTGATCTGGTTGATCGTCTCCGCTATCGAGTTCATGAATCTGTTGATCGACGGGGCCATGCCCGTCGAGGCGAGAAAGAACCCGAACAGCACCGCCACGATGGCCGGCCCCGGCTTGATCGAGCCGCCGCGGATCAGTACCACGAGGACGACCGCCAACAGCAGCACCACAGACAGTGAAATGGCCACAACTGATCACACCCTCGGTCGGTCCGCCTTGCCGGCCCGGGGACGTGCGGCCCAGCACACCCCCGCCTGCACCATCGTGCCACCAACCTCCTTGCCCCTGCTGCCGGGTGACGAATCGTCGATGTCAAGATCACGCCCACCCGGCCGGTCCCTAGGCCCCGCGGCGCGGCGGCGCGCCGGGCCGGTGGGCCGGCGGAGTGAAATGCGAGAAGGAATACGACGTGATCGTTTCCATGCCCCCACATCTTGGTCACATGAAATTCGAAGGGCGTCGTCGAAGTAATTCATGTCACCCTCCGAGCGCTGCGATATGCCCCGTTTAAGGGGGATTAATTGGGGCATAGGGGGCGTTTGGTGGTGGTTTCAGTTTCGAATGGTCAGTCCACACCGGGTGTTTTACGAATGGGAATGCGCGCGGCTAGGGTGCCTTGAATGTTCCACGCTGCGCACGGATATCAGAGGGCTCCGCTCCCCGAGGCTCCGGAGTCAGGACCGACCCTTCCCACCCGGACAGCGACCGCTGCCGAACCCGTGGCCACCGGCCGGAAGTCCGCCCCCGGACCGGCACCGGAGCCCAAGCAGCCCGCCGGCCGCGACGCCTACTTCGACAACGCGAAGTACCTGGCGATCGTGCTGGTGGCCGTGGCGCACGCCTGGGAGCCGGTGATGGACGGCAGCCGGGCCGCCCGCGCGCTGTACATGATCGTCTACACGTTCCACATGCCGGCGTTCATCATCATCTCCGGCTACTTCTCGCGCAGCTACCGGGGCAAACCGCACCAGCTGCGCAGGCTGCTGACCGGCATCGCGCTGCCGTACGTCGTCTTCGAGGTGGCGTACTCCCTGTTCGCCCGGTACGCGAACGACGACCCGGGGCATCCCCTCAGCCTGCTCGACCCGTTCTATCTGACATGGTTCCTGGCCGCGCTGTTCGTCTGGCGGCTGACCACACCGCTGTGGCAGATCGTGCGCAAGCCGCTGCCGATCGCGCTCGCGATCGCCACGCTGGCGGCGCTCACCCCGAACATCGGGGCGGACCTCAACCTGCAGCGGGTGCTGCAGTTCCTGCCCTTCTTCGTGCTGGGCCTGTGCCTCAAGCCGGAGCACTTCCAGCTGGTGCGGCGGCGCGAGGTGCGGCTGCTGACGCTGCCGCTGCTCGCCGGCACGGCGCTGTTCGCGTACTGGGCCGCGCCGCGGATGCAGCTCAAGTGGTTCTACCGGTCCAGCAGCGTGCAGGAGCTCGGCGCCCCGTGGTGGTCGGGGATCGTGGTCTTCCTCGGCCTGTTCGCGTGCGCGCTGGTCCTGTCGGTCGCCTTCCTGGCCTGGGTGCCGGGCCGCAGGAACTGGATGACAGCCCTGGGCGCCGGGACCATCTGCGGCTATCTGCTGCACGGCTTCCTGGTCAAGGCCGGCGACTACTTCGGCGTCTTCGAGGAGAACGCCTGGCTGGGCGGCCCGCTCGGTCTGATCCTCGTCTCGCTGTTCGCGGCGGGCGCGGTCACGCTGCTGTGCACACCGCCGGTCCGGCGGGCCCTGCGGCCCGTCACCGAGCCCGAGATGACGTGGGCGTTCCGCAGGGACGCGGCGGAGCTCGGCGCCCGCCGCTGAGGTCGCGTCCCGCCGGGGCGGGCTAGGGGGCCCAGTGGATCAGGGCCGGACACCCCCTAGGCGTCGGCGCCCTCGATGCCCAGCAGCCGCCGCGTCTTCGCGTACTTCTCCGTCAGCCTGGCGCGCGTCGTCTCGTCGAGCAGGGCGAGGCGCGCCGGATCGGAGTTGTGCGCGAGGTCGGCCTCCTTGATCAGGAGTGCGCCCGGTGTGGCCAGGATGCGCCGCGTATAGGACGACAGGTCCTCGCCCTCTCCTTTGGTGAGCGCGAGGACCATGTCTTTCACGGACTGCGGCAGCGCCGCGCCGTTCAGCCACTCGCGGCTCAGGACCTCGTCCTCGACCGCGTCGTGCAGCCAGCCAGCGGCGATCTGTTCGTCGCTCCCGCCCCGGGCGCGTACGCCCTCCGCCACGGCGGCGATGTGCTCGACGTACGGGATCCCGGCCTTGTCGGCCTGGCCGGCGTGGGCCTCGCGGGCGATGGCCTCGATCTCGGCGAGGCTCAGGTTCTGCTGCGGCATGGCACGACTCTACGGCTCATCGCGCCACCGCACCCCGGTCGTCGTCACGTCGTTCGGGTAACTGAATATTGACCATTTCTTGACGATTCCTTGACCCGTGCCGGGATCCGGCTCGGGCGGCAGGGACACCGGCGGTACGGCAGCGGGACGGCGCTCACGGCTGACGGCACAGCAGGAGCAGCGCCCGGTCGTCGTTGACGTCCTTGGCCACCGCCTCGATCAGGTGCCAGGCCGCGCCCTCGAAACCGGGGGCGACATAGCGGTCGGCCTCGCCGGTCAGGCGGTCGATGCCCTCGCTGATGTCCCGGTCCGACGCCTCCACCAGGCCGTCGGTGAACAGCATCAGCACGTCGCCCGGGCGCAGGGTGCCCTTGACGGGGTCGAACTGCGCACCGTCGTAGACCCCGAGGAGCGGACCCTCTGCCGCCTTCTCCTCCCAGCGCCCGCTGCCCGCATGCAGTTGGAGCGCGGGCAGGTGGCCCGCGGACAGCAACTCGTAGTCGCCGGAGTCCAGGTCGAGCACCAGGTGGACGGAGGTGGCGAAGCCCTCGTCCCAGTCCTGGCGCAGGAGGTAGCCGTTGGCCGCGGGCAGGAAGCCGTGCGGCGGCAGCGAGCCGAGCAGTCCGCCGAACGCGCCGGACAGCAGCAGGGCCCTGGACGCGGCGTCCATGCCCTTGCCGGAGACGTCGGTGAGGACGACCTCCAGGGTGCGTCCGCCGTTCGTACGGGCCGCGACGACGAAGTCGCCGGAGAAGGACTGGCCGCCGGCCGGGCGCAGGGCCATCTCGCGGTGCCAGCCCTGCGGCAGCCGCGGCAGGGCGCTCTGGACCCGGATGCGTTCGCGGAGGTCGAAGAGCATGGTGCCGCCGCGGCGCCAGGGCACGCCGACCCGGGCCCGGAACTGGGCGATCAGCAGCCCGAAGAAGCCGCAGGCCGCCACGACCAGCACCGTGCCGGGGGTGACCCTGGCCGGGCCCTCGGTGTACGGGCCGAGCGCTATGGATTCCACGATCAGCGCGGCGGCCGCCACCGCGTACAGGCCGATCAGGCTGGCGGGCCGCAGCAGCAGGCCGCCCGCGACGATCGGCAGCACCAGGGCGACCGGGGAGAACCACACCGGGGAGGCGATCGTGCCCCAGGTGATGGCCGGGATCGTCAGCAGCAGGCCGGCGAGCGCGAGCCGGTCGGAGCCGCCGCCGCGGAAGTAGTCGACGGCGGACCGGCGCATGGCGGTACGGGCCCGGTACACGGCTTTCCGCTGCCGGGCCGTGAACGAGTCTGCTGCTGCGCCTCGGGCCATTGCGGTGGACCCTATCCACCCGCCCGCCTCGCGTGCAGGGGGACCCCGCGACAATGCGTTCGAAATCGGGTCGCGACGGGCCGTGCGCGGCTGGTAGGCATGGCATATGACGACTCAACTGCGGGTGTTACAGCGCTCCGAATGGGACCAGTGGTACGGGAAGCTGGAACGCGCCTTCGGCGGTGTGCCCGATTCCCCGCAGGAGCGCAGACTGTTCGAGTCACTGACGGAGACCGCCCGTTCGCTCGGCGCGTGGGACGGCGACGAGTGCGTCGGCACGGCCGGGGCGTTCACGTTCCGGGTCTCGGTGCCGGGCGGCACCATGGTGTCCGCGGCGGGCGTGACGATGGTGAGCGTGGCGGCGACGCACCGGCGGCGCGGCATCCTCACCTCGATGATGCGGCGTCAGCTCGACGACGTCCGGGCCCTGGGCGAGCCGCTCGCGGTGCTCACCGCGTCCGAGCCCGTCATCTACGGCCGCTTCGGCTACGGCACGGCCACCCACCAGTTGTCCGTGGAGGTCGACTCCTCGCGGGTGCGGATCGCCGTGCCGCCGGGCGCGGAGGACGTGCGGCTGCGGTTCGTGACCGTCGAGGAGGGCGCGGCCACCTGCGAGCGGGTGTACCTGCGCACGATCGGTTCACGGCCGGGCATGCTCGCCCGGACGCCGGGCTGGGAGGGCCTGCCGCTGCTCGATCCGCCGGGCGAGCGCGAGGGGGCGTCGCCGATGCAGTGCGTCCTCGCCGAGCGGGACGGCGAGGTCGTGGGGTACGTCCGCTTCCACAACAAGCCCGAATGGTTGCCGACGGGCCCGGAGGGAGCGGTCTCGGTGCGCCACATCGACGCGCTGGACCCGGCGGCGTACGCGGCGCTGTGGCGGTTCCTGTGCGAGATCGACCTGACCTCGACCGTGCAGGCCCGCAACCGGCCGGTGGACGACCCGCTGCTGCACCTGGTGTCGGACATCCGGCGGTGCAGCGTGCGGGTGCGGGACTCGCTGCATGTGCGGCTGGTGGACGTGGGCGCCGCGCTGGAGGCGCGCACGTACGTGGCACCGGTCGATGTGGTGCTCGATGTCGAGGACGCCTTCTGCCCCTGGAACAGCGGCCGTTGGCGGCTGACCGGCGACGCGAAGGGCGCGTCCTGCGAGCGGACCGAGGACGCCGCCGAACTCGCACTGTCCGTACGGGAGTTGGGCGCGGCATATCTGGGCGGCGTGTCGCTGTCGTCACTCGCGGGAGCGGGGCGGGTACGGGAGTTGCGGGAGGGCGCGCTGGCCGAGGCGTCGCTCGCGTTCGGCTCCGATGTCGCGCCGTGGCTGCCGCACGGGTTCTGAGGCGGGTGCGGGGTGCGTCGCCCGGACGCACCCCGCGGACCTAGCGGCTCTGGCAGGCGGGGCACCAGAAGAGGTTGCGGGCGGCGAGACCGGCGGTGCGGATCTCGCCGCCACAGATGTGGCACGGCAGGTTCGCCCGGCGGTAGACGTAGACCTCGCCGCCGTGGTCGTCGACGCGCGGCGGGCGGCCCATCGCCTCGGGGGTGTGCTCGGGACGGACCGTGTCGATGCGGTTGTTGCGCACGCCCTCGCGCATCAGCATCACCAGGTCGTCCCAGATCGCGTGCCATTCGCGCCGGGTCAGATCCTTGCCCGCGCGGTAGGGGTCGATGCCGTGGCGGAACAGGACCTCGGCGCGGTAGACGTTGCCGACGCCCGCGACGATCTTCTGGTCCATGAGCAGGGCGGCGATCGTCGTCCGGGAGCGGGATATCCGGGCCCAGGCCCGGTCCGGCCCGTCGTCCGGGCGCAGCGGATCGGGGCCGAGACGGTCGTGGATCGCCTGCTTCTCCCCGTCGGTGAGCAGCGCGCAGGCGGTGGGGCCGCGCAGATCGACGTACGCGTGCGGGTTCGCGAGGCGCAGGCGCACCGTGTCGGTGGGCGGTGGCGCCGGGGAGTCGGCTGTGTCCCCGAAGTGCACCTTGCCGAACAGGCCGAGGTGGATGTGGACCCAGCCGAGCGGACCGAAGCCGAGGAAGAGGTGCTTGCCGTGGGCCTCGGTGGTCTCCAGCACCTGGCCGTCCACGAGGGCGGCCGAGTCGGAGAACTTGCCCTGGGGGCTGGTGGCGCGCACGGACCGGCCGCCGAACCTCTCGAAGTGGTCGGCGGCCAGTCGGTGGATGGTGTGCCCTTCGGGCATCAGGCGGTCGGCTCCTGCGGGTGGTGCGCCGGGATCGGGGGAAGCTCGCCGGTGGTCTCGTACGCGGAGAGCATGTCGATGCGGCGGGTGTGACGCTCCTCACCCGAGTACGGGGTGTTCAGGAAGATCTCGACGAACTTCGTCGACTCCTCCAGGGAGTGCATGCGGCCGCCGATGGCGACGACGTTGGCGTTGTTGTGCTCGCGGCCGAGCGCGGCGGTCTGCTCGCTCCAGGCGAGGGCGGCACGGACGCCCTTGACCTTGTTGGCGGCGATCTGCTCGCCGTTGCCGGAGCCGCCGATCACGATGCCCAGGCTGTCCGGGTCGGCAGCGGTCCTCTCCGCGGCACGCAGGCAGAACGGCGGGTAGTCGTCCTGGGCGTCGTAGATGTGGGGACCGCAGTCCACGGGCTCGTGGCCGTGGGCCGTGAGCCACTCGACGAGGTGGTTCTTGAGTTCGAAGCCGGCATGGTCGGAACCGAGGTACACGCGCATGGTTCGAGTGTGGCATGCGGGGCAGGCGCACACGGGCCCGGGGCCCGGCTCGGCGCCGCTCGGCCGGGGCGGGCGGACGGGTGCCTGGCGGACCGGTGGACGGCGGACCGGGACGACGAAATCCGCAGTGACGAGTACAACGAAACGGAGTCAGCCCTTCCGTACCGGGGCGTACTGGGTTTCAATTCCCGGGTTCGTAATCCGAGCGGCACCAAGACATAAGGATTCGTCCATGACGTCGCAGACGACCCTCACAAAGGAAGGCGGCCAGTCCCACATCCCGGGGCAGCCGCCTTCCTCCGACGGTCTCAAGGCCGGTCTCAAGAACCGCCACCTTTCCATGATCGCCATTGGTGGCGTGATCGGAGCCGGCCTCTTCGTCGGCTCCAGCTCCGGTATCGCGGCCGCGGGGCCCGCCATCCTCGTGTCGTACGCGCTCGTCGGCCTGCTGGTCGTCTTCGTGATGCGGATGCTCGGCGAGATGGCCGCCGCCAAGCCGAACTCCGGTTCGTTCTCGGCGTACGCGGACCAGGCGCTCGGCCGCTGGGCCGGCTTCTCCATCGGCTGGCTGTACTGGTTCTTCTGGGTCGTCGTCCTCGCGGTCGAGGCCACGGCCGGCGCCGTGATCCTGGAGAGCTGGATACCGGCGGTGCCCCAGTGGGGCTGGGCGCTGATCGTCATGGTCGTGCTGACCGCCACGAACCTGGTCTCGGTCGGCAGCTACGGCGAGTTCGAGTTCTGGTTCGCCGGCATCAAGGTCGTCGCCATCGGCGCCTTCGTCGTCATCGGCCTGCTGGCCGTCTTCGGCGTGCTGCCCGGCTCCGACAACCCGGGCGCGGGCTTCGCGCACCTGACCGACGCCGGCGGCTTTCTGCCCAACGGCGCGGGCGCCATCCTCACCGGTGTGCTGATGGTGGTCTTCTCCTTCATGGGCAGCGAGATCGTCACGCTGGCCGCCGGCGAGTCGGAGGACCCCCGGCGCGCGGTCACCAAGGCCACCAACAGCGTCATCTGGCGGATCGCGGTCTTCTACCTGGGCTCGATCTTCGTCGTCCTGACGCTGCTGCCGTGGAACGACAAGTCGATCACCGAGAAGGGCTCGTACGTCGCCGCCCTGGACTCGATCGGCATTCCGGCCGCGGGCCAGATCATGAACGTCATCGTGCTGACGGCGGTGCTGTCCTGCCTCAACTCGGGCCTGTACACCGCCTCCCGCATGGCCTTCTCGCTGGGCGAGCGCGGTGACGCGCCGAAGGCCTTCGCCAAGGCCAACGCGAAGGGCGTGCCGACCGCCGCGATCCTCGGCTCCGTCGTCTTCGGCTTCGTCGCCGTCTTCTTCAACTACATGTGGAAGGACACGGTCTTCCTCTTCCTGCTGAACTCCTCGGGTGCCGTGGCCCTGTTCGTCTGGCTGGTCATCTGCTTCACGCAGCTGCGCATGCGCGGGATCCTGCTGCGCGAGGCGCCCGAGAAGGTGACCGTGAAGATGTGGCTCTTCCCGTACCTGACCTGGGCGACCGCCGCGATGATCGTGTTCGTCCTGGGCTACATGGTCTACGACGACGCCAACCGGCAGGTCGCGCTCCTGTCGGTGCTCGTGGCCGCGGTCGTCGTGACCATCGGTGTGGTGCTCGACCAGGTCCGCAAGCGCAAGGCGGCCGCGTCGGTCACCTCCGGCTGACACGCCACAACGCCGCAGCCCCGGTCCGGCGACCGGGGCTGCGGCGTTCGTACGTGCGGACCATGCCGCGGCGGGACTCAGCCGCGGCGGCCGATCAGCTTCCAGGTGGTCGGCAGCGCGCCCATCGCCAGGGCCGCCTTGAGCGCGTCGCCGATCAGGAACGGCACCAGGCCCGCGGCGACCGCCTGGCCGAGCGACATGCCGGTGGCCAGCGCCAGGTACGGGACGCCGACCGCGTAGATGATCAGCGAGCCGACGGCCATCGCGCCCGCCGTGCGCAGGACGGTCCGGTCGGCGCCGCGGCGCGCGAGGCCGCCGACGACGGTCGCGGCCAGCAGCATGCCGAGGATGTAGCCGAAGGACGGCATCGTGTAGCCGGAGGTGCCCTGGGCGAACCACGGGACGCCGGCCATACCGGCCACCGCGTACAGGCCGAGGGCGAGGAAGCCGCGGCGGGCGCCGAGAGCCGTGCCGACGAGCAGGGCGGCGAAGGTCTGTCCGGACACCGGGACGGGGGAGCCGGGAACCGGGACGGAGATCTGGGCCGCGATGCCGGTGAGCGCGGCGCCGCCGGCGACCAGGGCGATGTCGCGGACACGGGACGCCGGCAGCAGGTCGGCCAGAACGGTTCCGGGTCGGACAGGGGCGACAGCAGTGCTCATCGGGGCTCCACGGAAGTGCGGGCGGCAGGGGACACGGTGACGGTAGCCCAGGGCATCCGCCCGATCACGAGCAGCCGCCCACAAAGCGGCGGTCGACGCGTTGGTGGAGTGTGGACAAAGGAAGGCGACCATGCGTACCGCGGCGTGATGCTGGTCACTGAGGTCCGGGGCGCGCAGGGCCGTTTTGCGCCACGGACCGGTGCTCGGGGAGACTGTGGACTCCCCATAACTCGTTCCGAGTGAGACGAGAGTCCTCCCCGCTATGCACGACGCGTCGCCCACGCCCCTGGCCGCCGAGGCCGAACCCCTCGAACACGGGCTCAAGCAGCGTCATCTGACGATGCTCGGGCTGGGCGGGGTGATCGGCGCGGGTCTCTTCGTGGGGTCGGGCGCGGGCATCGCCGTCGCCGGGCCCGGCATCGTCCTGTCGTATCTGATCGCGGGCGCGCTCGCGACGCTGGTGATGCGGATGCTCGGCGAGATGTCCTCCGCGATGCCCGCCTCCGGCTCGTTCTCGGTGCACGCGGAGCGGGCGCTCGGCCGCTGGGCCGGGTTCAGCGTGGGCTGGCTGTACTGGTTCCTGCTCGTGGTGGTGCTGGCCGCGGAGGCGACGGCCGCCGCCTCCATCGCGCACGGCTGGCTGCCCGCCGTGCCCCAGTGGGGCTGGGTGCTGGTCTTCATGCTGGTGTTCACCGCCGCCAATCTCGCCGCGGTGAAGAACTTCGGCGAGTTCGAGTTCTGGTTCGCCGCGCTCAAGGTCGGCGCGCTCGTCCTGTTCCTGCTGCTCGGCACCCTCGCGATCCTCGGCCTGCTGCCGGACACCGAGCCGGTCGGCCTGAGCCATCTCACCGGCGACGGCGGCCTCCTGCCGAACGGCTGGTCCGGCGTGATCTCCGGCGTGCTGGCCGTCGTGTTCGCCTTCGGCGGTCTGGAGGTCGTGACCATCGCGGCCGCGGAGACCGCCGACCCGGCCCGCGCGGTGGGGCGGGCCGTGCGCAGCGCCGTGGTGCGCATCCTCTTCTTCTACGTCGGCTCGATGCTGGTGATCGTGACCGTCCTGCCGTGGACCGCGCAGAAGGCGGGGCTGAGCCCCTACGTCACCGTGCTGGACTCGATCGGCGTACCGAGCGCCGGGCGGATCATGGAGATCGTCGTCTTCGTCGCGCTGCTGTCCGCGCTCAACGCCAACCTGTACGGCGCCTCCCGCATGGTCTTCTCGCTCGCCGAGCGCGGTGAGGCGCCCCAGGGGCTGCTGAAGGTGACGGGCTCGGGGGTGCCGCGCCGGGCGGTGCTGGCGTCGGTCGCGTTCGGCTTCGTGTCCGTGCTGCTCAATCTGAAGTGGCCGGACTCCGTGTTCCTCTACATGCTCAACGCGGTCGGCGCGGTGCTGCTGTTCGTCTGGGGTCTGATCGCCGTCTCCCAGCTGCGGCTGCGCCGCCGTATCGAGGCGGAGACGCCGGAGCGGCTCACGCTGCGGATGTGGGCGTTCCCCTGGCTCACCTGGGCGGCGCTGGCGGCCATGGCCGCGGTCCTGGTGCTGATGCTCAACGACGACGCGGCCCGTCCCCAGGTGCTGTGGTCGGGCGGGGCGACCGCGGCGGTGCTGCTGGTGGCGGCCGTCCGCGAGGTCCGCGCGCGGCGGGGATGACCACCGGGACACGCCGTGGCGAGGTGTGGACTTTGCGTGAAGATCGTGACCGTATAGCGGACAACCGTTCCCTGTGAGCGGCGCGCGCGCCCAGACTGTCGGCTGCTCCCCCGTCTCTGCTCATGAACAGGGCCGCCCATGTCCCGGACCTCCGCGCCCGCGCCCGTCGACCAGCAGGCCGACGTCACCCTCGCCCACGGCCTCAAACAACGCCATCTGTCGATGATCGCCCTCGGAGGTGTCATCGGCGCCGGCCTGTTCGTCGGCTCGGGCGCGGGCATCGCCGCGGCCGGCCCGTCCATCGTCGTCGCCTACGCACTCTCCGGCCTGCTCGTCATGCTGGTGATGCGCATGCTCGGCGAGATGTCGGCGGCGAACCCGGCCTCCGGCTCCTTCTCCGTGCACGCCGAGCGCGCCATCGGCCCCTGGGCCGGCTTCACCGCGGGCTGGGCCTTCTGGTTCCTGCTCTGTGTGGCCGTGGGCCTGGAGGCGATCGGCGCCGCCAAGATCATGACGGGCTGGATGCCGGACACCCCGGAGTGGGCGTGGGTCGCCCTGTTCATGCTGGTGTTCTGCGGCACGAACCTGGCCGCCGTGAAGAACTTCGGTGAGTTCGAGTTCTGGTTCGCGGCGCTCAAGGTCGGCGCGATCGTCCTCTTCCTCGGCATCGGCGTGCTGGCCATCGTCGGTGTCCTGCCCGGCACCGAGGCACCCGGCGCCGGCAACCTCACCGGTGACGGCGGCTTCATGCCGAACGGCTCCGAGGGGCTGGTCGTCGGTCTGCTCGCCTCCGTCTTCGCCTACGGCGGCCTGGAGACGGTGACCATCGCCGCCGCCGAGTCCGAGCACCCCGTGCAGGGCGTCGCCAAGGCCGTGCGCACGGCGATGTGGCGCATCGCGGTCTTCTACATCGGCTCCATGGCGGTCATCGTGACCCTCGTGCCGTGGAACGACCCGAAGGTCGTCGAGGTCGGTCCGTACGTCGCGACGCTGAACCACCTCGGCATCCCCGCGGCCGGACAGATCATGAACGTGGTCGTGCTGGTCGCGCTGCTGTCGGCGATGAACGCCAACATCTACGGCGCCTCCCGCATGGCCTGCTCGCTGGTGGCGCGCGGCGAGGGCCCGAAGGCGCTCGGCCGGCTCTTCGGCGGCGTGCCGCGTATCGCGGTGCTCGTCTCCTCGGTCTTCGGCTTCCTGTGCGTGCTGCTGAGCTACTGGCGGCCGGACGACGTCTTCATGTGGCTGCTCAACACCATCGGCGCGATCATCCTCGTCGTCTGGATCTTCATCGCCGTCTCCCAGCTGATCCTGCGCCGCCGTACCGAGCGCGAGGCGCCCGAGAAGCTGGTCGTGAAGATGTGGCTGTTCCCGGCCCTGACCTGGGTCGCCCTGCTGGGGATGGCGGCGGTCTTCGTGCTGATGCTGCGCCAGGAGGAGACCCGGCTGCAGCTGCTCGGGACCGGCGTCCTGACCCTGCTGCTCGCCGCGGCCGGCTTCACGCTCCAGAAGGTGCGCGCGTCGCGTGCCGCGGCGGGCGAATCCGGGACCGCCGGGGTCAGCACGGCAGATTGAGGCTGATCAGCGCGGCCCGCTTGGCGTCCGCGGCCAGCCGCAGTTCGCTGACCGCCGCGTTCCGCAGCTGCGGGAAGACCCTGCGGTAGTCGGCGAGCGGGATGCCGAGGAGCTCGCAGAGCACCAGCCGCAGCAGGGTGTTGTGGGCGACCACGAGCACCCGCTCCCCCTCGTGCGCGCCGGCGATCCGGCGCAGCGCTTCGGACCCCCGGGCCGCCACGGCCCGGGGGTCCTCCGCGTCCGGGAACGGATGGGCCACCGGGTCGGCGCGGAAGGCGTCCGCGCCGGCCGGGTCCTCGGCCGCGAACTCGGCGAGCGTGCGGCCCTCGACGGCGCCGAAATCGCATTCGCGAAGGTCGTGTTCGGTCCGCGGTACGAGCCCGAGGGCCCGGCACGCCGGCTCCGCGGTCTCGATCGCCCGGGAGACGGTGGAGGTCCGGACCGCGTCGACGGGATGCACCTTCGCCCAGGAACCGAGCGCCTCCGCCTGGCGGCGGCCTTCGTCGGTGAGGGCGACGTCGCTGACACCCGCGTAGCGGTTCTCCGCGTGCCAGACGGTCTCCCCGTGGCGGGCGAGCAGCAGGGTGGCGGTCATCGGGTCTCCTCCGTACGGGCGCGTGCGTGCGCGGCGACCGGCTCCGGGAGCCAGCCGCGCCGCTCCAGTTCACCCACCATCGTCAGGTACGGCCCGGTGAAGCGTTCGCTGCGGCGCGGCCGCACCGTCCCGCGCAGGCGCACCATGCGCGCGGCGGCCCCGCTGAGGCTGGCCGCGCCGCCCGCCCCGTACGCCGCGAGGACGGCCATGCCGAGGGCCGGTTCCGCGGCGCGCGGGATGCGGACCTCGCGGCCGAGGATGTCGGCGCGCAGCTGGTTCCAGTGGTCGCTGCGGACCGCGCCGCCGGTGAAGGTGAGCGGTCCGTGCAGGGGGGCGCCGAGCTGGTCGAGGTAGTCCAGGCACAGCCGTTCGGCGAGGCCCACGCCCTGCAGGAGGGCGGCCCAGTGCTCGGCGTCGGAGGCCGGGGTGCCGAGGAGGAGGCCCGTGGCGTCGGGGGCGAGGAAGGGGAAGCGTTCGCCGCGGGACGCGAGGGGGTAGGCGATCGCCCCGGCCGGGTCGAAGGCCACGGCCCGGCGGTCGAGGACGGAGGGGTCCGCGTCCGGGAACGCGGCGCGCAGGGCCCCGCCGCCGACTCCGGAGGCGCCCCCGGGCAGCCAGCTGCCGTCCGCCGAGAGGTGGTTGTAGACCACTCCGGCGGGGTCGTGGAGCGGTTCCACGGCGACACCCTTGAGGACGAGAGTGGTGCCGAGGACCGAGTTCCAGGAGCCGGTGGTCAGCGAGCCGGACGCGATCTGCGCGGCACAGCCGTCGGTCATGCCGGCCACGATCAGGGTGCCTTCGGGGATGCCGGTCTCCTCCTGCGCCGTCCGGCACACCTGGCCGAGTCCGCTGCCAGGCAGCACCACGTCCGGCAACACGCCGTCCGGCAGCCCTTGTTCGCCGAAGGTGCCGCGCTCGGGGTCGTAGCCGGTCTTGAGCGCGTGGCTGGAGTCCGTGGGCAGCGGGTGCCCCGCCAGCCGGGAGACGATCAGGTCGGCCTGGTGCATCACGCGTGCGCCGCCCCGGGCGCCGTACGTCTCCAGCAGCCACAGCGCCCGGCCGGGGCCGCGCCCCGGCGCGCGGCCGTCGTCGTACATCAGCGCCGGGGTCAGCGGGGTACCCGACGCGTCGGCGAGCAGCACGGTCCCGGAGGTGGAGCAGACGGCCAGCGCGCGGGGGCCCGGCCGGCCGCGCAGCGCCTGGCGGACGGCGGCGCACACGGCGGTCCACCAGTCCTCGGGCGACTGCTCGTGGCGCACTCCGTCGCGTCTGCCGGTCAGCGGGGCCGAGCCGCTGCCGATGACGTCCCCGTCGTCGGTGGCGAGCACCGCGCGGGCGCCCTGTGTGCCGAGGTCGATTCCCATCCACATACCGGCTCCTTCTGTGAACTTCTCACTGTGCACCGAGAATTTCCGTTGCGCGAGGGATTGACGCCCAACTGGCCCTGTTCCAAGCTCTGTTAACCAGTCGGCTGAACGTGTGAGAACCGGGGCCCCCAGGGGCCGGGGGCGTGCCCCCAAGGACACAGCGGAGGTCGGGATGGACATGCGCGGACACGACCGGCGGCGGTTCCTCGCCCTGACGGCGGCGGCGTCCGCGGCCCCGCTGCTCACCGCCTGCGGCTCGGGCTTCGGCGACGGCGCGAAGGAGGACGGGGGCTCGGCGGCCGACGACGTGACCGGGTCCTTCGACTGGAAGCGGGCGGACGGCAGGACCGTCAAGGCGCTGCTGAACAAGCACCCGTACACGGACGCACTGATCGCGGACCTGAAGTCGTTCACCGCGAAGACAGGCATCAAGGTCGAGTACGACGTCTTCCCCGAGGACAACTACTTCGACAAGCTCACCGTCGACCTGTCCAGCGGCCGCGCCTCCTACGACGTGTTCATGCTCGGCGCCTACATGGTGTGGCAGTACGGCCCGCCGGGCTGGCTGGAGGACCTCGGCCCCTGGATGCGCAACGCGGCCGCCACCGGCGCCGAATGGGACCAGGCCGACTTCTTCCCCAACCTGCTCCAGGCCGGCCAGTGGTCGCTGAAGGCCGGTGCCCCGCTCGGCCAGGGCGGGCAGTACGCCCTGCCGTGGGGCTGGGAGACCAACGTCGTCGCCTACAACACCGAGGTGTTCGGCAGGCTCGGCCTGAAGCCCGCCGAGTCCTTCGACGAACTGCGCGAACTGGCCGGGACCATCAAGCGCAAGGCGCCGGGCGCCGGCTTCGACGGCATGTACGGGGTCGCGGTGCGCGGCTCGCGCAGCTGGGCCACCATCCACCCCGGCTTCATGACGATGTACGCCCGCAACGGGCTCAAGGACTTCACGGTCGAGGGCGACACGGTGAAGCCCGCGATGAACTCCCCCGAGGCGATCGCCTTCACTCGCGACTGGGCCGACATGGTGAAGAAGGGCGGCCCGCCGTCCTGGACCTCTTACACCTGGTACCAGTGCTCCAGCGATCTCGGGGCGAAGAAGGCGGGGATGCTCTTCGACGCCGACACGGCCGCGTACTTCCAGGCGGTCGAGGGCGCGTCGCCCGCCTCCGGGAAGATCGCCTTCCACCCCGGCCCCAAGGGCCCCGGCGGCTCGCTGGCCACCAACATGTGGATCTGGTCGCTCGGGATGAACGCCAAGTCGAAGAACAAGCTCCCCGCCTGGCTGTTCCTCCAGTGGGCCACCGGCAAGGAGCACCTGCTCAGGAGCGCGGTGCGGCACCACCACATCGACCCGGTGCGGCAGTCGGTCAGCCAGGACGCCGCCTACAAGGACAAGATGAAGGCGATCCCCGGCTTCATCGACACCTTCGAGGCGGTCGTCGGCCAGACGAAGATCCAGTTCACCCCGCAGGAGCAGTTCTTCGACGCCACGACGAGCTGGGCCGCGGCCCTCCAGGAGATCTACGGCGGCAAGAACGCCTCGTCCGTCCTCAACGGCCTCGCGGGCGACCTGGCGTCCAAGGTGGGCTGAGCTTGTCCTCGCAGACGGAGACCGGCCGCGGGGCGGCCTCGCGCGAGGAGGTGGAGCGGGCGGCGCCCGGCGTACCGGCATGGCGCCGCTCGCTGCGTCCCTATCTGCTGATCGTGCCCGCCCTCCTGCTGACCGGAGGCATCCTCTACCCCTTCGGACTGGGCCTCTACTACACGGTGTTCGACTTCGCCGCGAGCAAGCCCGTGCCGGATGTGGTGGGCCTGGAGAACTACCGGCGGATCTTCTCCCAGCCCGCTTTCTGGGACTCCGCGCGGGTCACCCTGCTGTACGCGGTGGGCGCCGCGGCCGTCGAGACGGCCCTAGGGGTCGGCGTCGCCCTGCTGCTGCACCGCTCCACCCTGGTGGGCCGGGTGCTGGAGAAGATCCTGATCCTGCCGCTGATGATCGCGCCGGTGATCGCGGCGATCATGTGGAAGCTGATGCTCCAGCCGTCCGTGGGCGTCGTCAACCATCTGCTGAAGCCGTTCGGGCTCGGCGGGGTGCAGTGGACGGACACGCCCACCGGCGCCCTGCTCACCTCCATCGCCGTGGACGCCTGGGTGTACACCCCGTTCGTGGCCATCCTGGCCCTGGCGGGACTGCGCTCGCTGCCGAGGTCGCCGTTCGAGGCGGCCGCCGTGGACGGGGCGAACTGGTGGTTCACCTTCCGCAGACTGACCCTGCCGATGCTGTGGCCGTACGTCCTGGTCGCGGTGATCTTCCGGTTCATGGACTCGCTGAAGGTCTTCGACATCATCTACGCGCTCACCGAGGGCGGCCCCGGCGACTCGACCGTGGTGCTGCAGATCCGCGCCTACCTGGAGGCCATCCGCTTCCAGCGCTACTCGTTCGGCATCAGCTACACGATCGTGCTGTGGGCCGTGGTCTACCTGGCCGCCATGGTGCTCGTGCGCTACCTCGGCCGTGTCAACGACCGCGCCGCGGAGGTGCCCCGATGACCGCAAAACCCGGGACCGTGAAACGCCGCGTGATCGCCGTCGCCGCGGACGGCGCGCTCGTCCTCTACTTCGTCTTCGCGCTGTTCCCGGTCGCCTGGATGCTGATCCTGTCGCTGAAGCCGGCCGAGCAGCTGTTCAGCACGTACTTCTCCTTCACGCCGACGCTCGACTCGTACCGCACCGTGCTGGGCGCGGGCGACGACCAGGGCGTGCCGTTCGTGCGGTTCTTCCTCAACAGCCTGGTCGTGTCGCTGGGCGCGGTGCTGCTGTCGCTGGCGATCGGGCTGCCCGCCGCGTACGCCGCCGCACGCCGGCACTTCAAGGGCTCCGAGAACCTGATGTTCACGCTGCTGTCGTTCCGGTTCGCGCCCGAACTGACCGTGATCATCCCGCTGTTCGTGCTCTACCAGCAGCTCGGGCTCTTCGACACGTACCTCGGCATGGTGTGGGTGCTCCAGCTCGTCACCCTGCCGCTGATCGTGTGGATCATGCGCTCGTACTTCTCCGACCTGTCGCCGGAGCTGGAGCAGGCGGCGCTGCTCGACGGCTACACGCGCAAGCAGGCGTTCTTCAAAGTCGCGCTGCCGCTGGTGAAGCCGGGCGTCGCGGCCGTGTCGCTGCTCGCGTTCATCTTCGCCTGGAACAACTTCGTCTTCCCGCTCATCCTCACCTCCTCGAACGCGCAGACCGTGACGGTGGGCGCGCTGTCGTTCCTCGGCGGCGACCGGCCCAAGTACAACCTGACGGCGGCCGCCGCCCTCGTCTCCGTCGTCCCTCCGCTCCTGCTGGCCCTCACGATCCAGCGGTATCTGGTGCGCGGACTGTCCTTCGGCGCGGTGAAGTCATGACGGCCGCGATCGCGCTGAGGGGCGTCACCAAGACGTACGGGCGCACCACCGCGCTCGACGGGATCGAACTGGAGGTGGCCGAGGGCGAGTTCTTCTGTCTGCTCGGGCCGTCGGGAGCGGGCAAGACGACCACCCTCAAGACCATCGCGGGCCTGGAGGAGCCCACCGCGGGCACGGTCGAACTCGGCGGCGTGGACATGACGGGCGTGGAGCCCTACGACCGGGGCGTCGCCATGTGTTTCGAGTCGTACGCCCTCTATCCACACCGCTCGGCATATGACAATCTCGCCTCCCCGCTCCGCTCGCCGCGCCACCGTCTCCCCGCGGATCAGGCGCGCGAGCGGATCGGGGAGATCGCCGGCCTGCTCGGCATCGGCGCCCTGCTGGACCGGCCCGTGGGCGAGCTGTCCAACGGGCAGCGCCAGCGCGTGGCGCTCGGGCGGGTGCTGGTGCGGCCGGCGCGGGCGTTCCTGCTCGACGAGCCGCTGTCCCACCTGGACGCCAAGCTGCGCCAGGCGATGCGCGCCGAGCTCAAGGCCATCGGCGCTGTCCGCCGCACGACCACCCTGTACGTCACGCACGACTCGGTGGAGGCGCTCGCGCTGGGCGACCGGATCGGGGTGATCCGGGACGGGCGGATCGTGCAGACGGGCACCCGCGAGGAGATCTGGCACCGGCCGTACGACACCTTCACGGCCCTCTCGTTCGGGCGGCCGCGGATCAACCTGCTGCCGGGGACCGCGGGCGAGGACGGGACGTTCCGCCTGCTGGAGGGCGACTGCGAGGGCGCTCCCCGGGTGGCCGCCGCGCCCGGCACGCCCCTCCAGCTGGGCGTACGGCCGCGGGACCTCGCCCTCGGCGGCGGGGCGGGCTGCGTGCTGACCGGAAGCGTCTACGTCACCGAGCCCCTGGGGCGCTCCGTCGAGGTGACCGTCCGCGTCGGCAGCCGGCACGTCTCGCTCGTCGTGCCGCGCGCCGAGGCCGCACGACTGCGTCCCGACGATCCTGTCCGGCTGACCGCCCGGCCTGAGACCCTGCTGCTGTTCGAGGCCGACGGGCCGCAGGGACCAGGACGAAGGATCGAAGGACACACCTCATGAGCACACCGGCGCAGCGCGGCCCCGCACTCCGTCAGGCGGCGATAGCCGAGTACGTCCTCGCCCGGGGCGAAGGGACGGCGGCCGAGCTCGCCGAGCGGTTCGACGTCAGTCTGATGACCATCCACCGCGATCTCGACGAGCTGGAGAGACAGGGCATCGTGCGCAAGTTCCGCGGCGGTGTGACCGCCCAGCCCTCCGGGGTGTTCGAGTCGAACGTCGCCTACCGGCTCAAGACCATGCGCCGGGAGAAGGCGGCCGTGGCGGCCCGCGCGCTGACCCTCGTCGAGCCGGGCATGGCCGTCATGCTCGACGACTCCACCTCCACACTGGAGATCGCCCGCCGGCTCTCCCCGATCACCCCGCTGACGGTCGTCACCAACTTCCTGGAGGCCCTGACCCTGCTGTCGGCGGAGCGCGGCATCCACCTGATGGCGCTCGGCGGCGACTACGACCCGCTGCACTCCTCGTTCCTCGGGGTCTCGTGCGTGGAGGCCGTCCAGTCGCTGCAGGTCGACATCTGCTTCACCTCGACGTCCGCCGTCTCCGGGGGCTTCGCCTACCACCAGGAGCAGCACATCGTGTCCGTGAAGCGGGCGATGCTCGACTCGGCGGCGCGCAACGTCCTGCTGCTCGACCACTCCAAGCTGGGCCGGGTGGCACTGCACCGCCTGGCCCCGCTCTCCCGCTTCGACCTGGTGCTCGTCGACGACGGCGCCCCGGCCGAGGCGCTGCGCGAACTGGACGAGCACAAGGTCCCCTACCAGATCTGTGAGGTGGGCGATGACTGAGCGGGAGGTGGGCGGGTGACCGAACTGGCCCTGCACGAACTGCGCAAGACGTACACCGCCCGCGGGCGGCCCGCCGTGGAGGCGGTGCGCGGGATCGATCTGCGGCTGGAGTCCGGCGAACTGCTCGGGCTGCTCGGCCCGTCCGGCTGCGGGAAGTCCACGACCCTGCGGATGATCGCCGGCCTCGAACAGGTGACGGGCGGCGACATCCTCGTCGACGGCACCTCCGTGGTGGGACTGCCCGCCCAGCGCCGCAACATCGGCGTCGCCTTCGAGAACTACGCGCTCTACCCGCCGCTCACGGTCGCCGGGAACCTCGCCTTCGGACTGGCCGCCCGGCGCGGCGCCGGCCGGGCCGAGATCGCGCGGCGGGTCGGCGCGATGGCCGAGCGGATCGGGATCTCCGGCCTGCTCGACGCCCGTCCCGCCGCCCTCTCCAGCGGCCAGAAGCAGCGGGTCGCGCTCGCCCGGGCCCTCATCCGCGAGCCCGACGTCCTGCTGCTGGACGAACCCCTGTCCCACCTGGACGCGGGCCAGCGCGACACGACGCGCCGTGAGCTCAAACGGATCCAGCGGGATCTCGGGCACACGACGATCCTGGTCACACACGACCAGGAGGAGGCGCTGTCGTTGGCCGACCGGATCGCGGTGATGAAGGACGGGGTGATCCAGCAGCTCGGCACCCCGCACGAGATCTACGACGCGCCCGCGAACCTCTTCGTCGCCGACTTCGTCGGGGAGCCCGCGATGAACCTGCTCCCGGGCACCGTCGAGACCGGCGGCCTGCTGCGGCTGTCGCCCACCGTGCGCGTGCCCCTGCCGAGGCCCCTCCCCGCGGGCCGCCGGGTGGTCCTCGGCGTGCGCCCCGAGGACCTGCGGCTGACGGACGTCGGCGTACGGGCCACCGTCAGCGCCCACGAACCGCTCCTGGAGGCGGGGATCGCCACCCTCGCCCTGGAGGGCGTGGACCGTCCACTGGTCGTGCAGACCGCACCCGATGTGCGCCCGGAACGCGGCGCGGCCGTCCATGTCGCCGCCGACGCCGAGCTCACGCATGTCTTCGACGCCGATACGGGAGACGCCCTGCGATGAAGATCCTTGCCGCCGGTGACCTGTTCGTCCGCAACGCCCTCATCGAGGCGGCGCTGCGCCACGACCTCGCCGGCCACCCCTTCGACCTGACCGAACTGGCCCTGCCCTGGCCGCTGGAACCCTTCGGCAAGGTGAGCGAGGTCGACGAGGCGAGCGACGCCGAGGACGCCCTGATCGAGGTGCTCGACGGCGTCGAGGTCTGCGTGACGCAGATGGCGCCCTTCACCGAGCGGGTGCTCGCCGCGGCGCCCTCGCTGCGCCTGATCGCCGTCTGCCGCGGCGGGCCGGTGAACGTGAACGCCGAGGCGGCCCGCGCCCGCGGGGTGCGCGTCTGCTTCGCGCCGGGCCGCAACGCGGCGGCCACGGCCGAGTTCACCATCGGGCTGATGCTCTCCGCGCTGCGCCGCATCCCCGAGGCGCACGACTCCCTCGCCCGCCAGGGCCGCTGGGACGCCTCCTACTACACGTACGAGCGGTGCGGGCCCGAGCTGGAGGACACCCCCGTCGGTCTCGTCGGATACGGCGCGGTCGGCAGCCGGGTCGCCCGGGTGCTCAGCGCGTTCGGCGCCGAGGTGGAGGTGTACGACCCGTATGTGCGCGGCGACGTGCACGGCATGCGCGCGTCCTCGCTGGAGGCGCTGCTCACCCGCTCCCGCGTCGTGACCCTGCACGCCCGGCTCACCCCCGAGACCCGGCGGATGATCGGCGCCCGGGAGCTGGCGCTGATGCCGGAGGGTTCGGTCCTGGTGAACGCGGCACGCGGCGGCCTCCTCGACACCGAGGCGCTGTGCGACGCGCTGGACAGCGGCCACCTGGCCGCGGCCGCGCTGGACACCTACGAGCAGGAGCCGCCCGCGCCCGGCTCGCGTCTGCTGAACACCCCGCATCTGGTGCTCACTCCGCATCTGGGAGGAGCGAGCCGGGCCGTGGCGCACAAGGCGGCGGCGATCGCGGCGGCGGAGGTGGCGCGCTACGTCCGCGGTGAACCGCTCGCGCACGCACTGACCTGACACCCGAGCCGAGGAGGCTGCGGCAATGGCGATGTTCGTCGGCATCGATGTGGGCACGTCCGTGGTGAAGGCCGCCGCCTTCGACGCGAGCGGGACGGCGCTGGCCGTCGAGTCCCGCCCCGTGGCCCTGGACATCCGCGGCGGCCGGGTCGAACAGGACATGGACGAGGTGTACGACGCGGTCGTCGGCGTCCTCGGGGCGCTGTCCGCCGGGGGCGAGCCGGTCGCCCTGGTCGGCCTCACCGGGCAGGGCGACGGGGTGTGGCTGGTCGACGAGAGCGGCCGGCCCGTGCGGCCCGCCATCTCCTGGATGGACGGCCGCGCGCACGAACTGGTCGGCGAATGGCTCGCGTCGGGCGTCTTCGAGTCGGTGTTCCGGCGCACCGGCAGCGCCATGTTCCCCGGCTGCCCCGGCCCCGTACTGGCCTGGCTGGAGCAGCACGAGCCGCAGTCCCTGGACGCGGCGTCCGCCGCCCTCTACTGCAAGGACATGGTCTTCCAGCGGCTGACCGGGGTGCGGGCGACCGACGTGTCCGACGCGTCGATGCCCTTCCTCGACCCGCACACCCGCAGGTACGCGGCGGACGTGCTCGACACGCTCGGGCTGTCCCACCGCACCGGCCTGCTCCCCCCGGTCGCCGACCCCCTCGCCATCGGCACGCTGCCCTCCGGAGCGCCCATCGCCAACGGCCCGTTCGATCTGGCGGCCTGCGCCCTCGGCGCGGGCGTCACCGCGCCCGGCGACGGTCTGCTGATCGTCGGCACCTGCCTGGCGTCGCTGGTCGCCACCCGCGACGTCGATCTCGCCGGTGAGCCGGCCGGCCTGTACATCTCGACCGACCGGCCCGGCGACTTCCTGCGCGCCATGCCGGCGATGGTGGGCACGGCCGCGCTCGACTGGGTGCTCGCCACGACCGGCGTCCGCCACAGCGAGGTCGACGCCCTGCTGGCCGCGACCCCGCCCGGCGCGCACGGGGTGCGGGTGCTGCCCTACTTCGCGCCGTCCGGGGAACGCGCGCCCTTCGTCGAGCCCCGGCTGCGCGCCGAACTGTCCGGCGTGAGCCTGGAGTCGACGAAGGGCGACCTGATCCGCGCCACCTGCGAGGGCATCGCCTTCGCCGCGCGCCACTGCCTGGACGCCGCCGGGCTGACCGGCACCCTCGCCCTCTGCGGCGGCGGTACCCGCTCCCCCGCCTGGATGCGCCTGTTCGCGGACGTCCTCGGGCGCGAACTGCGCATCGTGGAGGGCGAGGTGGGCGCCAGGGGCGCGGTCCTGGCGTCCGCCGCGCGGCACGGCGTGGAGCTGGACGCGGCGTCCTGGACGGCCCCGACGGCCGTGGTCGCGCCGGACCCGGGACGGGCCGCGTACTACGCCACCGCGTACGAGGAGCACCTGGACCGGCTGACGGCCGCCCGGGCCCGCGCGCGCCGGACCTGAGCGGCCATCAGGCAGCCATCAGGCCGCCTCCCCGGCGCAACCTCCTGTGACCAGCGTGTGCACAGCGCCCCCCACGTGCCCGAGCAGTCCTCTTCAGGGAGACCCGTATGTCCGCTACTCCAGGACGCCGTTCGCTGCTGTTCGCCGCCGGGGCGGCCGCCGCCGTCACCGCACTGCCCGCCGCGCCCGCCGCCGCGGAACCGGCGACGCGGCCGAGGGGCCCGCTCGTCATCGGCCACCGCGGCTCCGCCGGCTGGCGGCCCGAGCACACCGCCTCCTCGTACACCGCGGCCGTCCAGGCCGGGGCCGACTGGATCGAGCCCGACCTCGTACCGACCAGGGACCATGTGCTCGTCGTGCGGCACGAGAACGAGATCTCCGGGACGACGGACGTCGCACGGAGGCCCGAGTTCGCGTCCCGCCGCACCACGAAGACCGTCGACGGGCGGGCGGTGACCGGCTGGTTCACCGAGGACTTCACGCTCGCCGAGCTCAAGACGCTCCGGGCGGTCGAGCGGCTGCCACTGGTGCGCAACCGCAACACCGTCTTCGACGGCCGCGACAGCGTCATGACGTTCCAGGAGGTCGTGGACCTCGCCCGCGCCCTGTCCAAGGAGCACGGCCGCACGATCGCCGTGTTCCCGGAGACCAAGCACCCGAGCTACTTCCGCTCCGTCGGGCTCCCGCTGGAGGAGGAGCTGGTGCGGCTGGTGCGCCGCAACCGGCTGGACGGGCGCGAGTGCGTCATCCAGTCCTTCGAGCCGTCCAGCCTGCTGCGCGTGGCGGAGGCGGGGCTGCGCGTCCCGCTGTGGCAGGCGCTCGGCACCAGGGGCGGCCCGTACGGGCACGACACGACGTACGCGCAGATGATGACGCCCGAGGGGCTGCGCGAGATCGCCTCGTACGCGGACTGGATCGGCCCGGACAAGGCGTCCGTCGTCGCGCCGTCGACGCTGCTGAAGGACGCGCACGCGGCCGGGCTGCGGGTCGGCGCGTACACCTTCCGCGCGGAGAACCAGTTCCTGCCCGCCGAACTGCGCCGCGGGACGGACCCGAACGGCTTCGGTGACGCGTTCGCCGAGTACGCCCTGCACTACGGGCTCGGCGTCGACGCCGTCGTCACCGACTTCCCCGACCTCGCGGTGCTCGCGCGCGAGGAGTTCGTCGCGGGGTCCTAGGACCAGGGGCCGATCACGCTCCGGCCCTCCTGCTGCTAGCGTGCAGTTGCATAAGATGTGCAATAAGCAGTTGGCAGTCGGAGGGACCGGACCATGGCCACTTACACGCTTCCTGAACTTCCGTACGACTACGCGGCGCTCGAACCGGTCATCAACCCGCAGATCATCGAGCTGCACCACGACAAGCACCACGCGGCCTACGTGAAGGGCGCGAACGACACCCTGGAGCAGCTGGCGGAGGCGCGCGACAAGGAGGCCTGGGGCGCGATCAACGGTCTGGAGAAGAACCTCGCGTTCCACCTCTCCGGCCACATCCTGCACAGCATCTACTGGCACAACATGACCGGCGACGGCGGCGGCGAGCCGCTGGAGAAGGACGGCGTCGGCGAACTCGCCGACGCGATCGCCGAGTCCTTCGGCTCCTTCGCGAAGTTCAAGTCCCAGATGACGAAGGCGTCCGCGACCACCCAGGGGTCCGGCTGGGGCGTGCTGGCGTACGAGCCGGTCAGCGGCCGGCTGATCGTCGAGCAGGTCTACGACCACCAGGGCAACGTCGGCCAGGGAACCGTGCCGATCCTCGTCTTCGACGCCTGGGAGCACGCCTTCTACCTGCAGTACAAGAACCAGAAGGTCGACTTCATCGACGCCATGTGGCAGGTGGTGAACTGGCAGGACGTGGCGAAGCGCTACGAGCAGGCCAAGGAGCGCACCCCGCTGATCGCGCCCTGACCCCGGCGACGAGACGTCCTGCTCGTGATCGTCTTCTCACCCTTCACCGGGCAGGCGGAAAAAAGGACGGCCCCCCGCGAGGACGTGACTCGTGGGGGGCCGTCTTCGTCGTTCAGGGCATGCTCCTCGCCGGCGCGGAGATGGCCCGATCGGACCCTGAGTGCGGGTGCGATGGATGTCCTGCTCCCCGCCCATGCGGGGATTCACTCAAAGCTGGGCCCCGCCGTGCGGGTGCGCTTGATCTCGTAGAAGCCCGGTATCGACGCGACCATCAGCGTGCCGTCCCACAGACGGGCGGCCTCCTCACCCTTGGGGGCGGGGGTGACGACCGGGCCGAAGAAGGCGATCTGCTCGCCGTCGGAGCCGGGTACCGCGATGACCGGCGTGCCGACGTCCTGGCCCACCTTGTCGATGCCCTCCTTGTGGGAGGCGCGCAGCTCGGCGTCGTAGGTGTCCTTGTCGGCGTAGTCGGCGAGAGAGACCGGCAGGCCGACCTCCTCCAGGGCATCGACGACCGCCTCGCGGACGGGCCCGCGGCCCTCGTTGTGGAAGCGGGTGCCGAGCGCGGTGTACAGCTTGCCGAGCACCTCCTCGCCGTGCTCCTGCGCGGCGGCGACGACGACCCGCACCGGGCCCCACGCCCGGGTGGCGAGCATCTCCCGGTACTCCTCCGGGAGCTCGTCCAGCTTGTTCTCGTTCAGCACGGCGAGACTCATCACGTGCCAGCGGACCTCGACTTCGCGGACCTTCTCGACCTCCAGCATCCAGCGGGAGGTCATCCAGGCCCAGGGGCACAGGGGATCGAACCAGAAGTCGACTGGCGTCTTGCCGTTGTCGGACATGTCACTCCTCGTGAAGGGCGGCACCCTGCCTGCCTCGCCTGGGCAACACGACCCGCCCGCGAGGGATTCCCCCGTACCGGCTGCCAGGGGCACATGGGAGGATCGCTCCTGTTCGAACGAGACACGAAGGAGTGCCCGTGCCCGGTGAGAATCTGTCCCGCGACGAGGCCCGCACCCGGGCCGGGCTGCTGACCGTCGACGGGTACGAAGTCGCCCTCGACGTACGCTCTGCGGTCGGGGACGCCGAGGAGGGGTCTGGGCCGCGCACTTTCCGTTCGGTGACCACGATCCGCTTCCGCGCCGCGGAGCCGGGGGCGCCGACCTTCGTTGACCTGATCGCGCCGTCCGTGAGCAGCATCACACTCAACGGCCGGGAGCTCGACCCCGCCGCCGCCTTCGACGGGTCGCGGATCGCGCTCGACGCCGTGGCCGCCGAGAACGTCCTCGTCGTGGACGCGCAGTGCGCCTACAGCCGCACCGGCGAGGGGCTGCACCGCTTCGTCGACCCGGAGGACGGCGAGGTCTACCTCTACACGCAGTACGAGCCGGCCGACGCGCGCCGCGTCTTCGCGAACTTCGAGCAGCCCGACCTCAAGGCACCGTTCCGTTTCGAGGTGACCGCGCCCGAGGGCTGGACCGTGTGGAGCAACCGGGAGGGCGCCCGCGCGGAGGACGGGGTGTGGCGCTTCGCCGAGACGCGGCCGATCTCCACGTACATCACGGCGGTCGTCGCCGGCCCGTACCACTACGAGACGGACCTGTACGAGCGAGAGCTTCCGGACGGGACGGTGCTGCGGATCCCGCTGGGCGCGATGTGCCGCAAGGGCCTCGCCAGGTACTTCGACGCCGACGACATCTTCCTGATCACCAAGCAGGGCCTGGACTTCTTCCACGACCACTTCGACCACCCGTACCCGTTCGGGAAGTACGACCAGGCGTTCGTGCCCGAGTACAACATCGGCGCGATGGAGAACCCGGGCTGTGTGACCTTCCGTGAGGAGTTCGTCTTCCGCGGCAAGGTGACGCAGGCGGCGTACGAGCGCCGGGCGACCATCGTTCTGCACGAGATGGCGCACATGTGGTTCGGCGACCTGGTCACCATGCAGTGGTGGGACGACCTGTGGCTCAAGGAGTCGTTCGCGGACTTCATGGGCTCGTTCTCGATGGTGGAGGCCACCCGGTTCACCAGCGGCTGGGTCACCTTCGCCAACAACCGCAAGGCCGGGGCGTACCGCGACGACCAGCTGCCGACCACGCACCCGATCACGGCCGACATCCGTGACCTGGAGGACGCCAAGCTCAACTTCGACGGCATCACGTACGCCAAGGGCGCGTCGGTGCTCAAGCAGCTGGTGGCGTACGTGGGGCGGGACGCGTTCCTGGAGGGCGCGCGGCGCTACTTCAAGCGCCACGCCTACGGGAACACCCGCCTCGGCGACCTCCTGTCCGTGCTGGAGGAGACCTCCGGGCGGGACCTCAAGCAGTGGTCGCGCTCCTGGCTGGAGACGTCCGGGGTCAACTCGCTCACGCCCGAGGCCGTGTACGGCGAGGACGGCAGGCTCGCCGAGCTGACCGTGGTCCAGGACGGCGACAGACTCCGTCCGCACCGGGTGATGGTCGGCCTGTACCGGGTCGAGGGCACCAAGCTCGTCCGGTACGCGAGCGCCGACGTGGACGTCGTCGGGGCGCGCACCGTGGTGTCCGAGCTCGCCGGTGCGGAGCGGGCACAGCTCGTGCTGGTCAACGACGAGGACCTGACCTACTGCAAGGTCCGATTCGACGAGGACTCGCTGACGACGCTGCGGGCCCACCTGGGCGACATCGACGACCCCCTGGCGCGGGCGCTCGCCTGGTCGGCGCTGTGGAACATGACGCGTGACGCGCTGATGCCGGCGCGGGACTTCGTGGACCTGGTGCTGCGGTTCGCGGGGCGCGAGTCGGACATCGGTGTGCTGCAGATGCTGCACGCGTGGACGCGTACCGCGCTGGTGCACTACGCGGCGCCCGCATGGCGCGAGGAGGGCGGCCGGCTGCTCGCCGAGGGAGCGCTCGGGGAGCTGCGGCGCGCGGAGCCGGGCACGGAGCACCAGCTGACGTGGGCGCGGTTCTTCGCCTCGGTGGCGACACGGGACACGGACTTCCGGCTGCTGTCCGGTCTGCTGGACGGCACGGAGAAGATCGAGGGCCTGGACGTGGACCAGGAGCTGCGCTGGGCGTTCCTGGAGCCGCTGGCCGCGCACGGCAGGGCGGACGAGTCCGCGATCGCGGCGGAGCTGGCACGCGACGACACGGCGTCGGGCAAGCGGCACCAGGTGCGGTGCCTGGCGGCGCGGCCGTCCGCGGCGGTGAAGGCCCAGGCGTGGGCGGCGGTGGTCGAGTCGGACGCGCTGTCCAACGCGCTGGTGGAGGCGACGATCGCGGGCTTCGTCCAGCCGTCGCAGCGGGAGCTGCTGGCGCCGTACGCGCCGAAGTACTTCGAGGCGATCGAGCGCCTGTGGTCGGAGCGGTCGATCCAGATCGGGATGGACGTGGTGCGGGGCCTGTACCCGTCGCTCCAGGACGCGCCCCTGACGCTGTCGGCGACGGACGACTGGCTCGCCTCGCACGAGCCGGCGGCACCGGCGCTGCGCCGCCTGGTCCTGGAGTCCCGCGACGACCTGGCGAGGGGCTTGCGGGCGCAGGAGCGGGACGGGTCGTGAGGCCGGGGGTTCTTTTCCCCACCCCGCCCTCCCCCTACGGCCTGGCGGCCGTGGGCGGTGCCCCCAGACGGGCTCCTTCGGAGCCCCGCCGGCGTGAGGCGGCGGGGGCCTCCCGGGGGCAGCGCTGATGCCGCGGTGCCCCGGCGGGGCCCTGGGCCACCGGAACTGCGCCCGGCCGGGCGACGCAGGCTTCGGTCTCCGCCCGGACCCGTACCGCCCGCGGGCGGTGAGCCCCGAGCACCCCACGGCCGGGCGGCCCCCGTGCCGCGAGCGCCGGGACCGGAGCCCCGCCGGCGATTGAGGCGGCGGGGGACCGCCCGGGGGGCAGCGCGCCCGGGGAAAGCGATCATCGGCACTCGAACGCGCGTACTTTAGTGCGGCCTTGTCCCGAAATGCCGACGACCGTGTAACAGCGGTTATCCCCCCGCTCACCCCCGGGCATCCCCTCCGCATGGAACAGTGCGACACTCCCCTCCCCCTCCACCCCCACCACCTCCCCCAACTCGTCGTCTCGGGCGCCGAGTTGCGCGCACGGGGGGTGACGCCCGCGCGGGCCGCGCAGCAGTGCCGGGCCGGCGGGCCCTGGCAGGTGCTGCTGCCCGGGGTCTATCTCCTGCGGTCCGGGCCCGCGACCGGCGAGGAGCTGCTGCGTGCGGCGCTCCTGTACGCCGGGCGGCCCGTGGTCCCCGCCCAGCGGCAGAACGCGGCGACGCCGTACGGCGAGGCGATGGTCACCGGACTCGCCGCCCTCGCGCTGCACGGGTTCTCCGGCGCTCCCCCGCTGACCGCGCTCGACGTGATCGACGTGATCGTGCCCCGTACACGGCGGCTGCGGTCCACCGGGTGCGTCCGGCTGGTGCGTTCGCACGTGCTGCCGTGCGCCGAGGAGGTCGCCGGTGTGCCGGTCGCCCCGGCGGCGCGCGCCCTCGCCGACGCCGTCGCCCGTCTGACCGACGACCCGCAGCGGGTCCGGCTGCTGCTGACGGAGGCCGTCCGCCACGGGTTCTGCGAACCGGCCGCCGTGGTCCGGGAGTTGAACGACGCCCGGCTGCTGAACCGGCCCCATGTCATGGACGCCGTCGACTCGCTGCTCGCCGAGGGCAGGGCCCTGGCCGAGGGCCGGCTGTACGAGCTGGTGCGCGCGAACAGCCTGCCCGAGCCGCTGTGGAACGTGGATCTGCGGCTGCCCGGCGGCCCCCACCTCGGCGGGATCGACGCGTACTGGCCCGACCAGGCCGTCGCCGTCGAACTGGACACGCGGGCTCCCCGGCACGACGAGGACGCCCTGTGGTCGGAGTACGCCCACAAGCGGGACATCCTCGAACGCCTGGGCATCACCGTCGTGCACATCACGCCCCGCAAGCTGCGGGACGCGCCCGAGCAGCAGGCGGTCGTGGTGCGTACGGCCCTGATGGCCGCGGCCGACCGGGAGCCCGCGGCCTATGTGGTGGTGCTGCCGCGCTGAGGGCGAAGGTGACCGAGCGCCGGCCGGGAGCGCCAGAGTTCGAGTCCGATGTCGACCAGGGCGACCCGGTCGAGTCCCGGCACCCTGTCCAGGGCGTGCCATGCGGCCAGATCGGTCGACCCATTCGTCTCGGACCGCAGTTCACCACCCGTGACGCGGCCCTCGTAGACGATCCTCAGGCCCTGGAAGTCCGCGAACATGCCGAGTTTGCGCGGGTAGCGGCGGCGCATCGAGTCGATGCCGAGCAGCGCGGTCATCTCTGCCGCGTAGCCGGTCTCCTCCTCGACCTCACGGACGACGGTGTCCAGGGGGTCCTCACCGTGGTCCATGCCCCCGCCGGGCAGCGTCCACTTCCTGGTGCCGTCGCCGGCCACCCAGCGGGCGAGCAGGATCTGTTCATCCCGTATGCACACCGCGTATGCCGCGACCCTCAACTCCCTGTTCATCCGGTGAGGCTATCGGCGGTCCGGTACGGACGGGCGGGTTCGCCGGGGAGAACTCGGGGTCGGACCAGCGCAGCGGCGAGGCCGCCTCGGCGTACAGGACGCCGGACAGCGTGAAGTGGACGGTGCGGCCGCCGTCGGGTGTGTGCTCGGTGCGGGCCGTGCCGGTGAGCTGGAGCGTGGTGCCGGTGCTCCAGTCGAGCAGCAGCAGCCCGGCCCGCGGGTCGCGCTCCAGATTGCCCAGGGTCAGGAACATCGCGTTGCCTGGATAGTCCTGCCAGCTCAGCTCGGTGGGCGAGGCGTCCTGCACTTCTTCGACACGTCACGCAACGGCACCCGCCGCTGGTGCTCCATGGCCCTGTGCGGCAATCGGGCGAAGGCATCGCGCCACTACGCGCGCACCCGCGACCACTGAACGACGGGCGACATCGCCCGATTTGACCGCCGTGGCGCATCTGACGCACTGGCGGGTCCCCGCCACGGCCCCTTGATACCTCGATCAAGTCTCCACAAACCCCTGTCATTTACGAAAGGCTGAGCGGTCATCCGGTACCGAATTCCGGACCCTCTCTTCCACGAACAGGGATGCAGATGACCCCCCAGTCCCAGAGCTCTCCAGCAGAGCGCTCCGTACCCGGCCACAGACGCGCGGCCCGGGTGGCGGCGGCCGCCTCGCTCGTGGCCGCGCTGGCCGCCGCCGGCGTCGCCCCGGCCATCGCCTCGGCGCCCGCCGACGACCCCTCGGCCACCCGGGGCCTCAAGGCCGCGGCGTCCCCCTCGGACAAGCTCGGCACGGCCGACGCCGAACTGCTCGCCGAGGCCGAGGCCGACGGCCGCAAGACCGTGACCGTCATGGTCGCCACCGCCCCCGGCGCGACCGAGCAGGTCGCCCGGCAGCTCGACGCCGTCGACGGCGCCACCGTCGGCCGGACGTTCGACCGGCTCGGCTACGTGCGCGCGACGCTGCCCACCGCGAAGGCCGAGGAAGCCTTGGAGGCGGCGGCCGAGCTCTCCAGCGTCCACGGCATCGACCTCAAGCACGAGATCGCGCTGGACGACCCGACGCCGGCCGGCGACCGGGCCAAGGGTGCGACGACCGCGACCGAGGGCACGTACCCGGCTCCCGGCAAGGACACGCCCGCCGAGAACCCGTACAACCCGTCCTTCGAGACGGGCGCGGTCGAGTTCGTCGAGGACAACCCCGAGGCCGACGGCCGCGGGGTCACCATCGGCATCCTGGACTCGGGAGTCGACCTCGGGCACCCCGCGCTGCAGAAGACCACCACCGGCGAGCGCAAGATCGTCGACTGGGTCACCGCGACCGACCCGGTGGCCGACGGCGACGGCACCTGGCTGCGGATGAACACCGCCGTCAGCGGCCCGACCTTCACCGCGGGCGGCCGGACCTGGTCCGCCCCGGCCGGGGCGTACAGCTTCCAGACCTTCGCCGAATCCGCCACCCGGGGCGGCGACATGGCCGGAGACCTGAACCGCGACGGTGACACCACCGACACCTGGGGCGTGCTGTACGACGCGGGCACCCGCACGGCGCGGGTGGACCTGAACAGCGACGGCGACTTCACCAACGACACCGTGATGAAGCCGTACAAGAACGGTTTCCAGGTCGGCTACTTCGGCACGGACAACCCGGCGACCGACGTCGTGGAGCGCATCCCGTTCGTGATCGAGGTCCGCAAGGACGTCGTCTACAACGCCGCGGGCGCCAAGGCCGACTACGTCAGCATCGGTGTGATCGAGGGCTCGCACGGCACCCACGTCGCCGGCATCACCGCCGCCAACGGCCTGTTCGGCGGCGAGATGAACGGCGCCGCCCCCGGCGCCAAGCTCGTCTCCTCGCGCGCGTGCACCTGGTCCGGCGGCTGCACCAACGTCGCCCTGACCGAGGGCATGGCCGACCTGGTCATCAACCGCGGCGTGGACATCGTCAACATGTCCATCGGCGGCCTGCCGGCGCTCAACGACGGCAACAACGCCCGCGCCGAGCTCTACACCCGCCTGATCGACACCTACGGCGTGCAGCTGGTCGTCTCGGCCGGCAACAGCGGCCCCGGCGTCAACACCATCGGTGACCCGTCGCTGGCCGACAAGGTCATCAGCGTCGGTGCCACCATCTCCCGGCAGACCTGGGCCGCCAACTACGGCTCGGTCGTGGAGAAGAAGTACGCGATGCTGCCCTTCTCCTCCCGCGGTCCGCGCGAGGACGGCGGCTTCACGCCGACCCTGAGCGCGCCCGGCGCCGCCATCAACACCACGCAGACCTGGTCGCCCGGCGGCCCGGTCGCCGAGGCCGGCTACCAGCTCCCGCCCGGCTACTCGATGCTCCAGGGCACCTCGATGGCCTCCCCGCAGGCCGCGGGCGCCGCGGCGCTGCTGATCTCGGCGGCCAAGCAGAACGACATCGAGCTGACCCCGGCCAAGCTGCGCACCGCCCTCGTCAGCACGGCGGACCACATCCGCGGCACGCAGGCGCACGAGGAGGGCGCCGGCCTGATCAACATCGTGGACGCCTGGGACGCCATCGAGGACGGCGCGACCGCCCACGAGTACAGCGTCAAGGCGCCGGTCGACACCGCGATCGACCAGTTCCTGAAGACCCCGGGCTTCGGCACCGGTCTGTACGACCGCGAGGGCGGACTGAAGACCGGCCAGAAGAAGACGTACGACATCACGCTCACCCGCACCACGGGCCCGGACCGCCCGGTGTGGCACGAGCTGCACTTCGAGAACAACGACGGCACGTTCCGGATCGTGGGCGACGACGAGGTCGCGCTCCCGCTGAACCAGCCGGTCACCGTCAAGGTCTCCGCCAGGCCCGGCTCCGCCGGCGTGCACAGCGCGATCCTGGAGGTGGACGACAGCCGTACCGAGGGCATCGACAAGCAGGTCCTCACCACGGTGGTCGCCTCGCACGAGCTGGCGCAGCCCTCGTACACGTTCTCCGCGTCCGGCTCGGTGCAGCGCAACAGCCACACGTCGTACTTCGTCACCGTCCCGAAGGGCGCGAAGAGCCTGGAGATCGCGCTCGGCGGTCTCGCGGCGGGCAGCCAGACCCGGTTCGTGTCGATCCACCCGTACGGCGTGCCGTCGGACCCGACGTCGACGGTGAACTGCTACCCGAACTACACCAACCCGGCGAACACCTGCCGCCCCGACCTGCGGTCGTACGCCAACCCGCAGCCGGGTGTGTGGGAGGTCGAGGTCGAGTCGCGCCGTACGTCGCCGCTGCTCGACAACCCCTACCGGCTGGACGTCTCCGTGCTCGGCGTCTCCTTCGACCCGGCAGTCCAGAACCTGGCCGAGGCGAAGATCGGCGCCCCGGCCGCGGTGCAGTGGAACGTGACCAACGGCTTCGCCGCCATCGACGGCAAGCTGGCCGGCGGCTCGCTCGGCTCCTCGAAGGTCACGAAGCCCACGATCGCCCACCACGAGACGCAGACGACCACGGTCGTCATCGGCGAGGGCGTCGAGCGCTTCGACGTCGCCATCGGCAACGTCTCCGACAAGGCCGCCGACCTCGACCTCACGGTCAAGAAGGGCAACGTCACGGTCGGCTCGTCCGCGGACGGCGACTCGGAGGAGGCGGTCAGCCTGGTGAAGCCGGCGGCCGGTACGTACACGATCGAGGTCGACGGCTACTCGGTCCCGGCCGGGACCACGACGTACGACTACCGCGACGTCTACTTCGCGCCCTCGCTCGGGCAGGTCACGGTCGGCGCGGAGCCGGTCCGGCTGGCCAACGGCGCGACCGCGCAGGTCACCGCCCAGGTCCTGGTGAACAGCGCGGCTCCCGAGGGACGGCAGTTCTTCGGCGAGGTGCGGCTGCTGAACGCCCGCGGCACGGCCGCGGGCACCGGCAGTGTCGTGATCGGGAAGGTCACGCCATAACGATGTAATACGGTGGGAGGGCGGGCGTCCGACGGGCGCCCGCCCTTCCGTATGTGTGTGATGCGTCCCGTTCCGCGGACAATCGATTGGACAAGGCGGGCGGGGACATACGCATCATGGAGCGGCACCCCATGCCGCGAGAAGGTGCACAAACGTACGGAGGAGTCCTCGTGAAGGTCGGAATCGTCGGAGCCACCGGGCAGGTCGGCACGGTCATGCGCAAGATCCTTGCCGAGCGGAAGTTCCCGGTCGACGAGCTCAGGCTGTTCGCCTCCGCCCGGTCCGCGGGCTCCACCATCGAGTGGGAAGGCAGCGGGATCACGGTCGAGGACGCCTCCACGGCGGACTACACCGGCCTGGACATCGTGCTGTTCTCGGCGGGTGGCGGCACCTCCAGGGCGCTCGCCGAGAAGGTCGCCTCGCAGGGCCCGGTCGTGATCGACAACTCCTCGGCCTGGCGCCGTGACCCCGAGGTCCCGCTCGTCGTCTCCGAGGTGAACCCGCACGCGGTCAAGGACCGCCCCAAGGGGATCATCGCCAACCCGAACTGCACGACGATGGCCGCGATGCCGGTCCTCAAGCCGCTGCACCAGGAGGCCGGCCTCGTCGCGATGGTCGCCACGACCTACCAGGCCGTGTCCGGGTCCGGGCTCGCCGGTGTCGCGGAGCTGCGCACCCAGGCGTGCGCGGTCGCCGAGCAGGCCGACCAGCTCGCCTACGACGGTGAGGCCGTGGCCTTCCCCGAGCCCGGTGTCTACAAGCGCCCCATCGCCTACAACGTGCTGCCGCTGGCCGGCAACCTCGTCGACGACGGCTCCCACGAGACCGACGAGGAGCAGAAGCTCCGCAACGAGTCCCGCAAGATCCTCGAGATCCCGGAGCTCAAGGTGTCCGGCACCTGCGTCCGCGTGCCGGTCTTCTCGGGCCACTCGCTCCAGGTGAACGCCCGCTTCGAGCGTCCGATCAGCGTGGAGCGCGCGTACGAGCTGCTGAAGGACGCGCCGGGCGTCGAGCTCTCCGAGATCCCGACCCCGCTCCAGGCCGCCGGCAAGGACGCCTCCTACGTGGGCCGCATCCGCGCCGACGAGACCGTCGAGCACGGCCTGGCGCTCTTCCTGTCGAACGACAACCTGCGCAAGGGCGCGGCGCTGAACGCGGTGCAGATCGCGGAGCTGGTCGCGGACGAGCTGCGCGGCTGAAGCCCCTGATCAGGCTCCGGGGGGCGATCACCGAAAGGTGATCGCCCCCTTTCGCCTGTCACGGGCGGGCTGCCGCCGTGAGATATCTGGTCGAGTGCGGGCAGCCCGGCCGCGACATCCGGACAGCATGCGCGGCGGCGCCCGTCACCGGGGGCCGATTCTCCCGGGCGGAGCGGGGTCGGCGCGTGGAAGGATGGCCGCAAAACATCGCAGACCGAGGAGATGACCGGGTGCCTGGCACAAACCTGACCCGTGAAGAGGCGCAGCAGCGTGCGCGCCTGCTCACCGTTGACTCGTACGAGATCGACCTCGATCTCTCCGGGGCGCAGGAGGCCGGGACCTACCGGTCCGAGACCACCGTGCGCTTCGCGTCCGCCGAGGACGGTGCGGAGACCTTCATCGACCTGGTCGCCCCCGCCGTGCACGAGGTCGTGCTGAACGGGAAGTCGCTGGACGTCGCCGCCGTGTTCCGGGACTCGCGGATCGCGCTGAAGCACCTGCGGGCGGGCGACAACGAGCTGAAGGTCGTCGCGGACTGCTCGTACACGAACACCGGCGAGGGCCTGCACAAGTTCGTCGACCCGGTCGACGACCAGGTGTACCTCTACACCCAGTTCGAGGTGCCGGACGCGCGCCGGGTCTTCGCCAGCTTCGAGCAGCCGGACCTCAAGGCGACCTTCCGCTTCACGGTGAAGGCCCCCGAGGGCTGGACCGTGATCTCGAACTCGCCACGGCAACATTCGGAGGGGGCGGAGCCGCAGGACAACATCTGGCGCTTCGAGCCGACGCCGCGCATCTCGACGTACATCACGGCCCTGATCGCCGGCCCGTACCACAGCGTGCACAGCTCGTACGAGAAGGACGGCCAGTCCGTCCCGCTCGGCATCTACTGCCGCCCCTCGCTGGCGGAGTTCCTGGACGCGGACGCGATCTTCGAG
This sequence comes from Streptomyces sp. NPDC015127, assembly GCF_043080095.1. NCBI lineage: Bacteria > Bacillati > Actinomycetota > Actinomycetes > Kitasatosporales > Streptomycetaceae > Streptomyces > Streptomyces sp. NPDC015127. The sequence goes on from NZ_JBIBVE010000004.1 coordinate 158,506, forward strand.
GTCACGCGGCAGGGCTTCGACTGGTTCCAGGAGAAGTTCGACTACGCCTATCCGTTCGCCAAGTACGACCAGCTCTTCGTGCCGGAGTTCAACGCGGGCGCGATGGAGAACGCGGGCGCGGTGACGATCCGCGACCAGTACGTCTTCCGTTCGAAGGTCACGGACGCGGCGTACGAGGTGCGGGCGGAGACGATCCTGCACGAGCTCGCCCACATGTGGTTCGGCGACCTCGTCACCATGGAGTGGTGGAACGACCTGTGGCTGAACGAGTCGTTCGCCACCTACACCTCGATCGCGTGCCAGGCGTACGCGCCGGGCTCGAAGTGGCCGCACTCGTGGACCACGTTCGCGAACTCGATGAAGACCTGGGCGTACCGGCAGGACCAGCTGCCGTCGACGCACCCGATCATGGCCGAGATCCGCGACCTCGATGACGTTCTCGTGAACTTCGACGGCATCACGTACGCCAAGGGTGCATCGGTTCTCAAACAGCTCGTGGCCTACGTCGGCATGGACGAGTTCTTCCGCGGCGTGCAGGCGTACTTCAAGACGCACGCCTACGGAAACACGCGCCTGTCGGACCTGCTCGGCGCCCTGGAGGAGACCAGCGGCCGGGATCTGAAGACCTGGTCGAAGGCGTGGCTGGAGACGGCCGGCATCAACATCCTGCGTCCGCAGATCACCACCGACGACGCCGGTGTGGTCACCGCCTTCGCGGTCCGGCAGGAGGCCCCGGCGCTTCCGGCCGGCGCCAAGGGCGAGCCGCTCCTGCGTCCGCACCGCATCGCGATCGGCCTCTACGACCTGGACGAGTCCGGCAAGCTGGTGCGCACCGACCGCGTCGAGCTGGACGTCGACGGTGACCTGACCGACGTGCCGGCGCTGGTGGGCCGGGCCCGTCCCGCCGTCGTCCTGCTCAACGACGACGACCTGTCGTACGCGAAGGTCCGTCTCGACGAGGAGTCCCTGCGCAACGTCACCCAGCATCTGGGCGACTTCACGGAGTCCCTGCCGCGCGCACTGTGCTGGGCCTCGGCCTGGGACATGACCCGCGACGGCGAGCTCGCCACCCGCGACTACCTCGCGCTGGTCCTGTCCGGGATCGGCAAGGAGTCCGACATCGGCGTGGTCCAGTCGCTGCACCGCCAGGTCAAGCTGGCCGTCGACCTGTACGCGGCCCCGCAGTGGCGCGAGACGGGTCTGGCCCGGTGGACGGACGCGACGCTGGCGCACCTGCGGGCGGCCGCACCGGGCAGCGACCACCAGCTGGCCTGGGCGCGGGCGTTCGCCGCGACCGCGCGCACGCCGCAGCAGCTGGACCTGCTCCAGGCGCTGCTGGACGGCACCGAGACGATCGAGGGCCTGGCCGTCGACACCGAGCTGCGCTGGGCGTTCGTGGAGCGGCTGGCGGCGACGGGCGTGTTCGACGAGGACGAGATCGCCGGCGAGTACGAGCGGGACAGGACGGCGGCCGGCGATCGGCACGCGGCCACCGCGCGGGCCGCGCGTCCGACGCCGGAGGCCAAGGCGGCGGCGTGGGCGTCGGTCGTGGAGTCCGCTGCGTCTGATTCGAAGACAGCGCTGCCGAACGCCGTGCAGGAGGCCGTGATCAGCGGCTTCGTCCAGACCGACCAGCGCGATCTGCTCGCCCCGTACACGCAGAAGTACTTCGAGGCGGTCAAGGGCGTGTGGGAGTCCCGCAGCCACGAGATGGCGCAGCAGGTCGCCGTCGGTCTGTACCCCTCGCTCCAGGTCTCGCAGGAGACGCTGGACGCGACCGACTCCTGGCTGAAGGAGGCGGAGCCCAATGCGGCGCTGCGCAGGCTCGTCTCGGAGTCGCGTGCGGGCATCGAGCGTGCGCTGAGGGCGCAGGCGGCCGACGCGGCCGCGGAGTGACACAAGGGGAATAAAAACCTCCGGATATGGCGGCGCGCCGGGGCACGAGCGGCCCGGCGCGCCGCCTTGTCTTTTCGGCCGTCGACAATGCGCCAGACCGGAACCCCACCGTCAACGCCCTTGCGCCGACCGGGATATGCTCCCGCCCGTCGTTTCATATGATCTTTCCCGTTCGACTCTGAGGATGCTGATGGTTCGACAGGGAACGTCGACCGGAGGTCCGCGGCCGAGGGCGAGCCTCGTCTGGCAGCTGCCCGTCGCCGTGGCCACCGCGGCCGCGATCGTGGCCGTGTTCCTGGTCTCCGCGTCGGCTCGCACCCCCGTACTGATCGTCTCCGCCGTGGCCGTCGCCATGGTCGCCGTCGCCTGCGCCGCGGTGACGCGCCGGGGCAGACTCGTGGCCGAACTGCGCGAGCGGATCGCGGCCCAGGACGCGCTGCTCGCCCGCCAGGGGGCGGAGACCAGCCGCCTGGCCGGTGAACTGCTGCCCCAGGTGGTCGACGCCCTGCGCAAGGGCGGCTTCACCGAGGACGTGCTCGCCGCCGTCGACGCACCGGCCGAACACCGCGCGGTGCTCCGCTCCGTCGTCGACGCGGTCAGCGCCGAGGAGGACCTGCGCGAGTCCGCACAGCGCGCCTTCGTGAACATCGCCCGACGCGTCCAGGCCATCGTCCACCAGCAGGCCCAGGAACTGCGCGAGATGGAGGACCGGCACGGCGGGACCCCGGAGGTCTTCGGCGACCTGCTCCGCATCGACCACGGCACCGCGCTGATCGGCCGGCTCGCCGACTCCATCGCCGTCCTCGGCGGCGCCCGCCCGGGCCGCCAGTGGAGCAAGGCCGTCCCGCTCTACAGCGTGATGCGCGGCGCCATGTCAAGGATCATCGACTACCAGCGCGTGGAACTGCACTCGGTCTCCGAGGTCGCCGTCGTCGGCACCGCCGTCGAACCGCTGATCCACGCCCTGTCCGAGCTGCTGGACAACGCCACCCGCTACTCGCCGCCGCAGACCAAGGTCCATCTGACCGCCGTGGACGTGCAGTCGGGCATCGCCATCGAGATCGAGGACGGCGGCGTCAGCATGAGCGAGGAGGCGCGCAGGCGCGCCGAGCGGATGCTGCGCCAGGCGCAGCAGGGCATCGATGTCAACGACCTGGGCGAGAGCCCGCGCCTGGGCCTCGCCGTGGTCGGCCGGCTCTCGCAGGCGTACGGCTTCCAGGTGTCGCTGCGCTCCTCCGCGTACGGCGGCGTGCGCGCCGTCCTCGTCGTCCCCAAGGACCTGATCACCACGTCCGCGTCGGCGACCGGTCTGGCGCACGGCATCGGCGCCGCCTCCGGTCCCCGCCCCACCGGCTCCGACACCCACGAGCGGCTGCCGCGGCCGGTCACGGGCCCCACGGCGCCGCTGCCCGCCGAGGACACACCGCAGGTGACCGAGCGAACCGCGAACGGCCTGCCCCAGCGGCGCCGCAAGAACCGCGTCACCGCGCCCGCCGTCCCCGCGGCCGGGGCGGCCCCGGCTCCGGCGGCTCCCGCGACCCAGCCGGACTCCGCACCGGACGCCGCACCGGCGGTGCAGCCCGGCATGTGGCTCGCCGCCTTCCAGAGCGGCCTGTCCGGCGACACCCCCCAGACGAACAACGGAATCGAGCAGCCATGATTCAGCGGCAGTCCCACCAGACCAACATGGACTGGATGCTCAAGGACCTGGCAGAGGGCGTACCGCAGACCAGGAACGTCGTCGTGCTGTCCGCCGACGGACTGCGCATGGCCCAGTACGGCGCGGACACCGACACGGCCGACCGGCTGGCCGCCGCCTGCGCCGGACTGCAGAGCCTCGCGGCCGCGGTCGCCTCCGAACTCCCGCACGGCGACGGCCAGATGCGGCTCGTCGTCATCGAGATGAACGGCGGCTTCTTCTACCTGATGGCCGCCGGTGCGGGCGCCTACCTCGCGGTGCTCGCCGACGAGGGCGTGGACGCCGGACTGATGGGCCAGCGCATGCGGGACCTCGTGCTGCGGATCGGAGAGCACCTGAGCACACCGCCGCGGCACGAAGGGCAGACCGCGTGAGCGACGCGGACGAGGACTGGGAGCCGAGCAGTCCCGAGCGGCTGTACGTCATCACCGGCGGCCGCAGCGGGTCCTCGGCGCCCACCGGATTAGACCTGGTCACCCTGATCGTGGCCAGGTCGGGCCCCAGGCCCGGGATGCAGCCGGAACACGCGGCCATCATCCGGATCTGCCAGGCGCCGCTCTCGGTGGCCGAGATATCCGCCTATCTGGGCCTGCCGGTGAGTGTGGTCACCGTGCTGCTCAGCGACCTGTTGGCCGAGGACAAGGTGCTGGCCCGCGCACCCGTCCGGGCCGCCCACCTCCCCGACCGCGCTTTGATTGAGGCAGTGATCGATGGACTTCAGAAGCTCTGAGCAGGCTCTCGGCCCGCGGAGCGAGGACGTGCTGCCGACGACCGCCACGGCCGCCGTCAAAGTGGTCATCGTGGGCGGCTTCGGTGTCGGCAAGACGACCCTGGTCGGCTCGGTCAGCGAGATCAGGCCGCTCACGACCGAGGAGACGATGACCCAGGCCGGGGTCGGTGTGGACGACACCCACGGCGTGGAGCGCAAGACGTCGACGACGGTCGCCATGGACTTCGGCCGTATCAGCATCAACAAGGAGCTGGTGCTGTACCTGTTCGGCACCCCCGGCCAGGAGCGCTTCTGGTTCCTGTGGCGCGGGCTGTTCGAGGGCGCGCTCGGCGCGGTGGTGCTGGTCGACACCCGCCGGCTGGAGGTCAGCTTCGACGTCATCGGGCGGCTGGAGGAGCGCGGCGTTCCGTTCGTCGTCGCGGTCAACTCCTTCCCCGACGCGCCCGGTTACCCGGTGGAGGAGCTGCGCACCGCGCTGGACCTGCCGGAGTCGGTGCCGATCGTGCTGTGCGACGCGCGGCAGCGCGCGTCCAGCCGCGACGTCCTGATGGCGCTGATGCGCTACCTGCAGTCCCTGGCCCAGGCGCAGGCGGCGTCGTGACCGGCCGCCGGCGCGGGCACCCCGCGCCGGGAACCGGTGGCATGTGGCCGGGAGCCGGTGGCGGGAATCATGTCTTCGTTCCGGCCATCGATGGGCCGTTGCGCACCGGTCTGCCGGGGATTCGCCCTATTGGATCGGCCAAACCGGCTGAGTACGATGCGGCTAGATGATCACTCTGAGGTGCAAGTTGCGCGTGTGACAACGGTGTTGACGTGCCGCACCCGCATCGAGAGGCAGGCCGCAGTGGAGTCCGAGCTGACCGTTCCCCCGATCTTCTCGCCCATTCCACCGGCGATCCACCCGCGCCACGCGGACATAGACGTCCAGACCGCGGCCTGGGCCGAGACGTACCGCATCGGCTCCGAGGCGCTGCGCGCCAAGCTGGTGGTGCAGGACATCGGCACGTTCTCGGCGCGGATCCTGCCCGAAGGCCGTGAGGAGGTCGTCTCGCTCCTCGCCGACTTCGTCCTGTGGCTCTTCGGCGTGGACGACGGCCACTGCGAGGAGGGCGAACTGGGCCACCGGCCCGGCGATCTGGCCGGCCTGCTGCACCGGCTGATCCGCGTGGCACAGAACCCCGAGGCGCCGATGATGCAGGACGACCCGCTGGCCGCGGGCCTGCGGGACCTGCGGATGCGCGTCGACCGGTACGGCACGGCGGGCCAGACGGCCCGCTGGGTGGACGCCCTGCGGGAGTACTTCTTCTCCGTCGTGTGGGAGGCCGCGCACCGCCGCGCCGGCACCGTGCCCGACCTCAACGACTACACCCTGATGCGGCTGTACGACGGCGCGACCTCGGTCGTGCTGCCGATGCTGGAGATGGGCTACGGGTACGAGCTCCAGCCGCACGAGCGCGACCGCACCGCGGTGCGCGCCGCGGCCGAGATGGCGTCGTTCGTCATCACCTGGGACAACGACATCTTCTCCCACCACAAGGAGCGCAAGACCCACGGCTACTACCTCAACGCCCTGCGCGTACTGGAGCGGCAGGGCATGAGCACCCAGCAGGCCCTGGAGACGGCGATAGCCCAGCGGGACCGGGTGATGTGCCTGTACATGCGCCTGTCCCGGCAGCTGTCCGAGCAGGGCAGCCCACAGCTGCGGCAGTACCTGCGCAGCCTGTCCAGCTTCATCCGCGGGGCCCAGGACTGGGGCATCAGTTCCGTGCGCTACACCACCCCGGACGACCCGGCGAACCTGCCGCCGGTCTTCAGCGACACCCCGACCGACGACCGCAACGAGCCGCTGGACATACCCGCCATCGCCTGGTGGTGGGACCTCGTGCCCGGCGCCCCGTCCCCCTTCGTGCGCGGCCGGCAGGCCGCCCGCACCGCCTAGAGCCGGCGTACAGACGTACCGCCGTACCGAGGAAAGGATTCTCCGGTGTCAGTCGGAGTTCAGCCGGCCGACCTGCGGTCGGTCCCCGTCGCACCCGGTGCGGTGCCGCTGCTCGGCCACGCGCTCCAGCTGTGGCGCCGGCCGCTCGACTTCCTCAAGTCCCTGCGCGAGAGCGGCGAGCTGGTCCGCGTGAACCTCGGGACCATGCCGATGTACGTCGCCACATCGGCGGAGCTGATCCACGAGGTCACCGTGCGCCAGGCCCGCAGCTTCGAGAAGGGACGCTTCTTCGACCGGCTGCGGCCCCTCGCGGGCGACGGTCTGGCGACGGCGGGCGGCGAGGTGCACCGGCGCCACCGCCGGCTGATCCAGCCGATGTTCCACCCGCAGCGCATCACGGTGTACGCGCAGGCGATGAGCGCCAATGCCACGGCGCTCGCGGACTCCTGGACGGCGGGCCAGGAGATCGAGATGGAGCAGGCGATGGCCCAGTACGCCATCGAGACGCTCGCCACCACGCTGTTCTCGACGGACATCGGGCAGCCCGCGGTCGTCGCCATCCGCGAGAACCTGCCGGTCGTGCTGAAGAACCTGCTGATACGGGCGGCCTCGCCCAAGTTCCTGGACCGGTTCCCGATCAAGCCCAACCGGGAGTTCGACGCGGCGGCCGCGACCCTGCGCTCGGTCATCGACCAGGTGGTCGCCGAGACCCGCCGCACCGGCGACACCGGGCACAACGACCTGCTGTCGGTGCTGCTGGAGGCCCGGGACTCGGAGACCGGCGACGCGCTGTCCGACACCGAGGTCAGGGACGAGCTGAGCACCATCCTCTTCGCCGGGGCGGAGACCACGGCGTCCACGCTCTCCTGGACCTTCTACGAGCTCTCCCAGCACCCCGAGGTCGAGGCGCAGTTGGTGGCCGAGATCAAGGAAGTGGTGGGCGACCGCCCCGTGGCCGTCGAGGACGTGCCCAGGCTGGAGGCGGTCCGCCGCGTGCTCGACGAGGTGATCCGGCTGCACGGCGTCACCATGCTCATGCGCCGGGCCACGGCCCCGGTGGAACTCGGCGGGTACACCCTGCCCGAGGGCACGGAGGTGGGCTTCAGCCTCTACGCGATGCACCGGGACCCCGACCTCTACGAGGACCCGGACCGTTTCGACCCCGACCGCTGGCTGCCCGAGCGCCGTACGTCCATCGCACGCCAGTCGTACATCCCGTTCGGCGCGGGCAACCGCAAGTGCATCGGCGACGCGTTCGTGTGGACGGAGGCGACGATCGCGCTGGCGACGGTGCTCGCCCGCTGGCAGCTGCGCCCGTCGCCGAGCCACGTGCCGAGGGAAGTGGCATCGGCGGTGGCGCACCCGGACCGCATGCCGATGACGGTGACGCCCCGGGACGCGTGAGGGCCCCGCGCCCGTGGCCGGGGGCGGGCCGGGCGCTTCAGCCGGTCCGTGACACCGCCCGCAGGGCCGACAGCACGCGTGCGATGCCCGGGGACGTCTCCGAGCCGCGCCGTACCGCCGCCAGGACGTGACGGCGCGGCTGGTCCCGCTCCAGTACGCGCATCACCACGCTGCCCCGGCGCTCCGCCGCCATGCGCGGGACCAGCGCGACGCCCATCCCCGCCTCGACCATCGCGAGGATCGCGGTCCAGCCCGCCGCGCTGTGCGCCTGCTCGGGCACGAAACCGGCGCTCTCGCAGGCCACGAGCGTGATCTCGGACCAGGGGCCGCTGCCGCCGAAGATCCAGGGCTCGCCCGACAGGTCGGCCAGCCGCAGCCCGTCCCGCTCCACGAGCGGATGGTCCCCCGGCAGCGCCACGTCCAGCGGATCGGTGAGCAGGGGCACGAGGGCGAACCGGGGATCGCGGGCCGTCGGCGCCTGTGCGGCCAGCGAGAGGGCCAGGTCCACGCGGCCCGAGGACAGCAGCTCGTACGCCTCGGCCGCCTCCGCCTCCCTGACCCGTACCTCAAGGCCGGGATGTGCGGCCCGCAGCCGTCGAACGGCGGGCACGACCAGCGCGGGCACGGCCGTCGAGAACGCCCCGACCCGCACCGTGCCCGTCTCACCCCGCAGATACCCGGCCAGCTCGGCGTCCGCGCGCTCCAACTGGGCGAACACCGCCTCCGCGTGACGCAGCACCAGGTGGGCGGCGTCCGTGAGCCGGACCCGGCGGCCGTGCGCCTCGAGGATCGGGACGCCGAGCTGCGCGGCCAGGTTCGACAGCTGCTGCGAGACGGCCGAGGGCGTCATCATCAGCGCCTCGGCCGTCGCCGTCACGGTCCCGCGCTCGCTGAGCGTGCGCAGGATCCGCAGCTTCCTGATGTCCCATTCCGTCGTGCCGCTCATGCCCGCACGCTATCCGGAGCCGGGGCGGCTACCGCTTCCTGGTGTAGCGGCTGAAGATCAGGCCGTTGTCGAACACCCGGCTGTCGACCAGCTCGAAGCCGGTGACACCGAATTCGGCCGAGATCATGGGGATGCCCGAGCCGAGCAGGATCGGGTAGGTCTTCACATGCAGTTCGTCGATCTCGTCGCGCAGCTGCCCGGCGAGGTCGGCGCCGCCGGCGAGGTAGATGCCGAGACCGTCCTCGGCCTTGAGCGCGCGCACCGTGGCGACCACGTCGCCGGTGACGATCTCCACGGCCGGATCCGGGGACTGCCCGAGGGAGCGGGAGACCACGTACTGCCGCATGTGGGCGTACGGGCTGGTGATGTCGGCCTCCAGGGCCGGGTCGTACGTCTTGCGCCCCATGATCACGGTGTCGAAGTGCACATTCCGCGCGTCCGCGATCCCGAGCACCGGCCGGATGTGGGCGGGGATGGTCTCCGGATACTCCTTGGCGGCGTAGGCGGTGAACTCCTCACTGATCGGGTAGTCGTCGGCCCTCCCGTCGGGGGCCGCGATGAACCCGTCGATGGAGACGGCGATGTAGTACGCGAGCTTGCGCAAACCGAACCTCTTCGTCCTGGGCGGCATGGGCGGGCCGGAGGCTTCCCCTCTGACCACGACAGCCATAGTGGTCTGCCCGTAGTGGTTTGGTCAACCCCCTTTTTCCGGAGGTCACTTCGATGCCTCATCGCCCCGCGCCGCCGCGAGCATCACGCCCCCGAGGATCAGCCCCATGCAGACGAGCTGTGCCGGGCCCATCGACTCGCCCAGCACGGCGTACGAGAGCAGGGCCACGCACACGGGCTGGAGGTAGTAGACGGCGCCCGCGCGGGCCGCCCCGATCAGGGCGACGGCCCGGTTCCAGGCGAAGAAGGCCACCGCCGAGGAGAAGACCCCCACGTACACCAGCGGCCCCACGGTCCCCGCCGTCGGCTCGAAGCCACCCTGGACGGCGAGGCTGACGGCGAAGACCGGGGCGAGCAGCAGGGCTCCCAGCACGAAGGTGACGAAGAGGAGGACGAGTCCGTCGATCCCGGCGGGCCGCCGTCGCAGCAGCGCACTGTACGAGGCGAAGCTGAGCGCCGCGGCGAACATCCACAGGTCCCCGGCGGAGAAGTCCACCGACAGGGACCCGTCGCCGACGAGCAGCAGCACACCCCCGCAGGCGACGAGCATCCCCGTGGCACGGCGCACGCCGAGCCGGGCCCCGCCGAGCCTCTCGTACAGCGCCATCAGCACCGGCGACGCGGCCATGATCATGCCCATGTTGCCGGCGGACGTGGTGAGTCCGGCCTGGTTGACGAGGGTGTTGTAAACGGTGACGCCGAGCAGGGAGGCGGCGAGCAGGAAGCGCAGATGGCGCCGGATCAGGGCGCGTTGCCGCCAGGCGGCCCGCACCGCGAAGGGGGCCACCACGACGACGGCCACGATCCAGCGCCAGAAGGCGGCCTGTACGGGCGGCACCGTGTCGTGCAGGGCCCGTGAGGTGACGAAGCTCCCGGACCAGACGACGGTCGCCACCGCCGCGAGCAGCAGCCCCGGCCCCACTCCCCGCCTCCGGCGCTGCGCGGTGGTCGTCCTGATGCCGGTGCGGACGGGGTCCGGGGCTGTCACGGTCATCCTGTGCCTTCCTGTCGGGTGGGTGGTGCGTCCACCGTCACCCGGGAAGACCTCTTAGGTCCATCGAATACTTACGACGATTCTTTTAAGCAGATCCGAACGATCGGCCCGACGGCATGACAAAGGCGCCCCGGTCGCATCAGCGTCCGGGGCGCCTCGAAGAGCGGTTCGGCGTGGAGTCAGCTCTGCTTCCTGGACTTGTCGAGCACCATCACCAGGCCGGCGATCACCACGAACAGGGCGATCGGCGCCACGACATACAGGCCGAGGGTCTCGACCACGCTCAGGCCGGGACCCGGGTCGTCGCCGTCGTCCGGGGTGAGCGCAAGCGCGGGGGACGACATCAGCAGCATCATCAGCGTCGTACCGGCTGCGACGGCGCCGGCGCGCAAGGCGTTCTTCTTGTCCACGGGGCCAACGTAGCGAACGCCTGTCAGGGCCGCGCGCCCGGGGGTGCCGTACGGGACCCGGAGCCCGTGCCCGGGAGTGCCGTACGGGCATCGAAGCCCGTGCCCGCACCTGCGGGGCGCGTCCCCCGGCCGGTGCCCGCGGGGGCGAAGACCGTCATGAGCCGGTGCAGGCGGGGCGAGGCGGCGAGGTCCTCCAGGGACATCGGCCGGCCCTCGCCGTCCGCGACGGGCAGCCGCCAGTTCGGATACTCGTCCCACGTGCCCGGCAGGTTCTGCGGGCGGAGGTCGCCGACCGCGTCCGGCAGCCACACCCCGACCATGCGGGCCGGCGTGCGCAGCAGGAAGCGGTAGACCGCCCGGATCCCGCCCTCCTCGTCGCCCGCGCCCTCGGGCAGCAGGCCGAGGCTCTCCAGCAGGCCGAGCCACTCCTGCACATCGGCCGCGTCCTCGGTGCGCTCCTCCTCCAGGCCCCGGGTCAGCAGCCCGAGCCGGTGGCGCAGCTCCACGTGGCCGCCGCCGAGCCGTGCCGCGGTGGACGGCAGGTCGTGGGTGGTGGCGGTGGCGACGCATCCCTCCCGCCACCGCTCCGGCGGCAGCGGCCGCGCGTCGCCCGCCCAGTCCCGCTCGAACCAGAGCACGGAGGTGCCCAGCACACCCCGGTCCGCGAGCGCCTCGCGCACACCGGGCTCGACCGTCCCGAGGTCCTCTCCCACGACGACGGCGCCCGCGCGGTGCGCCTCCAGGACGAGCACCGCGAGCATCGCCTCGGCGTCGTAGCGGACGTACGTGCCCTCGGTGGGCGGGGCGCCCTGCGGCACCCACCACAGCCGGAACAGGCCCATCACATGGTCGATGCGCAGCGCTCCCGCATTGCGCAGGATGCCGCGCAGCAGGCCCCGGTACGGGGCGAACCCGGACGCGGCGAGCGCGTCGGGGCGCCAGGGCGGCAGGCCCCAGTCCTGGCCGCGGGCGTTGAACGCGTCGGGCGGGGCGCCGACCGACATCCCGGCGGCGAAGACGTCCTGCTGCGCCCATGTGTCGGCGCCGCCGGGGTGCACCCCGACGGCCAGGTCGTGCACGATGCCGACGCCCATGCCCGCCTCGCGCGCCGCCCGGCCCGCGGCGGCCAGCTGGGCGTCGGTGAGCCAGACGAGGCGGCAGTGGAAGTCGACCCGGTCCATCAGCTCGCTCCTCGCCCGCGCGGTCTCGGGCGATCGCGGGTCGCGCAGTGCGGCGGGCCAGGTGTGCCACTCGGGGCCGTGGACCTCCGCGAGGGCGCACCAGGTGGCGTGGTCCTCCAGGGCCCGCCCCTGCTCTGCGAGGAAGTCGCAGTAGGCGGCGCGGCGGCCGGGGCCGAGCGGGACGGTGTGCAGGATCTCCAGGGCCTCGCGCTTGAGCTCCCACACGGCGTCCCGGTCGATCAGCGCGCCCTTGGAGAGGACGGATTCCCGCAGCTCGGTGCCCTTCTCCCGCAGCTCCTCCAGCCGCGCGCGCTGCGCCGGGTCCGCGCGCGCGTACTCCGGGACGTCCTCCACGCGCAGATGGACGGGGTCGGGGAAGCGGCGCGACGAGGGGCGGTACGGGGAGGGGTCGGCGGGGGCGCCCGGCACCGCCGCGTGGAGGGGATTGACCTGGACGAAGGACGCGCCCAGCGCGCGGCCGGACCAGGTGGCGAGCTCGGCGAGGTCTCCGAGGTCGCCCATGCCCCAGGACCGGGCGGACAGCAGGGAGTACAGCTGCACCAGGAAGCCGTACGAGCGGCCCTCAGGGCGCGGCACCTCGCCGGGCGCGACGACGAGGGTCGCGGCGGCGGTACGGCCGTCGGGGGCCTCGGCGCTCAGCCGGTGCACCCCGTGGGGCAGCGCGGCCCAGCCGGCGCCCGTCCCGGCGCCCTCGTCCGGCGCGCCGTGCGGTGCCCGGCGCGCGGCGGGAGCGCTTCCTTGTGCCGCCGCTCGCGCGCCCGGCGGCACAAGGCGCGCCTCGCGCCCTTCCTCCGTCGTCACGCGCAGCACGGTGCCCGCGGGCAGGCCGCCGAGGGCGGCGGGGAGCCGGGGGCCGCGGGACTCCTGCCAGACGACGACCGTCGGCGGCAGCAGCCGCCCCTTCGCGGCACGGTCCGCACGGTCCAGGGCGGCGCGGACCGCCTGCGGCGTGGACGCGTCGATGCCGAGCGCGGCGAGGACGGCGACGACTGTGGCGTCGGGGACCGCCACGGTGACGCCCTCGGAGGGCTCGAAGGTGGTGGCGACTCCGTGCAGCGCGGCGAGCCGGGCAAGGCCCATGCGGACTCCTTCAGACCCCTGGTGACTCCGCTCCGCCCGCCGTGCCGTAGGCGGTCGGCTCGCTGGTCAGGGGCGCGATGTCGGCGAGCGGGGGCTCGCTGGTGAGAGGGGCGGCGTGAGCGAGCGGCGGCTCGCTCGTGAGGGGCACGTCGTGGGCGAGCGGGGGTTCGCCGGTGAGCTGGGCCTCGTGGGCGAGCGGGCAGCCTGCCGAGGCATGCGCCGGCTGCGCCGGGACCTGTTTGGACAGGGCGGAGAGCAGCAGGTGTGCGGATGCGGCCACGGTAATCACTCCAAGCGGGCGTGAACGGGCGTGAACGGGTCACAGCAGCCCTACCCCGTGGGCACGACCGCAGACGTACACGATCGGCCAACGTGTTCCGCGTCACATGGTGTTGCCCGTCCGGCGGTCGGCCTCGGCGACGCGCCGAGCCGGTCCGGAGGTCGCCGAACTCACCCGGTCGTCCAGCACACCCGGCAAAAGGCGCACAACGGCCGCGCGCATTGACACTCTCACGGTGCGGGTGGTGGGCTCGAAACCGACCGGAACGACAGGGGAGAGCGAGGGGAGACCGGCGTGCGGCTCGGGGGCGGAAGACGTACAGCGGCGGCCGTCGCCGTCGCCGTCATCGGTGGTCTGCTGGGCGGTGCACCGGGGGCCGTGGCGGCCCCCGCGGACCCCGGCACCCCGGCGGGCTCCGCGCAGGACCCCGAGGGCGCCGCGCCGGCGCCTTCCGTGTGGCCGCGCCCGCAGTCGCTGCGCGCCACGGGCGGGGCCGTCGTGCTCGGCGACGAGGTGACGCTCGTCACGGACCCGGCCGCCGACCCGTACGCCGTCGGGCTGCTGAAGGACCTGCTGCGCGACGCAGGGGTGCGGACCGTGCACACGCAACTGCCCGGCCGCGGGGCGGTGCTGCGCGTCGGCGGCGCCGGCGCGGACGACGCGCTGCGCGCCCTGCGCGCGGCGGAGCGCGCCGACCTGCCGGCGGGCGGCTACCGCCTGGCGGTGGGCCGCGCCCAGGGACGCGACACGGTCGCGCTCGACGGCGTGGGCGGCGACGGCCTGTTCCACGGCGTGCAGACGCTGCGCCAGCTCCTGGAGGACGGCCGCGTCAGGGGCGTCGTCGTACGCGACTGGCCCGGGACGGCAGAGCGGGGCATGACGGAGGGCTTCTACGGCCAGCCCTGGTCGCACGAGCAGCGGCTCGCGCAGCTCGACTTCATGGGACGCACCAAGCAGAACCGCTATCTGTACGCCCCCGGTGACGACCCCTACCGGCAGGCGCTGTGGCGGGAGCCGTATCCCGCGGCGCAGCGCGCCGAGTTCCGCGAACTGGCCGAGCGCGCGCGGCGCAACCATGTCACCCTCGCCTGGGCCGTCGCCCCCGCGCAGTCCATGTGCCTCGCGGACGACGGGGACGTACGGGCGCTGACGCGCAAGATCGACGCGATGTGGGCGCTGGGGGTGCGCGCCTTCCAGCTGCAGTTCCAGGACGTCAGCTACAGCGAGTGGCACTGCGAGAAGGACGCGGAGCGGTACGGCTCCGGTCCTGAAGCGGCCGCGAAGGCCCAGGCACGGGTCGCGAACGCCGTCTCCCGGCACCTGGCCGACCGCCACCCGGGCGCCGAGGCGCTGTCGGTGATGCCGACCGAGTTCTACCAGGAGGGCGCGACGGACTACCGCTCGGCGCTCGCGCGGGAGCTCGACGGGGGCGTGCGCGTGGCCTGGACGGGTGTCGGCGTCGTGCCGCGCACGATCACCGGGGGTGAACTGGCGGGCGCACGTGCGGCGTTCGGCCACCACCCGCTGGTCACGATGGACAACTACCCGGTCAACGACTACGCGCAGGACCGGATATTCCTCGGCCCGTACACCGGCCGGGAGCCCGCGGTCGCGACCGGCTCGGCGGCCCTGCTGGCCAACGCGATGGAGCAGGCGTCCGCCTCCCGCATCCCCCTGTTCACCGCGGCCGACTACGCCTGGAACCCGAAGGGCTACCGCCCCGAGCAGTCCTGGCAGGCCGCGCTGGACGACCTCGCGGGCGGCGACGCGCGGACGCGGGAGGCGCTGGCGGCCCTGGCTGGGAACGACTCCTCGTCGATCCTCGGCCCCGACAGCGAGTCGGCGTACCTGCGGCCGCTGATGGACGCGTTCTGGCGCTCCCGCGGCACGACGGACGCTCGGGCACGGGATCGGGCGGCGACTTCGCTGCGTTCCGCGTTCACGGTGATGCGTCTGACGCCCGAGCGGCTGGAGCACACGGCGGACGGGCACCTCGCGCGGGAAGTGCGGCCGTGGCTGGACCAGTTGACCCGCTACGGACGGGCGGGTGAGCTGGCGGTCGACATGCTCCTGGCCCAGGCGCGCGGGGACGGGCAGGCGGCCTGGCAGGCGTCGCTCGATCTGGAGGCGCAGCGGAAGGCACTGCGGGCGGGCCGGGCCACCGTCGGCAAGGGCGTGCTCGGCCCGTTCCTCGACCGCGCGGTGAAGGAGTCGCAGGTGTGGACGGGCGCCGACCGCGCCCGGGCCGGCGAGGACACCGTCTGGCTGGAGCGGCCGCGTCCGGTGGCGGCGGTGACGACGATGACCGAGCCGACCGCCTCCTCGCGCGGACGCCTGGAAGCGCACGTGCCCGGCGAGGGCTGGCGTGTCCTGGCGCCGCTGTCGGCCGGGGGCTGGACACAGACGGACGCCAAGGGCCTGAAGGTGGACGCGCTGAGGGTGTCGCCGGACGGCGACGAGCGGGTGCCGGTCCGTTCGGTGGTGCCGTGGTTCGCCGACGAGCCCGCGGCGGGGCTCGACCTGGTCCGGACGCAGACCAGCGCCGAGATCGGCGGTGCTCCGCAGCGTGCCGGGGTGCGGCTGACGGCGCAGCGGCCCGGCGAGGTGCGCGGCGCCCTCACCGTGAAGGCGCCGGCGGGCATCGAGGTGAAGGTGCCCAAGGAGACGACGGTGCCGCGCGGGCTGCGGACCACGGTGCCGGTCGAGGTCACCGTCCCCGAGGACACACCGGCGGGCGAGTACCGGGTGCCGCTGTCCTTCGCGGGGCAGGAGAGCACGCTGACCGTGCGCGCCTTCCCGAGGACGGGCACCACGGATCTCGCGCGCACGGCGGGTGTCCGGGCCTCCTCGTCCGGCGACGAGACCGCCGACTTCCCGGCCGCCGCGGCGGTCGACGGCGACCCGCGGAGCCGCTGGTCCTCGACGCCGGGCCCGACGGCCTGGTGGCAGCTGGAGCTGCCGCGGCAGGAACGGGTGGGCCTGGTGGTGCTGCACTGGCAGGAGGCGTACGCGACGCGGTACCGCATACAGGTCTCGTCGGACGGCCGGGTCTGGCGCACTGCGGCGACGGTCACGGACGGCAGGGGCGGTCGGGAGTCGGTGCGCATGGACGCCCGGGACACCCGCTTCGTCCGTGTCCAGGGCGACGAGCGGGTGACCGAGTTCGGGTACTCGCTGTTCTCGGTGGAGGCGTACGCGGTCGCGGAGTGACGGTCGCCGCACGGCGCGCGAGCGCACGGCGCCGGAGCACGCGCTGCGGGAGCATGCAGCGCCGGAGCATGCAGCGCCCTCCCCGATCGCGCGGGGAGGGCGGGTACAAAAAATGGCCTGCGATCGTCAGGCTGAGATGCCGTCGATCCGGGCCATCGCGTCGTCCGCGCCGTACGGCTGCAGGTAGGGCAGCCAGCGCGGGTCCCTATGTCCGGTCCCGATGATGCGCCAGGCCAGCCCGCTCGGCGGCGCGGGCTGGTGGCGCAGGCGCCATCCCAGTTCGCGCAGGTGCCGGTCGGCCTTGACATGGTTGCAGCGGCGGCAGGCCGCCACCACGTTGTCCCAGGCGTGCTGTCCCCCGCGACTGCGCGGAACGACATGGTCGACGCTGGTTGCGACGCCACCGCAGTACATACAGCGCCCGCCGTCGCGGGCGAAGAGCGCTTTGCGGGTGAGAGGAACGGGCCCCCGGTAAGGGACCCGCACGAACCGTTTGAGCCGCACCACGCTGGGGGCGGCGACGACACGGGTCGCGCTGTGCATGAAGGCGCCGGATTCCTCGAGGCAGGTTGCCTTGTTCTCCAGGACGAGGACGAGCGCGCGGCGGAGCGGTACGACGCCGAGGGGCTCGTACGACGCGTTGAGGACCAGGACGTGCGGCACGGTGGATGCCTCCTTGTACGCCGGCGGCGCGTGGCTCGCGCCGGGACGATCTGCCTTCAGTTTGTCCTCATGGCCGGTCCCGGCGCCACCACGTGCGCGTAACGGGCTGGAGGTGTTTTCCGCCACAGGCCTCGGGACGTTCCTCCCGTTTTCTTCCCCCGGGTGAGCCTTGTCTCTCCCATCGCCGAGCGCACGGTTGCGGCGTCCGTGCCCCGTTAGGGTGGTTGGGGGCTGCGCGGCGGATCTCCGCCGGACAGCCCCTGGTCTCACCGCACGCCTGGAGGTTCTGCCCCGTGACCGCGTTCTGGTCCGCCGCCCGCGCGGACACCGATCCGCCGCCCGCACCCGTCACGCTCGACGAGGCCGCAAAGCAGGCCGGCGACGCAGCCGGCTGGGTCGAGGACAACTGGTCGACCTGGCTGAACACCGGCCTGCGCATCGCCCTGATCCTGATCGTGGCCCTGGTGCTGCGCATGCTCGTGCGCCGGGCCCTGACCAAGCTGATAGAGCGGATGAACCGCTCCGCGCAGGCGGTGGAGGGGACGGCGCTCGGCGGTCTGCTGGTCAACGCGGAGCGGCGCCGGCAGCGCTCGGAGGCCATCGGCTCGGTGCTCCGCTCGATCGCGTCGTTCGTCATCCTCGGCACCGCGGGTCTGATGATCCTCGGGGCGTTCAAGATCGACCTCGCGCCGCTGCTCGCCTCCGCCGGTGTCGCCGGCGTGGCGATCGGTTTCGGCGCGCGCAACCTCGTCACCGACTTCCTCTCGGGCGTCTTCATGATCATGGAGGACCAGTACGGCGTCGGTGACTCGGTCGACGCCGGCGTCGCCTCCGGCGAGGTGATCGAGGTGGGCCTGCGGGTCACGAAGCTGCGCGGCGACAACGGCGAGATCTGGTACGTCCGCAACGGCGAGATCAAGCGGATCGGCAACCTCAGCCAGGGCTGGGCGACCGCCACCGTCGACGTCACCGTCCGCTCGTCCGAGGACCTGGACCGCGTCAAGGCCGTGATCGGCGAGGTGGCGGACGACCTGGCCAAGGCCGAGCCGTGGAACGAGCAGCTGTGGGGCCCGGTCGAGGTGCTGGGTCTGACCGAGGTGCTGCTGGACTCGATGACCTTCCGCGTCTCGGCGAAGACCATGCCGGGCAAGGCGCTCGGCGTGGAGCGCGAGCTGCGCTGGCGGATCAAGCGGGCCTTCGACGCCGCGGGCATCCGGATCGTCGGCGGTCTGCCGCAGCAGGCGGAGGAGTCGGCGGTCGACCCGGCCGCCGGTATGGCGGCGCCGTCCGCCTACGCGTCGGCGACATCGCCCCAGTCGGTGGCCGCGTCCCCGATCCCGCCGCCGGCCACCAACCTGTCGAAGTAGCGGCCCGGCCGGGCCTCTGCCCCGGCCCGCCCCCGCGCACAGCGCCCCCTCGGTAACGCTTTGGTTGCCCAGGGGGCGTTTGCCATTGACGACGCGCTGACGTGCGGCCTACTTTTCCTCCTACAGGATAGGAAAGTTTCCTAACAGTCCAGGTCGAAAGGCAGGTGCAACCGTCGTGGCCGGAACCACCCCCGGAACCCCGCGCGTGCTGCGCGCCATGAACGACCGTGCCGCACTCGATCTGCTGCTGGAGCACGGCCCCCTCTCCCGTACCCGGATCGGCAAGCTGACCGGCCTGTCCAAGCCCACCGCCTCCCAGCTGCTGGCCCGGCTGGAGGCCGCGGGCCTCGTCGTCGCCACCGGCACCACCGAGGGGCGGCCGGGCCCGAGCGCCCAGCTGTACGCGGTCAATGCCCGCGCCGCCTACGCCGCCGGGCTCGACGTCACCCCGCAGCGCATCCGCGCCGCGGTCGCCGACATCACCGGCGCCACCGTCGGCGAGTTCGAGCTCCCCACCCCCGGGCGCCGCGCGGAGAGCGTCGTACGGCAGGTCACCGACGCGCTCGACGGTGCCGTCAAGGCCGCTGGGGTCACCCGCGCCGACGTCCACCGCATGGTCGTCGGCACGCCCGGCGCCTTCGACCCCTCGACGGGCCGCCTGCGCTACGCCTCCCACCTGCCCGGCTGGCACTCCCCCACCCTGCTGGACGAACTCGCCGCGGCACTGCCGATGCCCGTCGAGTACGAGAACGACGTCAACCTCGTCGCCGTCGCCGAACAGCGCGCAGGTGCCGCCCACGGCCACGAGAACTTCGTGCTGCTGTGGAACGAGGAGGGCCTGGGCGCCGCGCTCGTCATCGGCGGCCGGCTGCACCGCGGCTTCACCGGGGGCGCGGGCGAGGTCGGATTCCTGCCCGTGCCCGGGACCCCGCTGGTCCGCCAGGTGACCAAGGCGAACAGCGGCGGCTTCCAGGAGCTGGCCGGCGCCCAGGCGCTGCCCCGGCTCGCCCGGGAACTCGGCATCGAGGGCGTCGGCAGCGGCCCGCACGCGGAGGTCGCCACCGCGCTGGTCGCCCGGGCCGCGGAAGCGGACTCGGGGCCGTACCGGCAGCTGCTGGACGCCTACGCGACCGGGCTCGCGACCGGTCTGGCCTCCATGGTCGCCGTGCTCGACCCGGAACTCGTCGTCCTGTCCGGCGAGGTGATCGCCGCGGGTGGCGAGCCGCTGCGCGAGCGCGTCCAGGCCGAGCTCACCGAACTGGCGGCCTCCCGGCCCCGGCTGGTGCTCGGCTCGGTGCGCCGCAGCCCGGTGCTGCGGGGCGCGCTGGAGAGCGCCCTGGCCACGACCCGCGACGAGGTCTTCGACACCTCCCGCTGAACTCCTGTTCTGCCGCTCCTCCCCTTCTCCCCTTCCCCCGACTCCGTCCACGTCACAGGGAGACACCGCCATGCCCAGAAACCGCCGGACCACGACCGCCGCGCTCGCGGCGACGGCCGCGATATCGCTCCTCGCCACGGCCTGTACCGGCTCGGCCGGCAACGGCGCCGCCGACGACCCGAACGCGAAGACCACGCTGACCTTCTGGCACGGCTGGTCCGCGCCGAGCGAGGTCGCGGCGATCGAGGCCAACATCAGAGCCTTCGAGGACAAGCACCCGGGCATCACGGTCAAGGTCGTCAAGGGCATCACCGACGACAAGCTCAACCAGGGCCTGCGCGCGGGCGGTTCCAGCGCCCCGGACGTCGTCTCGTCCTTCACCACCGACAACGTCGGGCGGTTCTGCTCCTCCAAGGCGCTCACCGACCTGAAGCCGTTCCTCGACAAGTCGGGGATCGACCCGCGGAAGACCTTCCTGCCGCAGATGGTCAAGTACACCGAGCACGAAGGCACCCGCTGCACCGTGCCGCTGCTGGGTGACGCGTACGGCCTGTACTACAACAAGACGGCCTTCGAGGAGGCCGGCATCAAGGCCCCGCCCAGGACGCTGTCCGAGTTCGACACGGCGGTCAAGAAGCTCACCGAGCCCAAGGGCGACGGCTTCGAACGCCTCGGCTTCATGCCCCTGTACCTCGGCTACGAGACCACCGTCGAGCACTACGGCGGCCAGTTCGGCATCCGGTACCTCGACGAGGACGGGAAGTCGAACACGGCGAAGGACCCGGCCGTGAGGGCGATGTTCGCCTGGCAGAAGAAGCTCGTGGACGACCTCGGGGGCTTCGCGAAACTCAACCGGTTCCGCACGTCGCTCGGGGACGAGTGGGGCCCCAAGCACCCCTTCCACACCGGCCAGGTCGCCATGCAGCTCGACGGCGAGTGGCGCGGCAAGATGGCCTCCGACGCCAAGCTGCCGTTCGAGATCGGCGCGGCGCCCTTCCCCGTCCCGGACGACCAGGTGGCCGACTACGGCAAGGGCTACCTGTCCGGCACGATCCTCGGCATCGCGAGCAACAGCCCGAAGAAGAACGCCGCGTGGGAGCTCGTGAAGTACCTGTCCACCGACACGGACGCGGTCGTCTCCTTCGCCAACGCCATCCACAACGTGCCCTCCACCGTCGCCGCCCTGAAGTCGCCGAAGCTGAGCAAGGACCCGCTGTACCGCACGTTCGTCGACATCGCGCAGCACCCCAAGAGCTCGCACGCGCCCTCGTCCGTCAACGGCGGCGCCTTCCTGCTCACCCTCCAGGACCATGCCCTGCGGTACGAGAAGGGTGCGGAGAAGAACCTGGACACCCTGCTGAGGAAGAACGACATCCAGGTCGACAAGGACAACGAGCAGGCCCGCTGATGACGACGGCCCACCTCGCACCGGGACTGAGGTCCAAGCGGCGCCGCTCCGCGCTGCGCACCCTCGGCTTCCTGTCCCCCTGGCTCGTCGGGTTCGGCGTGTTCTTCGCCTACCCGCTGGTGGCGACCGTCTACTTCTCCTTCATGGAGTACGACGGGTTCTCCCCGCCCTCCTTCGTCGGCCCGAAGAACTGGGTGTATGTCTTCCGGGACAACCCCTTCTTCTGGCCCGCCCTGGCCAACACCCTGTGGCTGGTCCTGGTGATGGTGACGCTGCGCGTCGCCTTCGGGCTCGGCATCGGCCTGCTGATCACCCGGATCAGGACGGGCGCCGGCGTCTTCCGCACGCTGTTCTACCTGCCGTATCTGGCCCCTCCGGTCGCGGCGACGATGTCGTTCGTCTTCCTGCTCAACCCCGGCACGGGACCGGCCAACACCGTCCTCGGCGCGCTCGGGCTCGGGCAGCCGGAGTGGTTCAACAGCCCCGCCTGGTCGAAGCCCTCGCTCACGCTGCTCGCGCTGTGGGGCATCGGTGACCTGATGGTCATCTTCATGGCGTCGCTGCTGGACGTGCCCAAGGAGCAGTACGAGGCGGCCGAGCTCGACGGCGCGAGCGCCTGGCAGCGCTTCCGGTTCGTGACCCTGCCCAACATCTCGCCGATCGTGCTCTTCGCGGTGATCACCGGAGTGATCGCGACGATGCAGTACTACACCGAGCCCCTGGTGGCCGCGAAGGTCGCCAGCGGGGTGATCGGCGGCTCGGGGCAGCACTTCGAGCCCGGCTATCCCGACAAGTCCACGCTCACCGTCCCGCAGGTCGTCTACAACCTGGGCTTCCAGCGTTTCGACACCGGAGCGGCGTGCGTGGTCGCGCTGGTGCTGTTCGCACTGGCCATGGTGTTCACGGCGTTCCTGATGCGCCGGCGCAGCGGCTTCATGTCGCCGGAGGACTGAGCGATGACCCAGACGACAACTCCCGTGCGGGCCGTGGCCCCGCCGGCGGCCGTGACCCCGGCCGGCACCGCGGCCCGGCGCGCGGCGCGCCGCCGGGCGGCTCTGGAATGGGTCGCGGTCCACGCGCTCGGCATCGCCGCCGCGCTGTTCTTCGTGCTGCCGTTCTTCTTCGTGTTCCTGACCGCGGTGATGAGCGACGACCAGGCACTGACCCGCGACCTGTGGCCGCGCGACTGGGAGTGGGGCAACTTCGCCACCGTGTGGAACACCCCGGGGTTCTTGACCTGGTGGCGCAACACCCTGATGTACGCGGGGCTCGGCACGGTGCTGGCCGTGGCGAGCAGCCTCCCCGTGGCGTACGCGCTCGCCAAGTTCCGCTTCCGCGGGCGCAACGTGATGATGATGCTGGTGATCACGGCGATGATGCTGCCGCCGCAGGTGATCATCGTGCCGATGTACCTGTTCTGGGCGAAGCAGCTGGACCTCGCGGGCACGCTGTGGCCGCTGATCGTCCCGTTCGCCTTCGGCAACGCGTTCACGATCTTCCTGCTGAGGCAGTTCCTGCTGACGATCCCCCGCGAGTACACCGAGGCGGCCAGGATCGACGGCTGCGGCGAGTTCCGCGCGATGGTCCGCGTGGTGCTGCCCATGGCCAGGCCCGCGATCGCCGCGGCCGCGCTGTTCCACTTCCTCTACTGCTGGAACGACTACTTCGGACCGCAGATCTACGCCTCCGAGAACCCGGCCGCCTGGACCCTGAGCTACGGCCTGGAGTCCTTCAAGGGCGCCCACCAGACGGACTGGAACCTGACCATGGCGGCCACGGTGCTGATCATGGCGCCGGTGATCGTGGTCTTCTTCTTCGCACAAAAGGCCTTCATCGAGGGCGTCACCCTGACCGGAGTGAAGGGCTAACCCATGAAACTCGCTGTTGTGGGGGGCGGTTCCACCTACACCCCCGAGCTGATCGACGGGTTCGCGCGGATGCGCGACACCCTGCCGATCTCCGAACTGGTGCTGATCGACCCGGCCGCGGACCGGCTGGAGCTCGTCGGCGGCCTGGCCCGCCGGATCTTCGCCAAGCAGGGCCACGACGGCCGGATCGTCACCACCTCCGACCTGGACGCGGGCGTCGCCGGCGCCGACGCGGTCCTGCTCCAGCTGCGCGTCGGCGGGCAGGCCGCCCGCGAACAGGACGAGACCTGGCCCCTGGAGTGCGGCTGCGTCGGGCAGGAGACCACGGGCGCGGGCGGCCTCGCCAAGGCGCTGCGCACCGTTCCGGTGGTGCTCGACATCGCCGAACGCGTCCGGCGCGCCAGCCCCGGCGCCTGGATCATCGACTTCACCAACCCGGTCGGCATCGTGACGCGGGCGCTGCTCCAGGCCGGTCACCGGGCCGTGGGCCTGTGCAACGTCGCCATCGGCCTCCAGCGCAAGTTCGCGCGGCTCCTCGACGTGGCCCCGGCCGACGTGCACCTCGACCATGTGGGGCTCAACCACCTCACCTGGGAGACCGGTGTGCGCCTCGGCGGTCCGGACGGCACCGACATGCTGCCCAAGCTGCTCGCCGAGCACGGCGACGCCATCGCCGACGACCTGCGGCTGCCGCGCCCCCTGCTGGACCGGCTCGGCGTCGTCCCCTCGTACTACCTGCGCTACTTCTACGCGCACGACGAGGTGGTGCGGGAGCTGCGGACCAAGCCGTCGCGGGCCGCGGAGGTCGCGGAGATGGAGCGCCGGCTGCTGGAGATGTACGGCGACCCGGCACTCGACGAGAAGCCGGACCTGCTCGCCAAGCGGGGCGGCGCGTTCTACTCCGAGGCCGCCGTCGACCTCGCCGCGTCGCTGCTGGGCGGCGGGGGCAGCCCGGTGCAGGTCGTGAACACCTGGAACAAGGGCACGCTGCCGTTCCTGCCGGACGACGCGGTCGTCGAGGTGCAGGCCCGCGTCGGCACCGACGGCGCCGCACCGCTGGCCGTACCGGAACTGGACCCGCTGTACGCGGGGCTGATCGCCGATGTGACCGCGTACGAGGACCTGGCGCTGGAGGCCGCGCTGCGCGGCGGCCGCGACCGGGTCTTCAAGGCCCTGCTCGCCCACCCGCTGATCGGCCAGTACGCGTACGCGGAGAAGCTCACCGACCAGCTGATCGCGCACAACCGGGAGCACCTGGCGTGGGCGTGAGAGACCTTCCCGGCGGCCCCGGTCCCGCCGGCCCGCCGGGGGCCGCGTCCACCGACGCTGCGGAGGGCCCGGACGGGGGGAGCCCTCGTGGGCCCCGCCGCGTGGTCCTCGCCATCGACGCGGGCAACAGCAAGACCGACGTGGCCTGCGTCGGCTCCGACGGAACCGTCCTGGCATCGGCCAGGGGGGCCGGGTTCCAGCCGCCGAGGGTCGGCGTCGCCGCGGCGGTCGACGCGCTCGCGTCGACGGTCGGCGAGGCGCTCGCCGCCGCGCGGGCGGCCGGCACGCCGGTCGATGTCGCCGAGCACGTCTCGGCCTGCCTCGCCAACGCCGATCTGCCGGTGGAGGAGGCGGAGTTGACCGCTGCCCTGCACGCGCGCGGGTGGGGACGCACGACCCAGGTGCTCAACGACACCTTCGCCGTCCTGCGCGCCGGGGTCGACGAGCCGCGGGGCGTCGCGGTGGTGTGCGGCGCGGGCATCAACTGCGTGGGGATGCTGCCGGACGGCCGCACCGCGCGCTTCCCGGCCATCGGGAAGATCTCCGGCGACTGGGGCGGCGGCGCGGGACTCGCCGACGAGGCGCTGTGGTTCGCGGCGCGCGCCGAGGACGGGCGGGGCGAGCCGACGGCACTGGCCCGGGCGCTTCCCGCGCACTTCGGCCTCGACTCGATGTACGCGCTGATCGAGGCGCTGCACCTGGGCCGCATCGCGGCCGTGCGCAAGCACGAGCTGACGCCGGTGCTGTTCGCCGCCGGCGCGGACGGCGACCCGGTGGCGCGCTCTCTGGTGCGCCGGCTCGCGGGGGAGGTGGTCGCCATGGCGACGGTGGCGCTGGAGCGGCTGGACCTCCTCGACGAGGAGGCACCACTGGTGCTGGGCGGCAGCGTGCTGGCGGCCCGGCACCCCCAACTCGACGCGGACATCGCCGAACTGCTGGCCGTCAACGCACCCAAGGCCGTGGTGCGCGTGGTGACGGCGGCGCCGGTGCTGGGAGCGGCGCTGCTCGGGCTCGACCACATCGCGGCACCGGCCGAGGCACGGCGGACGCTGCGGGCGCACTACGGGGGTTGAGGCCCTCCGTCGTCATCGTGCGCCGTCCGTTCCCGGCCCGGGGGCGGGCGGCGCGGGGCGTCTTCGGCCACGGAACGGCTACGGCGGTCTCGCGTTCACCCGTTCGGGGGGAACCGGCCGGGGCCGGGAAGCGTATTCACTGGGGGGACAGGGGTGGGGGACGGGCCTGGCACGACGCCGACGGGGGCCCGGGACGCGAAGAGTCGAACAAGATCCAGTCAATTGTGGTGTGAAGCAGTCCCCTGCGGCCATACTGCTGGCCGGGAGTTGTCCCAGGACCCGCCGGGGGGCGGGCCGTCGGCGACCGAGGGGGAGGTCACGTGACACACCCGCCGAATGTGCGCACCGCGCCCCAGCCGGCCGCTGCGCCCGCGCCCGCACGGCCGCCGACCGGACCGCCGGCGTACGGCGGCGGCGCCTGGGCCGAAGGAAAGCGTCGGCTGCGTGCCGCGGCGACGACCGAGCCGGGACGGCTGCAGATCATCGGGGCCGTTCTCGCGGGGCTGGTGGTGCTGTTCGGCGCCGTGACGGCATTCGAGGTCGCCGACCGGGCCGCTGCCGCCGACGACGTGGTGAGCAGGAGCCAGCCGCTCAGCGCGGACGCCGCCTCGATCTACCGCTCGCTGGCCGACGCGGACACGGCGGCGTCGAGCGGATTCCTCGCGGGCGCCGAGGAGCCCCGCGACGTCCACGAGAGATACGAGAAGGACATCGCGCTCGCGTCGCGCCTGCTCGTCAAGGCGGCGACGAACACCAGCAGTTCGAGCGAGTCGGGCCGCCAGATCGCCGAGCTCAACGAGCAGCTCCCGCGGTACACGGGCCTGATAGAGACCGCCCGCGCCAACAACCGGCTCGGCAGGCCGCTCGGCGGCGCGTATCTGCGGTTCGCGAACGAGCTGATGACCAAGCAGCTCCTGCCCGCCGCCCAGCGGCTGTACGACGCGGAGACGGCACGTCTGGAGCAGGACGACGAGGACGCCCGCTTCTGGCCGGTGCTCTCCCTCGCGGCCGGGATCGCCGCTCTCGCCGTGCTGGTGTGGGCACAGCGGCGCAACTACCGCCGCACCAACCGGGTCTTCAACCACGGGCTCCTCGCGGCCACCGCCGCCGCCACGGTGATGCTGCTGTGGCTCGCGGTCGGACACACGGTGACCCGCGCCCAGCTGAACGACGCCAAGACGCACGGACAGCAGTCCCTCAAGGTCCTCGGCGACGCCCGTATCAACTCCCTGAAGGCCCGGGCCAACGAGAACCTGACGCTGGTCGCCCGCGGCGCGGTGCTCACCGACGACGGCAAGAGCGACAAGTACGAGACGGAGTACGCGGGCGGCATGGCACGGCTCGGCGAGCAGTTGGAGCGGGCGCTGCGGCTGGCCGACGACGGCGCGGGGCGCGGGCCGGTCGAGGACGCCGTGCGGAGCGTGTCCGAGTGGCAGACCCGCCACAAGGACGTGGCCGCCACCGACAGGTCGGGCGACTACGAGGGCGCGCTGCGCAAGGTCATCGGCGGCGAGGGCTCCACGGACGAGTCCTTCGACCGGGTGGACAAGGCGCTGGAGAAGGCGCTCGCGCACGAGCAGCAGGAGTTCACCGAGGCCGCGAAGGACGGGCGCGGGGCGCTCTCCGGGCTGCCGGCCGGGGCCGCGCTGCTGGCTCTGCTCGGGGCCGTGGCCGCGATCCTCGGCATCAATCGCAGGCTTTCGGAGTACCGGTGAGAGGAGGAGGGATGACGGACACCAGGGCGGGTTCGCGTCCGCTGCGCTCGCGGCGCCGGGGCGGCCTGCGCGGCTGGGGCGGTGTCGCGGGGATGGCCGCCGCGTGCGCGCTGACCGCGGCCGTCACACTGCTGCCGCTGGCCCATGGCGGCGCGGATGCCCTCAGCCCGCACCCCGCCGGACAGGAGGTGGCGGTTCCCGGCAAGGCGGACGACTGCGCGGACCCGGAGGCGTCGCTGCGTCCGTCCACGGCCGGCGGCCCGAACATCGACGCGATCAGGAGCCGGGGCAAGCTGATCGTCGGTGTCGACCAGAACAGCTACCGCTGGGGCTACCGCAACCCGGGCGGCGAGCAGAAGGACGCGGACGCCCCGGCGGGCGGCTCCACGGGCTCCGGCAGGCCGGCCGGCGGCGTCCTGGAGGGTTTCGACATCGACCTCGCCCGCGCCATCGCCGAGGACATCGTCGGCAGCAGGGACGCCGTCATCTTCCGTGCGATACCGACCAACCAGCGCATCGCCGCGCTCGACAGCGGCGCGGTGGACATCGTCGTGCGCACCATGACGATCAACTGCAGCCGGATCCGGCAGGTCGCGTTCTCCACGGCGTACTTCCAGGCGGGCCAGCAGGTCCTCGCGCCGAAGAGTTCGCCGATCACCGGGTACGACACGTCGCTGGCGGGCAAGCGGGTGTGCTCGGCGGAGGGCTCGACGGCGTACGAGGCGCTGGAGAAGAACAGCTTCGGCGCCACGTTCAAGGACGAGCACGACGGGCAGCCAGGCGACGAGGACCTGTACACCGTGCCGAACCAGCTGGACTGCCTGGTCAGGCTCCAGCTGGGCCTGGTCGACGCGATCGTCACGGACAACGCCCTCGCGGCGGGCCAGGCGGCCCAGGACCCGGCCGTCGAGCTGAAGGGCGACAAGCCGTTCACCACCGAGTACTACGGCGTGGCCACCAAATTGGGCAAGGACGACCTCGTGCGCCGGGTGAACCAGGTGCTCGTCGACTACCGCAAGGGACCCTGGATGCAGGCGTACACGAAGTGGCTGGCCGACGATCTGCCCGGGATCACCGCGCCGCCGGAGCCGAAGTACCGGGCAGAGTAGCCCGTTTGGCGGGCGCCGGCCGGCCGGCCCGGTCGGCCTCCCGCCGGGCGGTGGCGGGCCGGCCAGTGGCAGGGCCGGGCAGTGGCGGGGCCGGGGCAGGACAGCACGAGCAGCAGGACGGGCAGGGTCCGGGACACGTCCCGGCCGGCCCGGACACGAACGGAGAGGTGATCGATGGGCGTCGCGGGACCCTTCCCCGGCTCGGCGGGGACGCCGCACGGGCCGGTGATGGACCGGGACGAGGTGGACCGTGCGCTGGCACGCCTCGGCGCGGAGCACGAGGCGGTCGAGACCTCGCTCCTCGCCCTGCAGGACCACGCCGGGCGACGGCTCCTCGAAGGGGCCGAGCTGACCGGCGTCACCAAGGAGCGCTGGGCCGCCGCCGATCAGTCGATCACGCTGCTGTGGAACTGCTTCGACGCGTACACCGCCGCGCTGACGGACATCCGTGAACTGCGCGCCCGTCGCCGCTGGTCCAGCCGCGAAGACCTGGCCGAGCTCACCGAGCGGCTGCGCGGACGCAGTGTGACCGTCGCCGGCCATGCCGTGCCGTCGGCGCCGTCGCTCACCGGCCCCGCGAGGCTCTCCGAGCAGTTCACGCTCGAGGAGCTGGTCGCCCGGATGAACGAGCTGTACGCGTCCGCACTCGACATGGTCGTCGCGGCGGACGCCGTGTGGTCGGCACTGCCCGCGCGGATAGACCTGCTCTCCGCCGAGCTCCAGCGCACCCGTTCGCTCGCCCACTCCGTGGGCGTACGGCCCGGGGAGCACCCCTCCGGTGACGATCTGGAGGACATCACCCACGAGCTGTCCGCGCTGCGGGCCCAGGTCGTGTCCGATCCGCTCGCCTTCTGGCGCCCCGCGCCCGGCAGTTCGGCGCCGGGCGGCGGCCGCCCGGACACCGACCGCTACGACCGCGCGGCACGCGCCCTGGAGGAGGTGCGCCGGGACATCGAGGCCGTGCTCCAGGTCCGGCAGGACTCGGAGGAGCGGCTGATGAGGCTGCGCGACGTGCTCTCGCGGGCCGACCGGACCCTGACGGAGGCCCGTTCGGCACGGGGCGAGGTGCTGGCGAAGATCGCCGCGTCCGAGGTGCCCGCGGTCAGCGGGCCGCCCACGGCGCTCCAGGAGCGGCTGGCCACGGCCGCGGAGTACCGGCGCCACTCCCAGTGGCACCGGCTGTCGCCACTGCTGGAGTCGCTGGAGCGCGAGGCCGAGGACGAACTGCACCGCGCCAGGGAGTCGTTGACGGCAGTGACCGCGCCGCTGGCCGTGCGCGCCGAGCTGCGCGGCCGGCTCGACGCCTACAAGGCCAAGGTCGCCCGGCACGGCATGGCCGAGGACCCGCTGCTGATCGAGCGGTACGACGCGGCCCGGCGGATGCTGTGGAGCGCGCCGTGCGATCTGCGGGCCGCCGAGCAGGCGGTGCTGCGCTACCAGCAGGCGGCCGCCGAGGTGCTGGTGCCGAGACAGGGCGGAGCGGAGCCCGAGGACCGCAGGGGGGATGCATGAGCGACAGGAACTGCCAGCGGCCGGGCTGCGAGGGCTCGTACGAGGACATGGGCGGCGGTGAGATGTACTGCGACACCTGCGGTCTCGCGCCCGTCGTCTCGCCCACGGGCATGGTCGGCTCACAGCCCACCGGCATCGCCGGCGGCGGCCGGGACTCGTCGTCGGCGCGCAGCGGTTCGCGTTCCTCGCGGGCGTCGTCGCGTTCGTCGTCCTCGCGCCGTTCGGTGTCGGGCAGGCTGTCGCGGTCGCTGACCGGGAGCAGCACGTCGTCGCGTTCGGTCTCGGTGCGCAGCTCGGGCTCGTCCTCGGCCGCGTCGGGGCGCGGCAGGCTGGGCGCGGGCCTGGTCGCCGTCCCGGAGGTGCCGCGGCCCGACCCGCGTACGGCGGTGATGGAGCGTCCGGAGGTG
The DNA here is from genome assembly GCF_043080095.1 of Streptomyces sp. NPDC015127. Lineage (NCBI taxonomy): Bacteria > Bacillati > Actinomycetota > Actinomycetes > Kitasatosporales > Streptomycetaceae > Streptomyces > Streptomyces sp. NPDC015127. The sequence goes on from NZ_JBIBVE010000004.1 coordinate 188,734, forward strand.
CCCGAGCGGAAGCGGTTCTGCTCGCGTTCGGACTGCGGCGCGCCGGTGGGCCGCGCGCGCGGTGACCGCGCCGGGCGCACGGAGGGCTTCTGCACCAAGTGCGGCCATCCGTACTCCTTCGTGCCCAAGCTCAAGGGCGGCGACATCGTGCACGGCCAGTACGAGGTCGTGGGCTGCCTGGCGCACGGCGGTCTGGGCTGGGTGTACCTGGCCGTGGACCGCGCGGTGTCCGACCGCTGGGTGGTGCTCAAGGGCCTGTTGGACACGGGCGACCAGGACGCGATGGCGGCGGCGATCTCGGAGCGCCGCTTCCTCGCCGAGATCGAGCACTCCAACATCGTCCGCATCTACAACTTCGTCGAGCACCTCGACCAGCGCACCGGCTCCCTGGACGGGTACATCGTCATGGAGTACGTGGGCGGCAAGTCGCTGAAGGAGATCGCCAACGAGCGCCGCGGGCCGGACGGCCGGCGCGATCCGCTGCCGGTCGAGCAGGCGTGCGCGTACGGCATCGAGGCGCTGGAGGCGCTCGGCCATTTGCACAGCAGGAACCTGCTCTACTGCGACTTCAAGGTCGACAACGCCATCCAGCAGCAGGATCAGCTCAAGCTGATCGACATGGGCGCGGTCCGCAGGATGGACGACGACGAGTCCGCCATCTACGGGACCGTCGGCTACCAGGCCCCCGAGGTCGCGGAGGTCGGTCCCTCGGTGGCCTCCGACCTGTACACGGTCGCGCGCACGCTCGCGGTGCTGACCTTCGACTTCCAGGGCTACACGAACGTGTTCGTGGACTCCCTGCCCGATCCGGAGCACATCCAGGTCTTCCGCACGTACGAGTCGTTCTACCGGCTGCTGGTGCGTGCCACCGATCCGGACCCGGGGCGCCGGTTCGCCTCGGCGCAGGAGATGGCCGAGCAGCTGACGGGGGTGCTGCGGGAGGTCGTCGCGGTGCAGACGGGCCGGCCGCGCCCGGCGCTGTCGACGCTGTTCGGTCCCGAACTGCGCGTTCGGGACACGGAGTTGTTCGCCGAGCTCGACGAGGACGTGTCCGTGCTGGGCGCCCGTCCCGCCGCGGGCGCCCGCCGCGCGAAGGCCACGGCGAACGGGAGCGCGCGGGGGGCCGCCGCGGTGCCGCCCGGAGCGCCGCCGACGGCGTCGCCGGCCGGCGCGCCCGTGCCACCGTCCCTCACGGCCCCCTCCCCGGTGCCGGCGCAGCGCACCCCTGACGGTGCGCCCGCGCCTCCCCCGCTCGCCCCGCACCTGGCCGCGCTCGACACCCGGGGAGCGGCGCTGGCCCTGCCGGTCCCCCGGGTCGACCCGAACGACCCGAACGCGGGCTTCCTCGCCGGCCTGATGGCCTCGGCCCCGGCCGAGCTGATCGCCGCGCTGCGCGCGGCGGCCACGAGTTCGCCGGAGACCCTTCTGCGCGAGTTGCGCGCCCGGCTGGAGATGGGCGATCTCCCGTCGGCGGCCGGGACGCTCACCACGCTGGAGGGCTCGCAGCCTGACGACTGGCGCGTCGTCTGGTACCGGGGCGTCACATCGCTGGTCACGGGCGACCACGCGGCGGCCGCGCTGTCGTTCGACGCGGTCTACGACGCGTTCCCGGGCGAGAGCGCGCCCAAGCTGGCGCTCGGCCTGTGCGCCGAGGTCCTCGGCCAGCTCGACAACGCCGCGGAGTACTACCGCCTCGTGTGGGCGACCGACCCGAGCTTCGTCAGCGCCGCGTTCGGGCTCGCGCGCGTGCAGATCGCCGCGGGCGACCGTGCCGGAGCCGTACGGACGCTGGAATCGGTGCCGGAGGTGTCCATCCACTACACGGCGGCGCGCGTGGCCGCCGTGCGGGCCAGACTGCGCCGGCGCGCCGCGCACGAACCGCTGCTGGGCGACCTGTCGGCGGCCGCCGCGCAGGTGGACGCCCTGGGGAGCTTCGGTCTGGACCCGGTGCGACGCGAGAAGCTGGCCACCGAGGTGCTCGGGACGGCGCTCGACTGGGTACTCTCCGGAAGTCCCGGAGCCCTGCCGTCCGTTCCGACCGCACCCCCCGCGCCGAGCACGAGCACACCGACCGTGCTGCTCGGCAGCGAACTGGACGAGCGCGGCCTGCGCTTCGGCCTGGAACGCTCCTACCGGGTCCTGGCCCGGCTCGCCCAGCGCGGTGAGGAGCGGATAGAGCTGGTGGAGCGGGCGAACCGCTACCGCCCCCGGACGTGGGTGTGATTGATGGCGCAGATGCACCAGCCGGCCGACGACACGGCCTGCCCCAGCTGCGAGGAGCCGGTGGAGCCCGGCGACCGGTTCTGCGGAGTGTGCGGGTACGACCTGTCGGCCGTTCCCGCGTCCCCGCCGGACCGCCCCACCCTGGCCATCGGATCACCCGTGGAGTGGCCCGCCGCCACCGGCACCGACACCTCGGGCATGTCCCCGCCCACCCAGCAGGCCGGGGACCTGCCCGGCACCGACTCCGACGGCGGTGAGCTCCCGGGCCCCGGCGTCCGCTACGACACCCCGCCCTCGGGCGACTTCGAGCTGGCCGCGCCGGAGCCCGCCGGGGCGGCACCGGCCGACCCGCGTGCCGCCGGGCTCCCGGCGGCACCACCGGGGCCGGCGGGCGGCAAGCTGTGTGTGGCCTGCCGGGCGGGCCACGTCGATCCCGACGGCTACTGCGAGAACTGCGGTCACGCCCAGCCGCGCGAGCGCGACCACATGGAGCAGGAGCTCGAGTCGGTCGCCGCCGTCAGCGACCGGGGCCTGCGCCACCACCGCAACGAGGACTCGTTCGCGGTCTCCGCCACCTCCCTGCCGGACGGTTCGCCCGCCGTCGTGGCCGTCGTCTGCGACGGCGTCTCGTCGGCGACCCGCCCGGACGAGGCGTCGGCGGCGGCGGCCCGCGCGGCCAACGAGCAGCTGCTCTCCTCGCTGCCGCGCGGCACCCACCCGCAGCAGGCCATGCACGAGGCGATCGTCGCCGCCGCCACGGCGGTCAACTCCCTTGCGGAGGAGACCGGGAGCGAGGCAGCCGACCAGGGCGGCCGGCAGAACGCCCCGGCGTGCACCATCGTCAGCGCCGTGGCCGCGGGCGGACTGCTGGTCGTCGGCTGGGTCGGAGACAGCCGCGCCTACTGGGTGCCCGACGACCGCAGCGGCCCGCCCGCGCGGCTCACCGAGGACGACTCGTGGGCGGCGCAGATGGTCGCCGCCGGTCTGATGAACGAGGCCGAGGCGTACGCGGACGAGCGCGCGCACGCGATCACCGGGTGGCTGGGCGCCGACGCGTACGAACTGGAGCCGCACACCGCGTCGTTCAAGCCGGACCGCCCCGGCGTGGTCGTGGTCTGCACGGACGGCCTGTGGAACTACGCCGAGGGCGCCGACGAGATGGCGCGCGCCGTGCCCGCGGACGCGGCCGAACGACCGCTGCACAGCGCCCAGGTGCTGGTCGGCCACGCCCTCGACGGAGGCGGCCACGACAACGTCACGGTGGCGGTGCTGCCGTTCGCTGTCCCGGCCGGGGGGCCGGACCCGGCCTGAGCCCTGCCCAGCCGGCCGGGCGCCTGCCCGACCGCGACCGCCCGCCCGACGACCGCCCGCTGACCACGCCGCGCCCGCCCGTCGGATCGCGCCGCGCCCGCCACCTGTGGGCCGGCCGTCCCGCCGCCGCTGCCCGACCTGTCCGACCTGCTCGACTTGTCCGACCTGTCCCGACTCTCTGCCCCGGTGGAGCCCTGAGGAGCCGATACAGATGGCCGTTTTCTCCAAGTCCCAGGTGCCGCAGTTCTCGGTCGACGTCTATCAGAACGAATACCTTCCGGAGGGCGGCCGCGAGGTCAACGCGATCGTCACCGTGACCTCGACCGGTGGCGGCACCACCGGCGGCGTGACCCTGCCCGGGGCGACGCCGGCACCCTCGTCCGTACCGGGCCGAGCGGCGCCGGACGGTGCCGGAGTCGTGATCATGGTCGACTGCTCCGGCTCCATGGACTACCCGCCGACGAAGATGCGCAACGCCCGTGACGCCACGGCCGCCGCCATCGACACGCTGCGCGACGGTGTCGCCTTCGCCGTGGTCGCCGGCACCCACAAGGCGGAGGAGGTCTTTCCGGGCGGCGGGCGGCTCGCCGTCGCCAATGCGGCGACCCGCGCCCAGGCGAAGGACGCGCTGCGCCGCCTGAGCGCGGGCGGCGGCACCGCGATCGGCACCTGGCTGGGCCTCGCGGACCGGCTGCTCGCCTCCTCGGACCTGCGGATCCGGCACGGCATCCTGCTCACCGACGGGCGCAACGAGCACGAGTCGCCGGAGGACCTGCGCGCCGCTCTGGACGCCTGCGCGGGCCGCTTCACCTGCGACGCCCGCGGTGTCGGCACCGACTGGGAGGTCAAGGAGGTCACCGGCATCGCCTCCGCGCTGCTCGGCACGGCCGACATCGTGGCCGATCCCAGCGGCCTGGCCGCCGACTTCACGCGGATGATGGAGGACGCGATGGGCAAGGGGGTCGCGGACGTCGCGCTGCGGCTGTGGACGCCCGTCGGCGTGGAGATCGCGTTCGTCAAGCAGGTCGCGCCGACGGTGGAGGACCTGACAGGGCGGCGTACCGAGGCCGGGCCCCGCGCCGGTGACTACCCGACCGGCTCCTGGGGCGACGAGTCGCGCGACTACCACGTGTGCGTGAAGGTGCCCGAGGCCGGGATCGGCCGGGAGATGCTGGCGGCACGCGTCTCGCTGATCGTTCCGGCCGCGGACGGCGGCGCTCCCGAGGTGCTGTCCCAGGGGCTCGTACGGGCGGTGTGGACGGACGACATGGTGGCGTCGACCGCGATCAATCCGCAGGTCGCGCACTACACCGGCCAGGCCGAACTGGCCCAGGTCATCCAGCAGGGGCTGGACGCCCGCAAGGCGGGCGACATCGACGGCGCGACCGCGAAACTGGGGCGCGCCGTACAGCTGGCGGCACATTCCGGAAACAAGGACACTGCGAAACTGCTTTCGAAGGTGGTGGACGTCGTCGACGCGGCGACGGGTACTGTGCGACTGAAGGCGAAGGTCGCGGAGGCGGACGAGATGACTCTCGAGACGCGCTCCACGAAGACGGTTCGCGTGAAGAAATAGACACGAGCAGTACGCACGAGCAGACGTGATCGGCCCGCGGGCCGGAGAAGGAGAGGGGGACGCGCCGACATGCCGACCTGCCCGAACGGACACCAGTCGGGTTCCGACGACTGGTGCGAGGTCTGTGGCCACCGCATGGCCGGCCCTGGCGCTCCCACGGGAGCCGCGCCGCCACCGCCTCCCCCGCCCCCCTCCTACGGCTACCCGGGCCCGGGCGGCGATCCGAACGCCACCGCCCAGGCCGAGCTGTGCCCGCAGTGCCGTACGCCCCGCGAGGCCATGGCCCCGTTCTGCGAGGAGTGCCGGTACAACTTCCTCACGAACACGGCAACCTCCTACACGCCGCTGGCGCCGCCGCAGCAGCCCGGTCTGAATCTTCCGCCGGGCTTCCAGTCGCAGCCGGGACCGCCCGCGCCGCCCGGCCCGCCGCCGCATCAGGGACCACTCCCGCACCAGGGGCCGCCGCCTCATCAGGGACCGCCCCCGCACCAGGGGCCGCCGCCTCATCAGGGACCGCCCCCGCACCAGGGGCCGCCGCCTCATCAGGGACCGCCCCCGTACCAAGGGCCGCCGCATCAGGGGCCGCCGCCACCGCCCCAGCAGCGTGACCCGTTCGAGTACCAGGGCTCCCGGCCCTCGCAGATGAACCGGCCCGCCGAGCCGCTGGGCCATGAGCCGTCCGGTGCGCAGCAGCCTCCGCAGGCGTTCCAGCAGGGCGGTCCGCCGCCTCCGCCGCCCGCGTTCCCGCAGCCCGGTCCCCCGGCGCCGCCCGCGCCACCGCAGCCCCAGCACACGGGCGGTGGCGACGACTGGATGCTGTCGCCGCCGTCGCGCACACAGTCACCCCCGCCGCCAGGACCCCAGGGCCCGCAGCCGCCCCAAGGTCCGCAGTCGCCCCAGGCGCCCCAGGGCCCGCAGGGTCCGGGGCCGTTCCAGCAGCAGGGCGGCCAGTTCCCGGGCGGGTCGGCACCCGCGGGCTGGACGGCCGTGATCGGGCCGGACCGCGAGTACTTCATGGCGATGATGCAGCGCAGCGGCCCGGAGGCCACGGGGCTCAACCTGCCCGCATACTCCCCCGAGCAGCGCCTGCCGCTCACCGGCACGCAGATGACGATCGGCCGCCGCAGGCACTCCACGGGCGAGTCGCCCGACATCGACCTGTCCGTGCCGCCGGAGGACCCCGGCGTCTCGCACCAGCACGCGGTGCTGGTGCAGCAGCCGGACGGCTCCTGGGCGGTCGTCGACCAGAACTCGACGAACGGCACGACGCTCAACGGAGCCGAGGACCCCATCCAGCCCTATGTCCCGGTCCCGCTGAACGACGGCGACCGGGTCCACGTCGGCGCCTGGACGACGATCACGGTCCGCCGCGACTGATCGCTCCGCCGCCCCGGACCGCCCGCCGGTCCGGGGCCACGCGTCCGCCGCTCTCTCCTGTCGTCAGACCGACGGGCCGAGCGGCCAGATGTAGGGGCCCTCGGGGTCGTCCAGCCAGGCCCACTGGTGGGCGGCCGTGACGGTGATCCCGAAGCGGTTGCGCTCGGGGCGGCGTTCGCGCTCCCACAGGGACATGGCCTCGCGCGGGTCCAGACTGCCGGCGGTCAGACTCAGCAGGAAGCGGAACAGGTCGTTCTCGATCGTGCGCCGGGGCAGTCCGCCCGCTCGCGACTCAGGCGGCGCCAGCCCGCCGCGCAGCGGTACGAAGAACGCCGACGTCCCTAGGAAGCGCCCCTCCGCGCTGCGCCCCTCCGGCCCTTCGCGCACCCGCAGCGCGATCACCCCGGTCGAGAGCGGAGCGACGATCCGGGCGCCCGGATTGCACTGCGGCAGCCACTCGTGGGGCACCGACGGCAGCGTGCAGGTCGCGATCACGCAGTCGAAGGGCGCGCGTTCCGGGCAGCCGCGCGCTCCGTCGCCGGTGACCACGGTGGGCCGGTAGCCGGCCGCGGCCAGATGGGAGCGGGCGGCTTCGGTGATCTCGGGGTCCAGGTCGACGGTGGTGACCGCCTCGTCGCCGAGGCGGTGCGCGAGCAGGGCCGCGTTGTAGCCGGTGCCCGCGCCGATCTCCAGGGCCCTGTCCCCGTCCCGTACGGCGAGGGCTTCGAGCATCTCGGCCATGAGGGAGGGCTGGCTGGAGGAGGAGACCAGTTCGCCGTCCCGGACCCGGGTGGCGAGCGGCTCGTCCGCGTAGGCCCCGCGCAGCCAGCGGGCCTGCTGCTCGGGATCGGGGTCCTCGCACCACAGACGCTCGTACGTGCCCGTCCGGCCGATGAAGTAGTACGGCACGAACAGGTGCCGCGGCACCTCCTCGAACGCCGCCCGCCAGGCGGGGTCGGTCAGCTCGCCCCCGGCCACGATCCGGCGCACGAGAGCGGAGCGCGCCTCGGCGCCCGGCTCGGCGAATCGGTCCGCGTGTGCACCCATGCCTCCACTCTCCTGCGCCCGCGGCGGCGAGGCGAGCGCCCCGCCGGTCACGGCGCGGGCGCGTCCCCCGGCCGTGCGGCCCGGAAGGACGGGACCTAGGGCCTCCGTCCTCGGCCGGTCCGTCTGAGACCATGGACGGGTGCTGCTTTCACCGGGGAACGGGCCCCGGACCCCCGGCCGGCACCCCTCGGGGCTTGCCAGAGACATATTGCGAGGCTCATCCAGGTGAACGAGATTCCGCGCGGGACGCTTCAGGAGCAGACCTTCTACGAGCAGGTCGGCGGCGAGGAGACCTTTCGACGCCTCGTCCACCGGTTCTACCAGGGTGTGGCCGAGGACCCGCTGCTGCGGCCGATGTACCCGGAGGAGGACCTCGGTCCGGCCGAGGAGCGGCTCGTACTCTTCCTGATGCAGTACTGGGGCGGCCCGCGCACCTACAGCGACAACCGCGGCCATCCCCGGCTGCGGATGCGGCACGCGCCGTTCACCGTCGACCGGGCCGCGCACGACGCCTGGCTGCGGCACATGCGGGCGGCGGTCGACGAGCTCGGCCTGTCCGAGGAGCACGAGCAGCAGCTCTGGAGCTACCTCGCCTACGCCGCCGCCTCCATGGTCAACACCCCGGACCAGTAGCGGCGAGGCGGTACGGGAACCCGTACGGCGCGCATCGGTAAGGGGACCGCGCGGCGCGGAATGCGGGAGGGGGACCCGCGCGGGCGCGGAATGCGGTCGTCCGTCGCCGGATAACGGTCACGATCAGGTCAAGGTCGTGCGGCAAGCGGTTTCCACCGGCCCGTGTCCTCTGAAAGCATCCCGCCAAGGGTGGCTTCGGGGGAATGCGGCTGGGTGGGGGACGAGTGACGGGGTTCGTACTGCTGCGCGTCAGAGCGCACCGTCTGCTTCTCGCCGCGGCCCTGCTCGCCGTCGTGCTGACGACCTGTGTGCTCGCCGCACTCGCCGGCTTCTCCGGCTCGGTCGGCGACGCAGCGCTGCGCCACACACTCGGCGGCCGCGAGGCCGCGAACGCCTCGCTCGTCGTCACCGCCCGGGTCCCCGCCGAGCGGCACGCCTCCGCCCATGAGGCCGTCGTCCGCGGCGCGCGGGCATCGTTCGACGGGCTGCCGGTGACAGTACGGAAGCTGGAGCGGTCGGGCCCGTACGCGCTGCCGCGCTCGCTCCAGGCCCCCGAGGCCCGCAAGGGCGAACCGGATCTCACCCACTTCGCCGCCCTGGACGCCACCCGCGTCCGAACGGTGGCCGGTGCGCTGCCCGGCCCCGCCGGTGACGGCCCTGTCCCGGTGGCGCTGCCCGAGACGGCCGCGAAGCTGCTGGGTCTGAAACCGGGCGCGCAGCTCACCCTCACCGACCGGCTCACCGAGAAGCCGCTGATGATCAGGGTCACCGGCGTGTACCGGGCCACCGACCCGGCCGATCCGTACTGGCAACTGGACGCGCTCGGCGGTCGCGGCGTGCGCACCGTCGTCTTCACCACCTACGGGCCGCTGCTCGCCGACCCCTCGGCGCTCGCCTCCGGCCGCACCAGCGCCGGCGAGACGGCGTGGCTGGCCACCGCCGACTTCCGCACCGTCACCACCGACCGGATCGGCGCCCTCCGCTCGGCCGCCACGAGCGGACCCGGGGACCTCGCCGACGACCCGGCGTTCGGGGCCGCGCCGACCGTGCGGACGGCGCTGCCGAGGGTGCTGGCGCAGAGCGAGCGGGCGCTGCTGGTGGCGCGTTCCACCCTGCTGATCGTCGCCGTGCAGCTGGTGGTGCTCGCCGCGTACACCCTGCTTCTGGTGGCCCGGCTGCTGAGCAGCGAACGGGCGGGCGAGACCGGCCTGTTGCGCGCGCGGGGCGCGTCCCGGGGCCGGATCACGGCGCTCGCCGCGGTCGAGGCGGCGCTGCTGGCGCTGCCCGCCGCCGTCTGCGCTCCGCTGCTCGCAGGCCCGCTGACCCGGCTGCTGGCCGAGCACTCGGCGCTGACCCGTGCCGGGCTCCGCCTCGGCGAGGCGCCGACCGCACAGGTCTGGCTGGTGGCCGGGGCGGTCGCGGTGTGCTGTGCCGCGGCGGTGGTGGCGCCCGCGCTCGCCGCGACGGGTGACGCGCCACGCCGCGGCCGCGCACGCGCCCTGCCCGCGCCGGTCAGGGCCGGAGCCGATGTGGCACTGCTCGCCGTCGCGGTGGTGGCGTACTGGCAGCTCGACCGCCGGACGGGCGCCGCCGGTGGCGGCGCGCTCAGCGGTGATCGTGAGGGCGGCCTCGGCGTCGACCCGCTGCTGGTGGCGGCGCCCGCCCTCGCCCTCCTCGCGGGCACGGTGCTGACGCTGCGTCTGCTGCCGCCGGTGGCGAGGCTCGCCGAGCGCCGGGCGGCCGGCGGCCGGGGGCTGTCCGTTGCGCTGGCGGGCTGGCAGTTCAGTCGCAGGCCGTTGCGCGGCGCGGGCCCTGTCCTGCTGCTGGTGCTGGCGGTCGCGATGGGCATGCTGGCGGTCGGGCAGAGCGCGTCGTGGGACCGGTCGCAGCGCGACCAGGCCGACTTCCGGGCGGGCGCGTCGGTCCGTGTGACGGACGACGGGACGGGCGGGCCGGGGGACGCCGGGCTGTACGGATCGCTGCCCGGCGTGCGTGCGGCGGCCCCGGCCCACCGCACGGCGCTCCCGCTGTCCGGCGACCGCACGGCCATCGTGCTCGCGCTGGACACGGCAGGCGCGGACGAACACCTGCTGATGCGCGGCGACTTGGCGGACCAGGACCCGGCCGCGCCGCTGTCCGCCCTCGCCCCGGCGAGGAGTTCCAGGGCGGGCCTGCTCCTGCCCGAGGGCACCCGCCGCGTCACCCTGGACCTGCGTCTCACGAACGAGGACGCGCCGTCCGGGACGTCGCCGGGCGGCCTCGCGCTCAGGGCCGTCGCCGTCTTCGAGGACCGTCACGGGACCGCCTACCGGATGCCCGCGGGCGAACTGCCGGTCGACGGCCGCGTCCACCGGGTGGTCCTGGACCTGGACGGGACCGCCTCCGGCGGCCGGGCCGCCCCCGCCGGGCCGCTCGCGCTGACCGGTCTGCGGCTGCTCGACGCGCCGGTGCCCACGGCGGCCGAGCGGCACCGCCTCAGCGTCGAACGGGTCCTCGCGGCAGGCACCACGGGAGGCTTCCGCACCGTCGAGGTGCCCGAGGGGCTGCGCTGGGCCGGCACGTACACCGAGACGTGGGACGGCGAGGCGCGGAAGCCGGTGCCGGCGCGTGCCGACGGGACGGGGGCGAAGCCGCTGAGCGTCGCGTACGGGACCGGCCCGGCGCCGGTGAGCGAGGACCGGTGGGCTCCCGAGCCCACGTTCGCCGTCCAGGTCGCCGCCGTGCGTCCGGCGGCGCCGCGGCGGATCCCCGCGGTGGCGACGGACGCCTTCCTCGACGCGTCGGGCGCGCGACGCGGCGACAGCGTGGACGTCACCCTGGGCGGTGAGGAGCTGCGGGTGACGATCGTCCGCACGGTGCGGCAGTTGCCGACGACCGGGCCCGCCGCCGTGGCGGCCGCCGGCGCGGACCCGTCCGGGCAGAGCGGTGGACAGGCCGCCGACGGCGGCGGGTTGCTGCTCGATCTGCGCACGGTCAACGAAGCGCTGGCCCGGACGTCGGGCACGTCGCTGCGGCCCACCGAATGGTGGCTGAGCACCGCCCCCGGCACGGCCGCCGCGGCCGCCGCCGAGCTGCGGGCCCGCCCCGACGCGGAGCCGGGACAGGTGCTGGTGCGCGACGAGACCGCCGGCGAACTGCTGGGCGACCCGCTCGGGGCCGGGCCGCGCTCGGCGCTGCTCGCGGTCGCCGTGGTGGCCGCGGCACTGGCCGCGGTCGGTTTCGCGGTGAGCGCGGCGGGGTCGCTGCGTGAGCGGTCGGCGGAGTTCGCCGTGCTCCGCGCGCTCGGCACACCGCGCCGCCGGCTCGCCCGGCTGGTGGCCGCCGAGCAGTCCGTGCTGATCGGCATCGCGCTGCTGGTGGGGGTGGCCCTCGGCACGGTGCTGACCCGGGCCGTGGTGCCCCTGCTGGTCCTGACCGCGCAGGCCACGCAGCCCGTTCCGCAGGTCCTGGTGGAACTGCCCGCGGACCGCGTGGGTCTGCTGCTGGCCTCCGTCGCCGCGCTGCCGCTCGTGACCGTCGCCGTCATCGCCCTGCGCCGCGCCGACCCCGCGGTGACGCTGCGCCACCAGGGGGACAACTGACATGACCGCGAACCCCGCCGGCCGGCGGCCCGGGACACAGCCGAAGGAGGCACCCTCCGTGGGCCCGCACCGCCGCTTCGTCGCCCCCTGGGTCAGGACCCGGCTGCGCACGGCGCCCGGGGCCGCCCTGGCCTTCGGCGTCCTCGTACTGCTCACGTCGTTCCTGGCCGCCGCGTTCCCCCGGGCCGTGGACGCGTACGAGAACCGCGGGCTGCGCCATGACATCACCGGCGCCGCGCCGTCCCGGAGCGGGCTGGAACTGACCACGCCCCCGCCGCCCATCCAACTGCCCGACACCGCGCGGGAGGCGTCGCTGCTGCCCGCGCGGCTCGGTCCCGTCCACCGCCGGGTGCTCGGACTGCTGCCCGAGCCGGTGCGCGCCGATCCCGGCCAGTCGGCGTACGGAGTGCGGACCACGAAGACCCTGATCGCGCACGACCGCTGGCTGCCGCGACCCGACACCAAGTACCCCGAGTTCCTGCTGGCCGCCCAGAGCGGCCTCGCCGAGCACGCCACCGTGCGCGAGGGCCGGCTGCCGGGCGCCGCGGGGAGGGTGACCGCCGGGACGAAGGAGGTCGAGGCGGCCGTCACCGCACAGACGGCGAAGACGCTGAACATCAGGACCGGTTCGGTGGTGCATCTCGGCGACACGGCCGGGACGATCCTCTCGGTCCGGGTGACCGGCATCGTCGACCCCCGCGAGCCCGAGGGCGGTTACTGGTCCTACGAACCGCTCCTGCGCACCCCGGGGCTCGACTCCACCCCGACCGCCCTGCCGCTGATCTTCTGGAAGGGCGCGCTCCTGATCGCCCCGGAGGCGGCGCCCGCGCTGCTCGGCACCCCCGGCGAGCCGCAGCCCTACTGGCGGATCGCCCCGGAGACCGCGCATCTCACCGCGGCGGGCGTGCCCGGGCTGACGAGCCGTATCGCCTCCCTGGAGGACGGCCCCGACCTGCTGAGGCTCAAGGAGGCCGTCGACGAGAACGCCGCCCTGACGACGGACCTGGACGGCATCCTCGCCTCCTACGGCGCCATGCGGTCCGCGATCGCGCCGGTCGTGGCCGTCGCCGCGATCGGGGTCGCTGCCGTCGCCACGGTCGTGGTGCTCATGACCGGCGGCCTGTTCGCGGCCCGCCGCCGCAGCGAGATCGCCCTGCTGCGCTCGCGCGGCGGATCGCTGCGGGGCATCGGCGGCCGGCTGCTCGCCGAGACCGCCGTCGTCGCCGTGCCCGCCGCGGCCGCCGGACTGCTGGCCGCGGTCCTCGCCGTCGACGACGCGCGCCTGCCGTACGCGGCGCTGGGCGCCGGGGCCGTCGCCCTGGTCGCCTGCGCCGCCCTGCCGCTGCGCGCGACGGCCCAGCACCGCGTACCGCGCGCGCACCAAGGGCGCGACGACCTGGTGCTGTCGCGGCCCTCGGCGCGCCGCACGGTCGCCGAAGTGACCCTGCTCGTCCTGGCGGTGGGTGCGGTCGTCGCGCTGCGCCGCCGCGGCACCTCCGACGCGGGCGATCACCTGGTCAGCGCCGCGCCGGTCCTGGTGGCCCTGATCGCCGCGCTCGTCCTCGTACGGCTGTACCCACTGCCGCTGCGCTGGGCCGCGCGCCCCGCCGCACGGCTGCGCGGTGCGATCGGGTTCCTGTCGCTGGCCCGCGCGGGACGTTCGTCGGCGATCGGCGCGCTCCCGCTGCTCGCGCTGCTGGTGGCGCTGACGACGGCGGGCTTCGGCGGTTCGGTGCTCGCGGGTGTCGACGACGCGCGGGCGCGGGCGGCGCTGCTGGCCACCGGCGCGGACGCCCGGATCTCCGGGGACGCCGACGCTGTGGCCCTGCCGGCCGGCGCGGAGCGCGCCGTGCGCGAGGTGTCCGGCGTACGGACGGTGACCGCCGTGCAGATCGAGCACGCGCTGAACCTGCCGGCCGGAGACGACGCCCTGACGACCCCGCCGGCGGCGTCGCTGGTCGGCGTGGAGCCGAAGGGGTACGCGGCGCTGTCCGACGGGCTGGACCTGGGCGCCTTCCCAGCGGACACGCTGCGGTCACCTGGGAAAGGCGTGCTGCGGGCCGTCGCCTCCCCGGGCGTCGCCGAGTGGCTGGGCAAGGGACCGCGCCGGATCCGGTCGCTGGCGGGCGAGTTCACGGTGGAGATCGCGGCCGTACGGGAGCGCACGCCGGCCGTCACGTCCGCGGAGTTCCTGGTCGTGGACGGCTCCCGGCTGACCCAGCGCGCGCCCACCGCCCTGCTCGCCACCGGCGACACGGTGGACGGACGGGCCCTGCGAGCCGCCGTACACGGCCTCGACAAGGACCTCACCGTGCGGCTGCGCGCCGAGGCACGGGCGACGTTCACGGACTCGCCCCTGCAGTCGGGGGCGGAACGCATCTACGCGGCCGCCATCGGCGCGGGCGCGGGCTACGCCGTCCTCGCGCTGCTGCTGTCGCTGCTCCAGTCGGCGCCGGAACGCACCACGCTGCTCGCCAGGCTGCGCACCATGGGCCTGACCACCCGGCAGGGGCGCCAGCTGCTGGGTCTCGAAGCACTCCCCTCGGCGCTGCTCGCCGCGTCCGGAGGCGTACTCGTCGGCCTGGCCACCATCCGGCTGCTCGCCCCCGGCGTGGACCTGGTCCGCCTGGCGCTGGCCGCCGCACCGGGCGTCGCGCCGGTCGACGGCGTCTCTCTGCGGGCCGACGCCTGGTCGCTGGCGCTGCCCGCGGTCGGGGTGGTCCTGCTGACCGCGGCGGTCGCCGGGGTGCAGGCCTGGTGGACGGGGCGCCGAGGATCCGTCAACGAACTCAGGGCAGGAGACATGCGATGACCGACACCACCCTGGAGGAACTCGAACGCCGGGTCACGGCACGGCGCGAACGGCCCTCGTACGGGCACGACGCGCTGATCACCTGCGACCGGCTGGTCCGCGTGTTCTCCACGGACGGCGTCGAGGTGCAGGCCCTTCAGGGGCTCGATCTGCTCGTCAAGGAGGGCGAGTTGATGGCCCTGGTCGGCGCGTCGGGAAGCGGCAAGTCGACCCTGATGAACATCCTCGCCGGCCTCGACGTGCCCACGGCGGGCGCGGCGCGGGTCGCGGGCCGCGACCTGCTCACGATGGACGCCGGAGCCCGGCTGCGCTACCGCCGGGAGGTGGTGGGCTTCGTGTGGCAGCAGACCGCCCGGAACCTGCTGCCGTACCTGACGGCGGCGCAGAACGTGGCGCTGCCGATGCAATTGCGGGGCCGGAGCCGGCGCAAGGCGGAGCGCGTTCATGACCTGCTCACGATGCTCGGCGTCGCCGACTGCGCGGACCGCCGCCCGCGGCAGCTGTCCGGCGGCCAGCAGCAGCGCGTCGCGATCGCGGTCGCGCTCGCGAACTCCCCCTCGGTGCTGCTCGCGGACGAGCCCACGGGCGAGCTGGACTCGGCGACCGGCGAACAGGTCTTCGCCGCCTTCCGCCGCGCGAACGAGGAGCTGGGCACGACGATCGTGATCGTCACCCACGACCAGGCGGTCGCCTCCGAGGTCCGCCGCACGGTCGCCATCCGCGACGGCCGCACCTCATCCGAGGTCCTGCGCCGCACGGAGATCGACGCGACGACGGGCCAGGAATCGGTGGTGGCCCGCGAGTACGCGATGCTGGACCGCGCGGGCCGCCTCCAGCTCCCCACCGAATACACGACGGCCCTCGGCATGGCGGACCGGGTGGCCCTGGAACTGGAACCAGACCACATCACCATCTGGCCGGACACCCCGCCCTCTGCGTGACCGCCTCGGCCCGCGAAGCGGGCAGAGGCGGGGGAACGGGGGCGAAGCCCTGCCGGGGCGGCGCGGCACCCTTTCCCGGACGGAACCCGCGCCCGCCAAGCGGGCCGGGCAGGGGCACTCCCGCGCTGCGGAGCCGGAATCAGCGAACCCGGCGGGGCCGGCGCACGCGCCGCGCAGCGGGCGCAGCCAGGGGCACGGGGCCGAGCCACCAGGCCCCCTCAGAGTTTCCGGGAGGCGTCCCCCACACGCCGGGCCGGCGCACGCCCCGCGCAGCGGGCGCAACCGGGGGTCACGGGGGCGGAGCCCCCGGGTCTCGTCAGAGTTTCGGGGAGGGGCGGGGTGGGGGCATTCCCCCCACACGCACCGGCACGCCCACGCGCCGCGAGCGGACGCAACCGGAGGTGACGGGGCGGAGCCCCCGGGTCTCGTCAGAGTTTCCCCACACGCCGGGCCGGCGCACGCGCCGCGCAGCGGACGCAGCCGGGGGAACGGGCCCGAGCCACCAGGCCCCGTCAGAGTTTCCGGGAGGCGTCGGGGTGAGGGCATCCCCACGCGCCGGGACGGCGCACGCGCCGCGCAGCGGGCGCAGCCAGGGGCACGGGGCCGAGCCACCAGGCCCCCTCAGAGTTTCCGGGAGGCGTCCCCCACACGCCGGGCCGGCGCACGCCCCGCGCAGCGGGCGCAACCGGGGGTCACGGGGGCGGAGCCCCCGGGTCTCGTCAGAGTTTCGGGGAGGGGCGGGGTGGGGGAACTCCACGCCGCCGGGGCCCGGCGTCGTCAGGACGTCGGGCGCACCGGTGTCACACTCAACCCGCCCAGCCCATTCGTGCGCACCGCCACCGACCCGTACGGCGTCCGCAGCCTCAGCCACGTCCCCGACGACAGCAGCGCCACCGGCACTCCCGGGCGCAGGAAGCCCAGGGCCTGGGCCGCGTGCACGGCGCGCAGCGGCAAGCCCGTGCCGCCCACCGTGCGCGACCAGATCTCGCGGCCGATGCGGTCCCGCTCGGCGCGCGTGCGCCGCTGCGCCGGCAGTGCCTCGTCCCGCGTGCGGAACTCCGCGACGGCCGCCGCCACCGCACCCCGCATCGCCTGCACGTCCGGCAGCCCGGCCAGCTCGCGCCAGCCGCCGCGGGGCGGCAGCACCCCGGCCCACGGCGGCCCCGTCACCGCACCCGGCACCCTGAACTCCGCGCCGCCCAGCGACTCCAGCAGCTCCCCGGCCGACACGGTGACGTCCAGCTCGACGGGTTCGGCGAGCCTCGCCGTACGGATCGCGAGCACCTCGAAGGAGGGCGGACGTCCGAAGACGGCCAGCGCACCACTGCCAGCCTGCAGCCTGACCGCGGCGGCGCGGTCGTAGTGGATCAGCCGGGCGAGGAAGGCGGCGAGATCGTCCGCCTCCCTCGCGTCGGCGAGATGCAGGCTATGCACGGGTACGGACATGGGCACGGTCATGCGACGAGGGCGTCCTCGGGCTTGTCGTCGGGGCCCGCGGCCTCGTCGTCGAGATACTTCCGGAGGAACGACTTCTCCTCCGCGCTGATCCGGCGCGGCCTGCCCTCGGCCAGGTTGTAGGGGACGACGACCGTCGAGGCCCGCACGTACACCTGCTCGGGGTCGTCCGCCTCCTTCACCTCGTAGGCGATGGTCAGCGACGCCGCGGCGATCCGGGTCACCCACGACTCGATGACCACCGGCTCATGCCGGTGGACCAGCGGCCGCACGTAGTCGATCTCGTGGCGGGCGACCACCGATCCGCCGGAGAAGGACGGCGAACCGTCCCCCGGCGCCAGCCGGAACATGAAGTCGATCCGCGCCTCTTCCAGATACCGCAGGAAGACGACGTTGTTGACGTGCCCGAAGGCGTCCATGTCCGACCAGCGCAGGGGACAGCGGTAGATGTGGCGAGCCATACGCTGCCTCAGCCCCGGGTGAGCTTCTTGTAGGTGGCACGGTGCGGACGAGCCGCGTCCGGGCCGAGACGCTCGATCTTGTTCTTCTCGTACGACTCGAAGTTGCCCTCGAACCAGAACCACTTGGAGTCGCCCTCGTACGCCAGGATGTGCGTGGCGACGCGGTCGAGGAACCAGCGGTCGTGGGAGACGACCACGGCCGCACCGGGGAACTCCAGCAGCGCGTTCTCGAGGGAGGACAGCGTCTCCACGTCGAGGTCGTTGGTCGGCTCGTCGAGGAGCAGCAGGTTGCCGCCCTGCTTGAGGGTGAGCGCCAGGTTCAGGCGGTTGCGCTCACCGCCGGAGAGGACTCCGGCCGGCTTCTGCTGGTCCGGGCCCTTGAAGCCGAAGGCGCTCACGTAGGCGCGGGACGGCATCTCGACCTGGCCGACGTTGATGTAGTCCAGCTCGTCGGAGACGACGGCCCACAGCGTCTTCTTGGCGTCGATGTTGGCACGGCTCTGGTCGACGTACGAGATCTTGACGGTCTCGCCGACCTTGATCTCGCCCGAGTCCGGCTTCTCCAGGCCCTGGATCATCTTGAACAGCGTCGTCTTGCCGGCGCCGTTCGGGCCGATGACGCCGACGATGCCGTTGCGCGGCAGCGTGAAGGACAGGTCGTCGATGAGGACCTTGTCGCCGAACGCCTTGGAGAGGTTGTTCACCTCGACCACGACGGAGCCCAGACGCGGGCCCGGCGGGATCTGGATCTCCTCGAAGTCCAGCTTCCGCATCTTGTCGGCCTCGGCGGCCATCTCCTCGTAACGCGCGAGGCGGGCCTTGGACTTGGCCTGCCGCCCCTTCGCGTTCGAGCGGACCCACTCCAGCTCTTCCTTGAGGCGCTTCTGGCGCTTGGCGTCCTTCTGACCCTCGACCTTGAGGCGGGATGCCTTGTTCTCCAGGTACGTGGAGTAGTTGCCCTCGTACGGGTGGGCGCGGCCGCGGTCGAGCTCGAGGATCCACTCCGCGACGTTGTCGAGGAAGTAGCGGTCGTGGGTGATGGCGACGACGGTGCCGGCGTACTTGGCGAGGTGCGCCTCCAGCCACTGGACCGACTCGGCGTCGAGGTGGTTGGTGGGCTCGTCGAGGAGCAGCAGGTCGGGGGCCTCGAGGAGCAGCTTGCACAGGGCGACGCGGCGCTTCTCACCACCGGAGAGGTTGGTGACGGGCCAGTCGGCGGGCGGGCAGCCGAGGGCGTCCATGGCCTGCTCGAGCTGGGCGTCGAGGTCCCAGGCGTTGGCGTGGTCCAGCTCCTCCTGGAGCTTGCCCATCTCCTCCATCAGCTCGTCCGTGTACTCGGTCGCCATCTGCTCGGCGATCTCGTTGAAGCGGTCGAGCTTGCCCTTGACCTCGGCGACGCCCTGCTGGACGTTCTCCAGGACGGTCTTGGACTCGTCGAGCGGCGGCTCCTGGAGGAGGATGCCGACGGAGTAGCCGGGCGAGAGGAAGGCGTCACCGTTGGACGGCTGCTCCAGACCGGCCATGATCTTCAGCACGGTGGACTTACCGGCGCCGTTGGGGCCGACCACACCGATCTTCGCACCGGGCAGGAAGCTCAGCGTCACGTCATCGAGGATGACCTTGTCGCCGTGCGCCTTGCGCGTCTTGCGCATCGTGTAGATGTACTCAGCCAAGAGAAACCGTCCGGCAAGCAGTGGGTGGGCAGATACACCCATCTTGCCGTACGCCGCCCCCCGGACGGAAACCGCGGCCCGCGCCACGTGAGACGGCCCAGCACACGGCGCACAGGGGACCCGGCATGCGACGCGCGAGGAACCCGGCGCGCGACGGGCCCGGCACACGACGTGAGAGGGGCCCGGCACGTCACCCGTGCCGGGCCCCTCTGTCAGCGCTGTGTCACATCACGCGGTCGTTCGCTCACTCGCCGGCGGCCGACGTCTTCCTGCGGAGGAACAACACCGCGCCGCCGCCGATCAGCACCAGCACGATCGCGATGCCCGCGATCATCGGCGTGGCGCTGGAGCCGCCGGTCTCGGCGAGGTCGCCCTCGGGGCCCTCGGCGCCCGCGGACGTGCCGCCGGCCGACGCCGGGCTGGGCTGGGACGAGGGGGTCTCGGTGCCCGGCTGCGGCGTGCCCTGGGTCTTGCAGTCCAGGACGCCCTTGAAGTTCTTCTTGAAGCCACCGGGGCCGGTGATCGTGAAGTCGTACGCCTGGTCCTCGGCGACCGGCACGGTCACCGTCCGGGACTCACCGGCCGGGATGGTGTGCTTGATGCCGGCGAGCTCGAAGGTGAACGGGGAGTCGCCCTTGTTGCCGGCGGTGATGTCGACGCCGCCCTTGGCGCAGTTCTTCTCCGCGGTGACGGACGGGATCGGACCCGTCTTCGCCCACGTCGCGGTGGCGGTCGCGGAGACCGTGGACTGGCTGGAGCCGGCCAGGATCTGGGTCTGGCTCTTGCTCGCGCTGGCGAACGCGCGGCCCACCGGGACCGACATGGTCGCCTGGGCGCTCAGCGAGGCCGTCCCGTCGGCGGCGCCGGCCGGAACGTCGAAGTACAGCTTGCTGCCGTTGGCCGCGGAGGTGACCGGCTTGCCCGCCTCGTCCGTGATCTTGATGCCGCTGGCGGCGGCGTCGGCGGGCGGCGTCACCGTCACCTGACCGGCGTCGGTACGCACCGTCACCGGGCCGATGCGGCTGCCGGCCTTGCCGGAGACCGCGTTCGGCTCGAGGCTCAGCGACGCCTTGGGCTCGGCGACATCCTTGGCGGACGTCTCCAGCCAGTCGGCCAGCTTCTCCGCCTGCGGGTCGAGCGCCTCGACGTCGGCGCCGTCCGAGAAACGCCAGATGGCGACCTGGGTGCCGGCCGCCGCGGTCTCGGCGGTCAGCGACCCGGCGTCGGCACCCTTGGCCAGGGCCGCCAGGTCGTCGACCTGGGGGTAGGAGTGCTCGAGGATCCAGCGGATCTTGCCCGCGTTCTTGTTGGATCCCAGCGACGTCTGGTCCCAGGGAGTCTCCAGGTACTTGGCCTGGGACTGGGTCGGGTTGTGGATGTCGATGCAGTACGTCTTGAGCTGACCGCCGCCCTCGACCGTCATCTCGAAGAGCCCGGCGGGGATCTCCTGATCCTTGCCGCCGTTGTGCAGCACGGCCTTGTCGAACGTCTTCAGCCCGTCCAGCGTGGCGACGGCGCCGCCCTGGTGCTGAGTGCCGTCGTCGGCGGCGGCCATGCCCGCGCCGGCGAGGGTGCCTGTGGCGATCAGGCCCGATACGAGGGCCGCCGCGGCAAGACGCGCGGCGCGCCGCCTGCGTACAGCAGACGCAGAGAACACAGCAAACACAGCAGAATTCCCCTCTGGGCGAGACCTTCGCGTGTGACGCGTGGGGGAAGTGTCTCGCCAGCTAACTCAAGTGCCCCGTGAGTACCCGGGAATCCTATGGACGGCGCGCACCCCGGTCCCCCGCCATGTCATCAGATAACCATTCCGACTCGTAATCGTTATCACCGTCGGTCAGTTCACCCCCTGATCACCCCTTTTACCGGCCGCGATCCGCGGAGCGGCATCGCCGCACGACGCCCAACTGCCCCTCAGGGGACGGCAACCGGCTCCCGCGCCTGCCGAACCACCACCGTCTCCTCGGACTCGCCCGGCCCCTCGTCGCGCCGGGCCGCCGGAACCGGCTCACCCCTCGTCACCCGCCGGAACGCCGCCGTCCCGCGCGTCAGGTCGTGCCCCGCCGCCGTCGCGTCGATGTCCACGAACGTCCGGCGCCTGCCCTCGCCGTCCTCCTCACGCACCTTCAACCTGCCGTGCACCACGAGCGGTTCACCGACGGACACCGAGCCGGCCAGATTCGCCGCCAGTGACCGCCAGGCGAAGACCGTGTAGAAGCTCGTCGGCCCGTCCGCCCAGTTGCCGTTCTGCCGGTCCCACCGCCGCGAGGGCACCGCGAAGCGAAATCGCGCCATCCCTCCGGTGGCCGTTTCCCGGTACTCCACATTCGTGGCCACATTCCCCACCACCGTCACCATGGTGTCGTTCATGACGGTCACCTCTCCGTCCGGTTGCCTTGCCCGATCGCTGTCTTCCGGGCTCCATGCTGGACCGGACGGAGAAGCCCCGCAGACGCCTGTGGACGGACGTCCCGTTGTGGACAACTCCGTCACCCGATCCGGGTACGCACCCTTCCGCGTCCCGTGACCGGCCCCGCCCCCGGCCGAGTCGTCCCCGACACCGTCGCGTACTGCTCCCGCACCTCCCGGTAGCGCATGAGCTCCGCCGAGATCGGGTCGAGCACCTTGGCCCTGCCGCACCCCGCGGCCGCCTCCTGCAACCTGCGTCTGACGTCCTGTCCGTACCGCCGCGCGGGCCCCTTGGCCACCGCCGCGCACGCCCACTCCACCAGCGGGCCGCCCACGATCCCCGCGAGCATCACCAGCACCGGCGGAAGGAGGCCCGGCTCCAGCACGCCGAAGATCTGGCCCACCAGCCACAGCCCGCCGTAGATCTGAAGCAGCGTCATCGACGCCTGGGCCAGCACGGCGGCCGGCCACCACGCAGGGCGCTGCGGCCGTCCGCTCGTCGCCGCGGCCTCGCGCGCCGCCAGCTCGTCCAGCGCCTCGGGCAGGCCCTGGGAGCCCCGTACCGCCGCCTCCCGCACCGCCTGTCCCCAGGGGGCGGGCAGCCCGCGCGACGCCTCGGAGGCGACTGTGCGGACCGCCTGCTCGACCCGCTGGCGCGCGGTCAGTTCCTTCTCCACCGGAGCGGTGGGCTGGACCAGGGCGGCCCCCGGCATGCGCTTGCGCTCGTACCAGCGCCACAGCCGCAGCCAGGGCGTCCCGCACGCCCGCCCCGCGTTCCTGCGCCACTCGCGCTCGGCCGCCTCACCGGCCGCCGTCGCGCCGACCGCGTCCGCGAGCCGTGCCGAGAAGTCCTCTCGGGCACGCTCGTCCAGACCCGTGCGCCCCTCGGCGACGTACACCGGGCGCAGCTTCGCCGCCGCCGCGTCCACGTCCGCGGACAGCCGCAGCGCCGCTGCCTGCTGTCCCTGCACGAACGCGCCGATGATCTCCCGCAGTTCGCCCACGCCCTCGCCGGTCAGCGCGGACAGCGCGAGGACGGTGGCGCCCGGTTCGCCGTGCTCGCCCAGCGCCATGCCGTCCTCGTCGAGGAGGCGACGCAGATCGTCGAGCACCTGGTCGGCGGCCTCGCCGGGCAGCCGGTCGATCTGGTTGAGCACCACGAACGTGACCTCGGCATGGCCGGCGAGCGGCCTCAGGTACCGCTCGTGCAGGGCCGCGTCTGCGTACTTCTCGGGGTCGACGACCCAGATGACGGCGTCGACGAGCGCGAGCACCCGGTCGACCTGCTCCCGGTGGTACACCAGGGCCGAGTCGTGGTCGGGCAGGTCGATCAGCACCAGCCCCTGCAACTGCTCGTCGCCGTCGCCGCCGGCGAGCGGCCTGCGGCGCAGCCGTCCGGGGATGGCGAGCCGGTCCAGCAGGCCCGCGGCGCCGTCCGACCAGGTGCAGGCGATGGGCGCCGACGTGGTCGGCCTGCGCAGCCCGGTCTCCGCGATGCGCACCCCGGCGAGCGCGTTGAACAGGGTCGACTTGCCGCTGCCCGTCGCCCCCGCGACGGCGACGACCGTATGGCGGGAGGAGAGCCGCTGGCGGGCGGCGGCCTCGTCGAGGACCCGGCCGGCCTCCGCGAGGGTGCGGCCGTCCAGGCGGGTCTGGGAGAGTCCCAGCAGTTCACGCAGCGCGTTCAGGCGGTTGCGCAGCGGTCCGACGTAGGAGCCGCCGATCGGCAGGTGGTCGTCCCGGTCCCGCGCCAGGGCACCGTGGTGACCGGCCTCGTCCTCGTCGGTCTCCGCGGCGTCGTCCGCGGACCGCGTCTCGGCGCGACGCGCGATCAGCCCGTCGTCCCAGCGGTCACCGGCCCGGTCAGCGTCGGCGGCCCCGTTCAGGCTCCCGTTCACGGCGCCGTCCACGGTCCCGTGCACAGCACCGTTCAGGGCCGCGTTCACAGCCCCGGCGACGGTCTCGTTCCCCGTCTCGTTGTGGTCGTCGGTGACGGCGGTCACCCGCGCTCACCTCTCCTTCTGCAGTAGGGACAGCGCGGCGATCAGCTCGGCCTGCGGCTCGGGGGTCACTTCGAGTGCGTCCAGGGGCGCCAGCCGGCGGTCCCGTTCGCTGTGCAGCACGCCGTCGATGTACGCCGAGACCAGCTCGCCGCCCTTGTCGCGCAGCCGCAGCGCCCCCTGGGCGCCCATCCGTTCGGCCAGCCGCTCCCCCGCCCCCCGCGCGCGGCGGCCGCCGAGCAGCGCGGTGGCGAGGAGCGCGGCGACGGTCTCGGCGTCGGGGGCGGTGTTGCGTTCCATCCCCCGCACCTCCTCCTCGGCGATCTCCTCAAGGACCCGCCGCCATCGGCGTACGGCCATCCCGATCCGCTCGCCCGACTCCAGGTCGACCCGGTGGTGCGGGGAGACGGCCTCCGCGGCGGGCTCGCGTCGCCAGGCGCTCTGCACCTGCTCGTCGGCGGCAGCCACGGCACATTGCAGGAGCGCGGACAGGCTGGCGACGAGGGCGTCGAGCAGTTCGGCCGCCGTGCTGTCGCGGGGGTAGCCGCGCCAGCGGGTGCGGGCGTCACCGGCGAGGACGGCACCGGCGCGCAGTTGCCCGCGTACGCGCTCGCGCTGTTTCTCGTACGCCTCCTCCACGGCGCCCGTGAGCCGTACGGCGGCCGCGTACTGGGCCGCGACCGCGCTCGCCAGCTCCGGCATCCGCGCGTCCAGGGACGCGATCACGCCGCCCGCGGTGCGCCCGAGCGCCTGCTGGCGCGCCGCCGGGTCCTGCGCCCGGTGGGCCAGCCAGGACAGCAGGGGCGCGACGGCGGTCGTGGGCAGCAGCCCGTTGCCGACGGCCGCGGACTCGGGCAGCTCGGGGATCGTGAACCGCGGCACATGGCCGAGTCCGGCCTTCGTCAGCAGCGCCGCGTACTGCCGCGACACCTCGTCGACGACCTGGTGCGGCACCCGGTCGAGGACGGTGATCAGCGTGGCGTCGTACTCCTTGGCCGTACGCAGCAGGTGCCACGGCACGGCGTCCGCGTAGCGCGAGGCGGTGGTCACCATGACCCATACGTCGGCCGCGCAGATCAACTCGGCGGCCAGCACGCGGTTCTCCACGACGAGCGAGTCGATGTCGGGCGCGTCCAGGAGCGCGAGGCCGCGCGGCAGGGTGGAGGCGGTCTCGATCCGCAGCGACCTCTCCGCCACGGCCTGGGCCCCGGCCCTGCGGTGCCGCCCGCCCGCGTCCCGCTCGGCCTCCTCGTCGGCGGGCGGCATCCACAGGCGGGTGAGGTGCGGGAGCACCCGCATGCCGGCGAACCAGTGGTGGTCGTCGGGGTGACAGACGAGCACGGGGGTCCGCGTGGTCGGCCGCAGCACGCCGGCCTCGCTGACCTTCCTGCCCACAAGGGAGTTGACGAGGGTGGACTTTCCGGCGCCGGTGGATCCGCCGATCACGGCGAGCAGGGGGGCGTCGGGGTCCTTGAGGCGGGGCACGAGATAGTCGTCGAGCTGCGCGAGCAGCTCGACACGCGTCTGCCGGGCGCGAGGCGCGCCGAGAAGGGGGAGCGGCAGACGCACGGCGGCGACACGGTCGCGCAGGGCGGAAAGTGCGTCGATCAGCTGAGGCCGTGCATCCAAGGTCACCACATGCGAAGAATGCCCAATTTGATCGGCTTTTTGAAGCGTATGGGCATCTCTGCGCGCCGATCGGACAGACGGGACACATGGGAAGAGTGGGACGCAGGCATAACGAGTGCACAACACCCGCGACGCACAGACGTCAAAAGCGATGCACGAATCGCACCTGCCTGCGATTATCGGTTCGCTTCACCGAACCTCCACATCGTGTCACGCAGGTGAGGCAACCGGGCCAAGGTGATCGGAGCCCTATCCTTGTCCCCGGCAGGTCGGACGACCCGAGTGGGGCTCCAGACCGCAAGGCCATTTCCGGCCCCCGTAGCTCAGTGGATAGAGCAGGCGCCTTCTAAGCGCTTGGCCGCAGGTTCGAGTCCTGCCGGGGGCGCTCTGCCCGCACCACCTTTGAGGCCCTCCTCCCGGGAGGGCCTTTTTGCTGGTCGGGGGCAATCTAGCGGGCGGGGCGTAGAGGGGGCGTAAGCGCCGGGCACGCCGTCGGTGGCGCGGCGTCGTCGATGCCGCCGAGGGCGTAGACACAGCTCTGCGTCGGGGACTTCGGATATTCGCTCGACAGCGTCCGCGGTGGTTCCTACGGTGAGTGGCCATGTCCAGTCCTGAGGCGTCAAGACTCTAGCCACCGGTCGTCCGGTGGCTCCGCCGCGTACCCGTCGGGCACGTCGTTCGCCGCCGGATCACCACGCAACGGGCTGTGTTCTGCCCGGCTCGTGAGTCCCTTCGAGACTCCGGCCGGGTCCCTACGCGTGCAGGCCCCCTCACCTCTGTGACGGGGCCCTGGAGTCTTGTCATGCCACTTGCTCTGTACCTGCTCGGACTGGCCGTCTTCGCCCAGGGGACGTCCGAGTTCATGCTGTCCGGCCTCGTGCCGGAGATCGCCGCCGACCTGGGGGTGTCCGTCCCGGCGGCGGGGGCGCTGACGTCGGCGTTCGCCGTCGGAATGATCGTCGGTGCACCGCTGACGGCCGTCCTCGGGCTGCGCTGGCCGCGGCGCCGGGCGCTGCTGTTCTTCCTCGTGACGTTCCTGCTCGTCCACGTGCTCGGCGCGGTCACCGGCAGCTTCGAGGTGCTGCTGGCCGCCCGGGTCATCGGCGCTCTGGCCAACGCGGGCTTCCTGGCCGTGGCGCTGGCGACCGCGACCTCCATGGTCGACACCGGCGCCAAGGGCCGTGCCACCTCCGTCCTCCTCGGAGGTGTCACCCTCGCGTGCGTCGCCGGTGTGCCCGCCGGGGCGCTGCTCGGCCAACTGTGGGGGTGGCGCTCGGCGTTCTGGGCCGTTGCCCTTGTCTCCGTACCGGCCGTCGTGGCGGTCGCCCGCTCGGTGCCGGCCGGCCCGGAAAGCGCCGGCGCGCCGAGCGTGCGCGGCGAGCTGCGGGCCCTGCGCGGCCCCCGGCCGGCCGTGCCCCTGGCCGTTGGGGCGCTGGTGAACGGTGCCACCTTCTGCACCTTCACCTATCTCGCCCCGCTCGTCACCGATGTCGCCGGGCTGGGGCCGGCATGGGTGCCCGCCGTGCTGGCGCTCTTCGGCATCGGCTCGTTCGCCGGTGTGACCGTCGCGGGACGGCTGGCGGACACCCGGCCGCTCCAGGTCCTGCTGCCCGGCGGGACTGCTCTGCTCGCCGGCTGGGCCGTCCTCGCGTTCACCGCCGGTAGCCCGGTGGCGCTGCTCGTCCTCGTCCTTGTCCAGGGGGCGTTGTCGTTCGCCGTCGGCTCGACGGTGATCGCGCGGGTGCTGTACGCCGCGGCCGACGCTCCCACGCTGGGCGGCGCCTGCGCGACGGCGGCCTTCAACGTGGGCGCCGCGCTCGGACCCTGGCTCGGCGGGGCCGCGATCGGGGCCGGATTCGGCTACCGCTCGCCCCTGTGGGTGAGCGCCCTGCTGGTGGCCGCGGCGTTCGTCGTCGCGCTCGCCGCCGCGGGCACGGCCCACGCGGTGCGCCGCGGCGACCGAGGCGAGGGGCGGCCCGTGGCCGGCCTCAGCGGGAGCCGCCCTGTGTCAGGTCCGACCAGCCCAGCGGATACAGATCGGCGTCCCGGTCCCCGACGGCAGGTTCCGCGCCCGCCTCGGTGAACGCCGTCAGCGCTCCGACGAGTGCGGCCCGCTGCGCCGGGTCGAGCCGGGCCACGATCGCGGCGATCTCCTCGCGGCGGCGGCCGGTGACGTCCTCGACGATGCGCCGGCCCTCGCCCGTCAGTCTCAGCACCGTCTCCCGGCGGTTGTGGGGATTGACCTGCCGGTCCGCGAGACCGGCGGCGATCAGCCGGTCCATCATCCGCAGCGCGGTCGACGGGTTCACCCCGAGCCGCTCGGCCAGGACGACCAGCTTCGCGGGCCCCTCCGTGGACAGCACGACCAGGAGACGGAACTGGGGCAGGGTCACCCGGTCCTCGACGGCGGCGAGCGACCGGGCGGAGACGGCGACGAGGAGCCTCGATGCGGTGAGCACCGCACGGGTCACGGCGTCGACGTCGTCCATGTCCCCTGCGGGTCCCACTGGCTGGTTCATGTGATCTTTCTACCGCGCCGTGCCGGTGCCGGGACCACCGGTCCGGAGACGGCGCGGAGGGGCCGGCTGCGCCTGGAAGGGCCCGCGGCAGGGCGCGGCCGGGCAGCGCGGCGGACGCTGCGCGCGCCGGACCGCGCGGGGCGGCGGGCCCCGGCGGACGCGCCGCGTCCCGCCACCACGGCCCCGCCGCGCCGCCCCGCCGCCGCGCCCGATCACACCCGCCTCAGTCCCTCAGCCGCTGTGCCCGGCGGATCGCGTCCGCCAGTTCCCGTACCGCCCCGTCCTCCGTTGCGTCCGCCAGCGCCCGCGCCTGGTCACGGAGTTCCGCCAGGCCCGGGGAGCCCGGCACCGAACCGCCGCGCAGTTCGTCGGCGAAGTACGCGGCCACCGCCGTCACCTGGAGGCGCTTGGGCGCCGCGCCCCACAGCGCCCCGTCGATAGCGCCGGTCTCCACCGAGCCGGACCGCTCGTGGGGCGCGCGCGTCGCGGGGTCGAGCCAGCGGACG
Organism: Streptomyces sp. NPDC015127; assembly: GCF_043080095.1. Taxonomy (NCBI): domain Bacteria; kingdom Bacillati; phylum Actinomycetota; class Actinomycetes; order Kitasatosporales; family Streptomycetaceae; genus Streptomyces; species Streptomyces sp. NPDC015127. The sequence goes on from NZ_JBIBVE010000004.1 coordinate 216,887, forward strand.
GTGGCCGTGGCGACATGGCCGCTCGCCCCCTCCCGGAGCCGTACGGCGTACAACGCGGTCACCGTGTGGCCGGGGCCGACCTCGCCGCCGTCGACGCGGTCGTTGCGGAAGTCCTCGTCCGCGACGGCCCGGTTCTCGTAGCCGATGAGCCGGAACTGCTTGACGGTCTGCGGGTCGAAGGCGACCTGTGCCTTGGCGTCACGCGCGCGCAGCTCCACGTGCGCGGGCAGCTGGTCGACGAAGACCCTCCTGGCCTCCTCCTCGTCGGAGACGTACGTGGTGTGGCCGTCGCCCTTGTCGGCGAGGCGTTCCATCAGCGCGTCGCCGAAGTCGCTGCCGACACCGACACCGAAGAGGGTGATGCCGTGCTCGCGGCGGGCGTCGTCGATGCGGTCGAGGATCGCGTCGGCCCCCGTCCGACCGGTGTTGGCGAGCGCGTCGGAGAGCAGCACGACGCGGTTGGTCGCGCCCTTCCTGCGGCCTTCGACGGCCACGTCGTAGCCGGTGGTGACCCCGGCCTCGACATTGGTCGAGTCGGTGGGCTCCAGGGAGTCGACGATGTCGTGGACACGGTCGCGGTTGCCGTCCAGGCGGGTCATGGGAAGCCGGGTCCTCGCCTCGTCGCTGAAGGTGACGACGGCGATCGAGTCGTCGTCGCGCAACTGGTCGGTGAGGGTGCCGAGGGACTTCTTGACGAGGTCGAGGCGGCCGGGCTCGGCCATCGAGCCGGAGATGTCGATGACGAACGTGAGCGCGGCGGGCGGTCGTTCGCTCGTGCGCGCGGGTGCCGCCGTGGACAGCCCCACCCGCACCAGCGACCAGTTCTCGCCGCCGCCGTCCCCGTGCACCTCCCCCTCCCCGGCCTGCGGCCGTGCGCCGTCGACGGTGACGGAGAAGCCGTTGCCCTCGGGGCGTTCGTAGTCCTGGCGGAAGCTGTTGACGAACTCCTCGGGCCGGACCTCGTGCGCCTCGGGCAGCCGCCCCTCCTTCAGGGTGCGGCGGGCGTAGCCGTAGGAGGCGGTGTCGACGTCGAGGGCGAACGTGGACAGGTAGTCGGCGGGCGGCGCGGACTCGCGGACCCTGTCGCCCTCGCCTTCGGCGGCCCCTTCGCCCGGCGCGCCCCGGCCGCCGTCGGGGACGGCCGGAGCCGGCAGCGCGCCGTTCGGCTTGCGGCTGTCGGCCTGGTCGGTGGTGATGTTCTCCGAGCCCGAGCAGGCCGACGTCAGCAGCATGCCGCCGGCCAGCACGGCGGTCACCACCGCCCTGGCCGCCCGTCCGCCCCTTCGTCTGCGGCCCGTCATTCCCGTACGGAACGTCATCCGGCTCTCCCCCTCGCATCGAACGGCACTTGTGAATGTGACGTCCGAGACGGCCGGAAAGAGCAGACGAAGGGGTTGCGGAAGGATCTCAATGCGGCAACGGCCCGCGGGGCAGCGGGAGTCGGCGTCCCCTGCTCCTGCGAGAGCACGCAGACGCGCTGCGCCTACGCCATGCCAAGGCATGCCAGGACACACGCCTACGACACGATGTCCTTGCGGGAGAAGTTACGGAAGGCGAGCGCGAACAGCACCAGCGCGTACGTGACCGACACGGACGCCCCCTTCACCATGCCGGTCCACTCCAGCTGCGGCTGGAGCGCGTCGATCCAGGCGAACTGCCAGTGGGCGGGCAGCACTTCGCGCCAGCCGCCCAGTGCCGTCACGGCGTCGAGCACATTGCCGATGATGGTCAGCCCGACCGCGCCGCCGACCGCGCCGAGCGGTGCGTCGGTCTTGGTGGACAGCCAGAACGCCAACCCCGCCGTGACCAGTTGGGAGACGAAGACGAACGCGACCACGAGGCCCAGGCGCCCCACCGACTCCGCGGCTCCGAGCGACCCGCCCGTGGGCAGCTCCAGCGGCCCCCAGCCGTAGGCGACCGTCCCCGCCACGAGGGCCACCAGCGGCAGCAGCACCATCGCCGCCGCGCTGAAGCCGAGCGCGACGGCGAGCTTGGACCACAGCAGCCGGGTGCGGGGCACGGGCGCGGCGAGCAGATAGCGCAGCGACGACCAGCTCGCCTCCGAGGCGACGGTGTCGCCGTGGAACAGCGCCACGGGCACCACCAGCAGGAAGCCCGCCGAGACGAACAGGCAGGTGGCGGCGAAGTTGGCGCCGGACGCCGTCGCCGTGTCCATCAGGGTGATGCGGCCGTTGTCGCGGCCGTCCGGGGTGCCGCCGATGGCGAACGCCGCGATCAGGATGAACGGCAGCGCGGCCAGGATCCCGGCCATCACCAGGGTCCGGCGCCGCCGCAGCTGCCGGACCGCCTCCACCCGCAGCGGCAGGGTGTGTCCGGCCCGGTACCCGGGGGCCGACCCGACGGGCACGGCTTCTTGCACGGGCACGCTCATGCCGAGCCTCCGATCAGGGTGAGGAACGCGTCCTCCAGGCGGCGGTGCGGTCCGACGCCCGTCAACGGCACGTCGAGCCGGACCAGTTCGGTGATCATCGCGGTGGCGCTCGCGCCGTCCAGCCGTACCAGCAGGCCCTCGTCCGTGCGGACGGCCGAGCCGATGCCCGGCAGCGCGGCGATCTTCTCGACGACGGGTTCGGGGACCTCGCCCGCCGTGGTGACGAGGAGGGTGTCGCTCTCGCCGGTGATCTCGGCGACCGGCCCGGCCTGCACGAGCCGGCCGCGGTCCATGACGACGAGGTGGGTGCAGGACTGCTCGACCTCCGACAGGAGGTGGCTGGAGACGATGACGGTCCGGCCCCCGGCCGCGTAGCGGATCATCACGTCCCGCATCTCGCGGATCTGCGGCGGGTCGAGCCCGTTGGTCGGTTCGTCGAGGATCAGCAGGTCCGGCAGGCCGAGCATGGCCTGCGCGATGGCGAGACGCTGCCGCATGCCCTGCGAGTAGGTGCGGACGGCGCGGGCCAGCGCGTCGCCGAGGCCGGCGATCTCCAGTGCCTCCTCGATGTGCGCGTCGGCGGCCGGGCGGCCGGTCGCCCGCCAGTACAGCTCCAGGTTGTCGCGGCCCGACAGGTGGGGCAGGAAGCCGGCGCCCTCGACGAACGCGCCGACCCGGGAGAGCACGGGCGCCCCGGGCCTGATGGCGTGCCCGAAGACCCGGATCTCGCCGTCGTCGGGACGGATGAGGCCCATCAGCATGCGCAGCGTGGTCGTCTTGCCCGCGCCGTTGGGTCCGAGGAGTCCGAGCACCTGCCCCTTCTCGACGCGGAAGGACAGGTCCCGTACGGCGTACCGGTCGGCGGACTTCGCGTAGCGCTTGGTCAGTCCGGTGATCTCCAGCGGCACGTCGGCGCGCTGCGGGTCGGGCGCGGGTGCGACGGCCCGGCGGCGGGCGGTCAGCAGCAGGACGGCCGCGACGAGTGCTCCGGCGGCCGGCAGGGCCCACACCCACCAGGGCATGCCGGTGGCCTCGGTCCGCACGGCGGGGGCGGTGGGCACGGTGAGCGTCGCTCCGGCGAGGGAGACGGTGTACGTGGCCGGTTCGGCCGGGGAGGCGTAGCCGAGGTCGGTCGCGGACAGGACGAGGCGCAGCCGGTGTCCGGCGTCGACCTCGTGGTCCACGGCGGGCAGCGTGAGCGTGATCTTCCGTGCCGTCGTGGCGTCCTCGACCCGGACAGGGGCAACGAGCTGAGCGGGCAGCACCTGCTGCCGGCCGTCGGGGCCGACGTCGTACACCTTTCCGAAGAGCACGGCGTCGCCCCGGTCCGAGGCCACCTCGACGGTGACGGACGGGGAGCCGGTGATCCGGGTGGCGCGGTCCATCGGTGCGGAGGTGAAGCTCGCGAACTGGCCGGGGAAGTCGAGGGACAGGCCGACGCCCAGGGACGACAGCGCTCCGGCGCCGCCGCCGAGGCCGGGGACGGCGGAGATGGCGGGCGGGTTGGCGCCCGCCGGGTTGGCGAGGCGCTGTTCCCGGCCGGTGAGCGTGAACTCGCGGGCACCGCTCGCGAGACCCGGGTAGCGGTCGGCGGTCGCGCCGCGCAGCAGGGCCTGCCCGTCGGTCGAGTCGACGCCTCCGGTGCGGCTGACGCGGAAGGCGGGCCCGGTGTCCGCGCCGTTGTCGTCCTTGAGGTACCGGTCGAACCAGGCGCCGATCCGCCCTTCGACCCGGCTCGTCTCGCGGTCTCCGCCGTCGTGCCCGCCGGCGATCCAGTCGACCGCGACGGGTGCGCCGTTGCCGCCGATGGCCCGGGCCATGGCGTCGGCATGGGAGAGGGGGAAGAGGGAGTCGGCCTGGCCCTGGACGATGAGCGCGGGCACCGCGATGCGGTCCGCCACCGCGGAGGGGCTGCGTTCCTCGAGGAGCGCCCGGGCCTCGGCGTCGGGCTTGCCGGCGACGGCGACGCGTTCGTACATCGCGCACAGCCGCGGCTCGAAGCGGCCACAGCCCGCCGGGTTGGCGGGGGCGGCGGCCGTGCGGCCGCCGCGGGCGTCGGCGGCGCCCGCCTCGTCCGCGGGTGCCTCACCGGCGGGCGGCGGGGCCACACCCTGGTCGGGGGCGGGCGCGGACCCGGTGGAGAAGAAGATGCCGGCCCAGAGCTTCTTGAACACGCCGTCGGGGAAGAGGGCGTCGGCGAGGTTCCAGTACGTGATCTGGGGTGCGATGGCGTCGACGCGCCGGTCGTGCCCGGCGCCCAGCAGCGAGATCGCGCCGCCGTACGAGGAGCCGGTCATGCCGACGCGCGGGTCGCCGTCCTTGTCGAGCAGCACCTCGGGCCGCCGCGCAAGCCAGTCGATCAGCCGGGAGACGTCCTTGACCTCGGTCCGCGGGTCGTTGAGGCCGATGCGTCCGGTGGACGTCCCGAAACCGCGCGCCGACCAGGTCAGGACGGCGTACCCGTCCTTGGCCAGCTTCTCCGCCTGTGCGCGGACGTCCTCCTTGCTGCCTCCGAAGCCGTGCCCGATGAGCACGGCGGGCCTGCGCCCGTCGTCGCCCGCGGTGAAGTACGAGGTGTCGATCTGCGCACCGGGCATGTCCAGCACCCGGTCCTCGCGGTGCACGGCGGGCGGGCCGTCGTCGGCGACGGCGGTCCAGGTGCCCGCGCCCGCGAGGACGGCGAAGGCCGCGACACCGGCGAGCCATCGGCCGCGTGGTCCGGTCCTGAGCCGGCCGAGGGACCGGGGAAGTCGGATCTGCATGGGAAAACCCTAAGCGGACACGCTGTGCGAACTCGGCTGCCGCCAGGCGGAACTCCTTCACCTTCCCGGGGAGTACGCCGAGGCGGCGTGTACACCAGACGCGGTATGAGCACCGGACATTCCGGGCACGCGGCCGGGGCACACAAGATCCACACTTACTGACTCGTAGTCAGATCCCTTTGTTCAAGCGGGCACGATCCACCTCCCGCCCCCTTGTGTCGCAGGTCACATCCCACGACTCTGGCGGACAGAACCGCACGTCCTGGCACCATGCACGCCCGTACTTGTCCGTAACCGGTCAACGAAAGGTACAGGTGCACGAGATGGGACCCACTGCCCGTCGCGCGACGGCGCTGATATCAGCAGTCGCCGCCGCGACCGGTCTCCAGTTCGCCATATCCCCCACCGCGCAGAGCGTGACCCTCGGCGATCTTCGTCTCGCCCCCACTGCAACCGCCGTACAGAACAGCTGGATCGTCGTCCTGAAGGACGGCAGCACGCATGCCGCCGATCTCGGTGTCACCCCCAAGCACACCTACCGCAGCGTCCTGACGGGCTTCTCCGCATCCATGTCCGCGGAGAAGGCCAAGGCCCTCGCGGCCGACCCGCGTGTGGCGTACGTCGAGCAGAACTCGATCGTCCGCCTCAACGAGACCCAGCCGAACGCGACCTGGGGAATCGACCGCATCGACCAGCGCAACCTGCCGCTGTCGAAGTCGTACACGTACAACGCGACCGCGTCGAACGTGAACGCGTACATCATCGACACCGGAATCCGCACGTCCCACAGCGAGTTCGGCGGACGCGCGCGCGTCGGCACGGACACGGTGGGCGGCGGCCAGAACGGGCAGGACTGCCAGGGCCACGGCACGCACGTGGCGGGCACGGTCGGCGGCAAGACCTACGGTGTCGCCAAGAACGTCAACCTGATCGCCGTACGCGTCCTGGACTGCCAGGGCTCCGGCACCACCGCCGGTGTCATCGCGGGCGTCGACTGGGTGACCGCCAACGCCCAGAAGCCGGCCGTGGCCAACATGAGCCTCGGCGGCTCGGCGAACACCTCGCTCGACAACGCGGTGAAGAAGTCGATCGCCTCCGGCGTCAGCTACTCGATCGCCGCGGGCAACGGCCTTCCCATCGTGGGCCTGCCGGCCAACGCCTGCAACTACTCGCCCGCACGCGTCCCCGAGGCGATCACGGTCGGCGCGACGGACAACGCGGACCGCCGGGCGTCGTTCTCCAACTACGGCACGTGCCTTGACCTGTTCGCGCCCGGCGTGGACATCACGTCGGCGTGGAAGGACAACGACACCGCCACCAGCACCATCTCGGGCACGTCGATGGCGGCCCCGCACACCGCGGGCGCGGCGGCCCTCTACCTGTCCACCCACCCCACGGCGACCCCGGCCCAGGTCAGGGACGCCCTGGTGAACAACGCGACCAGCGGCAAGGTCCAGAACCCCCTCACGGGCTCCCCGAACAAGCTGCTGTACTCGCTGTTCTAGGCACCATCTCTAGGCGGCGTCCGGGCGGAGAAGATGCCCGAGGAGCTCCGGCCCGGCCGGGTACGGCCGCTCCTCGGGCAGCAGCCGCGCGGCACCGTCCCTGTCCCCCTCGCGCACGCGTCCTCGGATCTCGCGCGCGAGGGGGGTCACATCCGTGATGGCCACGGTCCACTCGTCCGCGTACCGTCCGGCCGCCTCACCGGCGAGACCCAGCTGGAGCGAACGGTACGGCAGCGGGTTCAGCGCGAGATCCCGCTCCGGGTCCCACTGCACCCGGGCCGGCGCCCGCCGCAGCGCCTGCTGCCAGGCGTCCCTGCTCCCGTGCACACCCTCCCGGTAGTGGGAGAGGCACGCGTTCCGCAGCGCCCACTCGAATCCGTCCCGCCGGATCTCCACGGCCAGCACCGTCTCCTGGTCGGCCTTGGTCCCCCATCCGCAGCGGTACATCATCCACAGGAACGACGGCTTGATCCAGGTCATCCGATCCCGCTTCCAACTGACCGGAAAGCGGCCGTCGCGCGCTGCCGGGCCGCCGATGCCGGGGGCGTACGCCTGGTAGACCGTGACAGTCTCCTCGGTGTGCAGGGCACGGATGCGGTACGTGGGCTCACTGTTGTCCATGCGCCCAGAGTGCGGGTCAAAGACCTTGTGCGGCCACCGGTTTCACCTCCGGCATCGCCGCCCTGACGACCAAGACCCATGGAGACCGCGCCGCGCAGGCGGCCGGCTCCCCACCCGGGGTGGGGGCCGGCCGCCTTTCGTCGCGTGCGTCAGTGGTTGCGCGGGAAGCCCAGGTCCACGCCCGCCGGGGCGTCCGCCGGGTCCGGCCAGCGGGTCGTGACGACCTTGCCGCGGGTGTAGAAGTGCACGCCGTCGTTGCCGTAGATGTGGTGGTCGCCGAAGAGCGAGTCCTTCCAGCCGCCGAAGGAGTGGTAGCCCACCGGGACCGGGATCGGCACGTTCACGCCGACCATGCCGGCCTCGATCTCCAGCTGGAAGCGGCGGGCCGCGCCGCCGTCGCGGGTGAAGATCGCGGTGCCGTTGCCGAACGGCGAGGCGTTGATCAGCGCCACGCCCTCCTCGTACGTCTCGGCGCGCAGCACACACAGCACCGGGCCGAAGATCTCGTCGCGGTACGCGTCCGAGTCGGTGGAGACCTTGTCGAGCAGGGACAGGCCGATCCAGTGGCCGTCCTCGAAACCGTCGACCGTGTATCCCGTGCCGTCGAGCACGACCTCCGCGCCCTGGGCGGCGGCGCCCGTGACGTAGGAGGCGACCTTGTCCCGGTGGGCCCTGGTGATCAGCGGGCCCATCTCGGACGTGGGGTCGTTGCCCGGACCGATCTTGATCTTCTCGGCGCGCTGGCGGATCTTCTCGACCAGCTCGTCGCCGACCGCGCCGACCGCGACCACCGCGGAGATCGCCATGCAGCGCTCGCCCGCCGAACCGTAGGCGGCCGACACCGCGGCGTCCGCCGCCGCGTCCAGGTCGGCGTCGGGCAGGACCAGCATGTGGTTCTTCGCGCCGCCGAGAGCCTGGACGCGCTTGCCGTTGGCGGACGCGGTGGTGTGGATGTAGCGGGCGATCGGGGTGGAGCCGACGAAGGACACCGCGGCCACGTCCGGGTGCGCCAGCAGCGCGTCGACCGCGACCTTGTCGCCGTGGACGACGTTCAGCACGCCGTCGGGCAGGCCGGCCTCGGCGGCCAGCTCCGCGAGCAGGTTCGCGGCGGACGGGTCCTTCTCGCTGGGCTTGAGGACGAAGGTGTTTCCGCAGGCGATCGCCAGCGGGAACATCCACATCGGCACCATCGCCGGGAAGTTGAACGGCGTGATGCCGGCGACGACGCCGAGCGGCTGGCGGATGGCGGCGACGTCGACCCGGCTGGAGACCTGGGTGGACAGCTCGCCCTTGAGCTGGACCGTGATCCCGCAGGCCAGCTCGACGATCTCCAGACCGCGGGCCACCTCGCCCAGCGCGTCCGAGTGCACCTTGCCGTGCTCGGCGGTGATCAGGGCGGCGATGTCGTCGCGGTGGGCGTCGAGCAGGGCCCGGTACCGGAACAGGACCGCGGTGCGCTGCGCCAGCGAGGACGTGCCCCACGTCGCGTACGCCTCCCGGGCCGCGGAGACGGCCGCGTCGACCTCCTCCACGGAGGCCAGGGCGACCTTGGTGGTGACCTCGCCGGTCGCCGGGTCGGTCACCGGGCCCCAGTTGCCGGACGCACCCTCGACGGTCTTGCCACCGATCCAGTGGTTGACGGACTTCGTCATGGCGAAAAACTCCTTCAGAGATGGCGGCGTCGGGATGCGACTTGCCGGTCGTACTCCTCCCGGGCCTTGACCGCCGACGAGCGGGTCGCGGTCTCGGCCACCGGAACATCCCACCACGCCTGCGCCTCGGGCGCGCCCGACACAATGTCTGCCGTTCCGGTCTCCACGTAGACACATGTGGGGCCGTCCGCCGCCCGCGCCTCGGCCAGCGCTTCGCGCAGGTCACGCACGGTCCTGGCACGGATCACCCGCATTCCCAGGGACTGCGCGTTCGCCGCCAGGTCGACGGGCAGCGGCGGTCCGCTGTACGTGCGGCCCGGGCCGGTGCGCTGCCGGTAGTCCGTGCCGAAACGCTCGGCGCCGACCGCCTCGGACAGGCCGCCGATGGACGCGTACCCGTGGTTCTGCAGGATCACCATCCGGATCGGGACGCCCTCCTGCACGGCGGTGACGATCTCGGTGGGGTTCATCAGATACGTGCCGTCGCCGACGAGGGCCCAGACCGGGCGTCCCGGTGCGGCCATGGCCACGCCGATCGCGGCCGGGATCTCGTAGCCCATGCAGGAGTAGCCGTATTCGACGTGGTACTGGTCGGCGGAGCGGGTGCGCCACAGTTTGTGCAGGTCGCCCGGGAGAGAGCCGGCGGCGTTGATCAGGATGTCGTCCTCGGTCACGAGGGCGTCCAGGGCGCCGAGCACCTGGGGCTGGGTGGGGGCCGCGTCCTCGTCACCGGCTTCGTACGCGGCATCGACGCGGCGCTCCCAGCGCTCCTTGCCCCGCGCGTACTCCGTCTCGTAGGCGGCGTCCACGCGGTGGCCCGCGAGGGCGGCGGTCAGCTCGCCGAGGGCGGCGCGGGCGTCGGCGACGAGTGCGAGGCCCGACATCTTGTGGGCGTCGAAGGCGGCGACGGAGATGTTGACGAAGCGGACCCGCGGATCGGCGAAGAGGGTCGAGGACGCGGTGGTGAAGTCGGTCCAGCGGGTCCCGACGCCGATCACCAGGTCCGCGGTGCGGGCCAGGTCGTCGGCGGTGGCGGTGCCCGTGTGGCCGATGCCGCCGATGTCGCAGGGATGGTCGTGGGGCAGCGATCCCTTGCCTGCCTGGGTGGAGGCGACGGGGATGCCGGTCGCGTCGGCGAGCGCCCGCAGCGCCTCCTCCGCCTCGCTGTGGTGCACGCCGCCGCCCGCGACGATCAGCGGCCTGCGGGCCCGGCGCACCGCCTGCGCGGCCTCGGCGAGCGCGTCCGTGTCGGCACGGGGGCGGCGCACGTGCCACACCCGGTCGGCGAAGAACTCCTCCGGCCAGTCGTACGCCTCCGCCTGCACGTCCTGCGGCAGCGCGAGCGTGACCGCGCCGGTCTGTGCGGGATCGCTGAGGACGCGCATCGCCTGGAGCGCGGCCGGGACCAGGGCCTCGGGGCGGGTGATCCGGTCGAACCAGCGGGAGACGGGGCGCAGGCAGTCGTTGACCGACACGTCGCCCGCGTACGGCACTTCGAGCTGCTGGAGCACGGGGTCGGCGGGGCGGGTGGCGAAGACGTCGCCGGGCAGCAGCAGCACCGGCAGGTGGTTGACGGTGGCGAGCGCGGCACCGGTGACCAGGTTGGTGGCGCCGGGGCCGATGGACGTGGTGACCGCGTGCGCCGACAGCCTGCGGGACTGGCGGGCGTAGCCGACGGCCGCGTGCACCATGGCCTGCTCGTTGCGGCCCTGGACGAAGGGCATGTCCGCGGATGGCTCGACGAGGGCCTGGCCGATGCCCGCCACATTGCCGTGCCCGAAGATGCCCCAGGTGGCGGCGATCAGCCGCTGCCGGCGGCCGTCGCGCTCGGTGTACTGGTGGGCAAGGAAGCGCACCAGGGCCTGGGCCGTGGTCAGCCGCGTCATCGGTAACCCTCCGCGTGGTCGGGGTGGAAGCGGATCAGCCATTCCCTTTCGGTGCCCGGCCCCGCCATCACATTCAGGTAGTACATGACGTGGCCCGGCTCGGCGACGGACGGCCCGTGCCAGCCGTCGGGGACGAGGACGGCGTCGCCGCTGCGGACCTCGGCGAGCACATCGGCGCCGCCCGGGCGCGAGGGCGACACGCGCTGGAAGCCGATGCCGTTGCCCTCGATCTCGAAGTAGTAGATCTCCTCCAGCTCGCTCTCCTCGCTGGGGACGCGCTCGTCGTGCTTGTGCGGCGGGTAGGAGGACCAGTTGCCGCCGGGGGTGAGGACCTCCACGGCGATCAGCCGGTCGCAGGCGAAGGCGCCGGCCGCCGCGAAGTTGCGCACCTCGCGGGCCTGGTTCCCGCTGCCGCGGGCCTCGACGGGTACCTCCGGCGCGGGGCCGTAGCGAGCGGGGAGTCGGCGCTCGCACCTCGCTCCTGCCAGGGCGAAGCGGCCTCCCGCGCCGGAGGCGATCTGGGCATGGGCGTCCCTCGGCACGTACGCGAAGTCGCTCACTCCGCCGAACACACCGTCCCGCCCGTGCAGTTCAAAGATCTCGCCTTGCGTCTGCACCGTGCAACCACCGCTGAGGGGAAGCACGATCCATTCGCTGTCGCCGGCGGTGAGCAGATGCGCACCGCCCGGCTCCAGCTCCAGCACGCGCAGCTGCGAGTAACCCCATCCGGCCTGTTCAGGCGTGATGCTCAGGGCGTACGGACCGGAGGCGGCGCTGCCCGCGGGGACGTGCAGGCCGGGCAGCTCGGCGGCCGGCGGCTCGCCGCCGCGCGGCGTGCCGTTGCGCGGTGCGGCACCGGTGCGCGGTCCGCCCTCGGGGGGTGTGCCCTGGTGCGGTTCGTCGTGGCTCATGCCTTCTCCGTACCCCTACAGCAGGCCGACGGCCGTATCGACCGCGCCCGCGACGTCGCCGTCGACCGGATAGAGCAATGCACGTCCGACCACCAGCCCCTGGACCGTGGGCAGTTGCAGTGCGGTGCGCCACTTCTCGTACGCGCTGTCCTGGTCCTTCCCCGTGTCCCCTCCGAGCAGCACCGCGGGAAGGGTGGAGGTCTCCATCACGGATCGCATGTCGTCGGGGTCCTCGGTCACGGGCACCTTGAGCCAGGTGTACGCGGAGGTGCCGGCCAGCCCGGAGGCTATGGCGATGGACCGGGTCACGGCCTCGGCACCGAGATCGTTGCGCAACCGGCCGTCGATCCGGTGACAGATGAACGGCTCCACGAAGACGGGAAGCTGACGCTCCGCCATCTCGTCGACCGCGCGGGCTGCCGCGGCCAGGGTGTCGAGCGAGGCCGGGTCGTCGTAGTCGATGCGCAGCAGCAGCTTGCCCGCGTCGAAGCCGAGCCGGTCCAGATCGCGGGCGCGGTACCCGGTGAACCGGTCGTCGAGCTCGAACGACGCGCCCGCGAGCCCGCCGCGGTTCATGGACCCCATGACGACCTTGTCGTCGAGCGCGCCGAGGAGCAGCAGGTCGTCGAGGATGTCGGCGGTGGCGAGGACGCCGTCGACTCCGGGGCGCGACAGGGCGAGGCAGAGCCGCTCCAGGAGATCGAGCCGGTTGGCCATGGCGAGCGGGCGGTCGCCGACGGCGAAGGTGCCGCGGGCGGGATGGTCGGCCGCGACGATCATCAGCCGTCCGCTGTCGCCGACGAGGCCCGTGCGTCTGCGCCGCCGGGCGGCGGCCTCGGCGACGGCCTCGGGGTGCCGGGTCCGGATTCCGACGAGCTCCCCGATCTCGACGCGGCTCACGACGCTTCCCGCGACCGGTCGGGGCGGCTCGGGTCCGGGCGGCTCGGGTCCGGGCGGCTCGGGTCCGGGGGGACGGGGCCGCCCGCGAGGACCTGGGCGACCTCCTCCTCGTACGGCATGGCCGTCGAGCAGGCGAGACGCGCGGCGACCACCGCTCCCGCCGCGTTGGCGAAGCGCATCACGCGCTCCAGCTCCCACCCCGCGAGCAGCCCGTGGCACAGGGCCCCGCCGAACGCGTCCCCCGCCCCCAGTCCGTTCACCACGTCCACCGGCACGGGCGGGACCTCGGCGCGCCTGCCGTCCCGGTGCACGGCGAGGACACCCTTGGGGCCCTGCTTGACCACGGCGAGCTCGACGCCGGCGGCCAGCAGTGCCTCGGCGGCCGCGTCCGGCTCGCGCTCGCCGGTCGCGACCGCGCACTCCTCCAGGTTGCCGACGGCGACGGTCGCGAGGGCGAGCGCCTTCGCGTAGTGCGGTCCGGCCGACTGCGGGTCCGCCCAGAACATCGGCCTCCAGTCGAGGTCGAACACGGTGGTGCCGGACTTCGCCCGGTGCGCGAGCGCGGCCAGCGTCGCCGTACGGCTGGGCTCGGCGCACAGTCCCGTGCCGGTCATCCAGAAGATCCGCGCCGCCCGGATCGGCTCCGTCTCCAGCTCGCTCTCCCGGATCTCCAGATCGGGCGCCTTGGGCTGCCGGTAGAAGTAGAGGGGGAAGTCGTCCGGCGGGAAGATCTCGCAGAAGGTAACAGGCGTCGGACAGTCGGCGACCGGCGTCACCCACCGGTCGTCGACGCCGAACTCCCGCAGCGCCCCGTGCAGATACTCGCCGAAGGGGTCCTGACCGGTCCGGGTGATCACGGCCGTCCGCCGGCCGAGCCTGGCCGCCGCCACCGCGACGTTCGTCGCCGAGCCGCCGAGGAACTTCCCGAATGTGTCGACCTGCGCCAACGGGACTCCGGTACGCAGGGGATAGAGGTCCACCCCGATCCGGCCCATCGTGATCACGTCGTACGGCAGAGGCATGCGCGTCCCTTCGGTCAGGGGGTGCCCCCAGGTCTAGCCCTCCCTCGCGAACCCTGTCAATATTTTGTCCGGACATTCGGACCAAGCCTTGACACCTTTCTCCGGCGGCCGGAAAGCTGACCGGCATGACCTCCTCCGTCCCCGCCCTGAACCGCATCCGGGTCGGCTCGGCCCCCGACTCCTGGGGAGTGTGGTTCCCCGACGATCCCCAGCAGGTGCCCTGGCAGCAATTCCTCGACGAGGTCGCCCGGGCCGGCTACGAGTGGATCGAACTCGGCCCCTACGGCTACCTCCCGAGCGACCCCGTGCGGCTCACGGAGGAGACCGCCCGGCGCGGACTGAAGGTCTCGGCCGGCACCGTTTTCACCGGCCTGCACCACGGCCCCGCCGTCTGGGAGGAGACCTGGGCGCACGTCTCGGACATCGCCGCGCTCACCCGGGCCATGGGCGCGGAGCACCTGGTCGTCATCCCCTCCTTCTGGCGCGACGACAAGACGGGCCGAGTGCTGGAGGACCGCACGTTGACCCCGCAGCAGTGGCGCGACCTCACCGCCCAGAGCGAACGCCTCGGCCACGAGGTGCGCGAGCGCTACGGACTGAAGATCGTCGTTCATCCGCACGCCGACACCCATATCGACACGGAGGAGAACGTCAGCCGCTTCCTCGACGCCACGGACCCCGACCTGGTCTCCCTCTGCCTCGACACCGGCCACTACGCCTACTGCGGGGGCGACAGCGTGAAGCTCATCGAGACCTACGGCGAGCGGATCGGCTACCTCCACCTCAAGCAGGTCGACCCCGCGGTCCTCGCCCAGGTCGTTGCGGACGAGGTGCCCTTCGGGCCCGCGGTCGGCCGCGGCGTCATGTGCGAGCCACCCGCCGGCGTGCCCGCGCTGGAGCCCGTACTGAACGCGGCCTCGTCTCTCGGAGTCGATCTCTTCGCCATCGTCGAGCAGGACATGTACCCCTGCCCGCCGGACCGGCCCTTCCCGATCGCCGAACGCACGCGCGGATTCCTGCGCTCCTGCGGCGTCTGAGCGCCTGCTGCTCATCCGTCACAGTTGTCGCCGTCCGATCACGCATGTCTCCATTTCGCGGGTCTTACGTCACAGCCGGTCAACAGCCCTGCCCCTGCCTCGATCCACGGTCGTTCCCCAGGGCACAGGCTCAGTGATCGCCAGCGTCCGCGCGGCAGCTCCCCCGACGGCATCCCGCCCGCCGCTGCCGCGCGCGCAGGGAGGTGCCAGACACATGACGGACAGAAGGCTCTGGTCCTACAAGGACATCGCCGCGCACATCAAGGTGCAGGCGGACACCGTCCGCTCGTATCGAAAGCACGGCCTTCTTCCGCCTCCCGACCACGTGGAGGCCGGAAAGCCCTACTGGTACGCCGACACCATTCGCGTCTGGGTGGCCAACCGGCCCGGGAACAAAGGCCGCAGAGAATGAGACACCGGGCCCGAGACGCGGAGCTCCAGGCGGGCGGCCCCGCACCCTGGCGGTGCGGGGCCGCCGCCATGACGTGGCGGCGGGCGCCGAACGGGAGGGAGGCGGTCGCATTCCGTTGCCCCGCGCCCCTCTTCGGTGACGCGTCGGCGAAACGCTCGCATTCATACCCCCTAGGGGTATAGAGTGGGTGGCGTCAGGACGCCTCGGTGTTCCCGCGGCCCCTGACGCACCCTGTACTCGTACGTTCCGCTCAGGAGGAGAACGCGATGACCGCCGAGACGAAGATCGAGATCGAGACCGTCCAGGGCTCCGGGTCCTGCTGCTCGACCGACGGCTCCTGCCACGACACCGGAGCGGACGCGCAGGCCGGCGGCGTCACCACGGTCTACCAGGTCTCGGGCATGACCTGCGGCCACTGCGAAGGCGCGGTCAGCAGCGAGATCTCCGAGATCCCCGGGGTCAGCTCCGTGAAGGCGGTGGCGGCCACCGGCACGGTGACCGTGGTCTCCGACGCCCCGCTGGACGAGGCCGCCGTGCGCGCCGCCGTGGACGAGGCGGGCTACGAGCTGGTCGGCCAGGGCTGAGCACCACGGGGACCCGCGCCGCCGACCGGAGGGACGTACCCGGCCGACCGGGGCGGGCGACCGGACCTGGCGCACAGGCGCCCCGCGTACCGAGGACCGGGCCGCACCCGACCAGTCAGATACTGGTGGGGTAAGGCCCGGTCCCTCGTACGTGTGGAGTCCCGAACGTGGAAACAGCCCAGGTCGAGCTCATCATCGGCGGGATGACCTGCGCCTCCTGCGCGGCACGCGTCGAGAAGAAGCTCAACCGCATGGACGGCGTGAGCGCCACGGTCAACTACGCGACCGAGAAGGCGCACGTCAGCTACCCGCCGGACATGCCGGTCGCCGAGCTCGTCGCCACCGTGGTCAAGACGGGCTACACCGCCCAGGAACCGCCGCCTCCGGCCCCCGAACCGGAGGACACACCGGACGGGGCCCCGGCGGACCGGGCCGACGAGCACGGCGAAACCGGCGGGCGGGACGGGGAGCAGCGCGCCCTGCGGCAGCGTCTCGTCGTCTCCGCCGCCCTCTCCGCGCCCGTCGTCCTGATGTCGATGATCGGCGCCCTGCAGTTCGACAACTGGCAGTGGCTCTCGCTGACCCTCGCCGCTCCCGTCGTCGTATGGGGCGGGCTGCCCTTCCACCGCGCCGCCTGGACGAACCTGCGGCACGGTGCGGCCACCATGGACACGCTGGTGTCCACCGGCACACTGGCCGCGTTCGGCTGGTCCCTGTGGGCGCTGTTCTTCGGGCACGCGGGCATGCCGGACATGCGCCACAGCTTCGACCTGACCGTCTCCCGCGCGGCCGGGAGCTCGGCGATCTATCTCGAAGTGGCCGCCGGGGTCACCACATTCATCCTGCTCGGCCGGTACCTGGAGGCTCGTTCCAAGCGCCGGGCGGGCGCCGCTCTGCGGGCGCTGATGGAGCTGGGCGCCAAGGACGTGGCCGTCCTGCGGGACGGCACCGAGGTGCGCGTGCCGGTCGACCGGCTGGCCGTGGGCGACCGTTTCGTCGTACGGCCCGGGGAGAAGATCGCCACGGACGGCACGGTCGTCGAGGGCGCGTCGGCCGTGGACGTCTCGATGCTCACGGGCGAATCGGTGCCGTTGGACGTGACCGCGGGCGACCAGGTCACCGGCGCCACCCTCAACGTCTCCGGCCGGCTCGTCGTCGAGGCCACCCGTATCGGTGCCGACACCCGCCTCGCCCGCATGGCGAAGCTCGTCGAGGACGCGCAGAACGGCAAGGCCGAGGTCCAGCGTCTCGCGGACCGGGTGTCGGCGGTCTTCGTGCCCGTCGTGATGCTGATCTCCCTGACGACGCTCGTCGTCTGGCTGCTCGCCACCGACGACGCCACGGCCGCCTTCACGGCCGCCGTCGCGGTGCTGATCATCGCGTGCCCCTGCGCCCTCGGGCTCGCCACTCCGACGGCCCTCATGGTGGGAACCGGCCGCGGCGCCCAGCTCGGCATCCTCATCAAGGGGCCCGAGGTCCTGGAATCGACCCGCGCGATCGACACGGTGGTGCTGGACAAGACCGGAACCGTCACCACCGGCCGGATGACCCTTCAGGGCGTGCATCCGGCCGAAACCGCCGACGGGGCGGAACTGCTGCGCTTCGCGGGCGCGTTGGAGCGCGCGTCGGAGCATCCGATCGCGCGCGCCGTCGCCGACGGTGCCGAGGAGCGCATCGGCCCGCTGCCCGCGACCGACCATTTCGTGAACGTCCCCGGGCTCGGTGTCCGCGGAACCGTCGAGGGCTACGAGGTGCTCGTGGGACGCGCAGCGCTGCTGCGCAGCGCGGGCGTGGAGCTGCCGGACGCCCTCGTGACAGCAGCGGCCGCCGACCGGGGCCGTACCGCCGTCTACGCCGCCCGGGACGGCAAGGCACTCGGGGTGCTCACCGTCGCCGACGCGGTGAAGGAGACCAGCGCCGAGGCGGTACGGGAGCTGCGGGCCCTCGGGCTCACCCCGGTGCTGCTGACCGGCGACGGGCGAGCCGTGGCGGAGGCCGTGGCCGCCGCGGTCGGCGTGGACGAGGTGTACGCGGAGGTACTGCCCGAGGAGAAGGTGCGGGTCGTCCAGGGGCTGCGGGCCGAGGGCCGTACGGTCGCGATGGTCGGCGACGGCGTGAACGACGCCGCCGCGCTCGCGACCGCCGATCTCGGCCTGGCGATGGGCACCGGCACGGACGCGGCGATCGAGGCCGGGGACCTGACGCTGGTGCGGGGGGACCTGAGGGTCGCCGGGGACGCGATCCGTCTCGCACGTCGGACTCTGGCGACGATCAAAGGGAATCTTTACTGGGCCTTCGGCTACAACGTCGCGGCCCTGCCTCTGGCGGCGTTCGGCCTGCTCAACCCCATGATCGCCGGGTTCGCCATGGCCTTTTCGTCCGTGTTTGTCGTCACCAACAGCCTGCGGCTGCGCTCCTTCTCGTGACTACAAACTGGTCACAAGACCTTCACAAGGAGACCTAGATCACAGATATTTGGGGGTAACCATTAAGGCTCCTCGCGAGTCTAAGTGGTCGATGCCGCGAACGTCTTGGGGGACGTTCATGGAATGTCTTGGGGGACGTTCCAGGCAAGCGTTGGCCGGGGCACGTGCCCGGGGAGCTTTGAGCGGCCCTCCCGTGCGTACGTACCCCGGCAGACCGCGTGAGGAGCCTCTGCTGCCCAGCAGACACCCGGCCGGATCCCGTGGGGGGAATCCGTTGTCGGGGAAATGGGAAGCGCCCCGTCCGCCGACCCGTGGGGGGATCGGCAGCGGGGCGCTTTCCGCGCTTGCTCGCCTGTTGGCTCGCTCGTGACGCACCCGCCCCCTGAGGGGCGGGCGCCGGCCGAGAGGCAGGCTCTCGACCGGGGCTCAGCCCACCGGACCGGGCCGGACCGGGTCCGGGAAGGGGCGGCGCGGAAGCGGCCGGTCCTCGCGCGCCTGCGGCGCGCTCAGCGGGCCTCGACGGGGACGAAGTCGCGCAGGACCTCGCCCGTGTAGATCTGGCGCGGACGGCCGATCCGGGAACCGGGCTCCTTGATCATCTCGTGCCACTGGGCGATCCAGCCCGGAAGGCGGCCGAGGGCGAAGAGCACGGTGAACATCTCGGTCGGGAAGCCCATCGCGCGGTAGATCAGACCCGTGTAGAAGTCCACGTTCGGGTAGAGGTTGCGCGAGATGAAGTACTCGTCGGAGAGCGCGTGCTCCTCCAGCTTCAGGGCGATGTCCAGCAGCTCGTCGGACTTGCCGAGGGCCGAGAGGACGTCGTGCGCCGCCGCCTTGATGATCTTCGCACGCGGGTCGAAGCTCTTGTAGACGCGGTGGCCGAAGCCCATCAGCCGGACGCCGTCCTCCTTGTTCTTCACCTTGCGGATGAAGGAGTCGACATCGCCGCCGCTCGCCTGGATGCCCTCGAGCATCTCCAGGACCGACTGGTTGGCGCCACCGTGCAGCGGGCCCCACAGGGCGCTGATACCGGCGGAGATCGAGGCGAACATGTTCGCCTGCGAGGAGCCGACGAGGCGCACCGTGGAGGTGGAGCAGTTCTGCTCGTGGTCCGCGTGGAGGATCAGCAGCTTGTCGAGTGCGGAGACCACGACCGGGTCCAGCTCGTACTCCTGGGCGGGGACCGAGAAGGTCATGCGCAGGAAGTTCTCGACGTACCCGAGGTCGTTGCGCGGGTAGACGAAGGGGTGGCCGATCGACTTCTTGTAGGCGTAGGCCGCGATCGTCGGCAGCTTGGCCAGCAGCCGGATCGTGGACAGGTGGCGCTGCTTCTCGTCGAACGGGTTGTGGCTGTCCTGGTAGAACGTCGACAGCGCGCTGACCACGGAGGACAGCATGGCCATCGGGTGCGCGTCGCGCGGGAAGCCGTCGAAGAACCGCTTGACGTCCTCGTGCAGCAGGGTGTGCTGCGTGATCTCGCCCCGGAATCCCGCGAGCTGGTCGACCGTGGGAAGCTCACCGTTGATCAGCAGGTACGCCACCTCGAGGAAGGTGGAGCGCTCGGCCAGCTGCTCGATCGGGTAGCCGCGGTAGCGCAGGATGCCCTGCTCGCCGTCGAGGTAGGTGATCGAGGATTTATAGGCGGCGGTGTTGCCGTATCCGCTGTCCAGGGTCACCAGACCGGTCTGGGCTCGGAGCTTCCCGATGTCGAAGCCCTTGTCACCGACGGTGCTCTCGACCACCGGGTAGGTGTATTCACCGTCCGCGTACCGCAGTACTACAGAGTTGTCGCTCACGTCATCCCTCACCGACGTAGTGCCTCTACTTCGAGGTGCCCTGACTGTCTCTACCATCCCCCATTTGGCTCAGGAGAGTGCACTCGGGGTCGACCATTGGGCCCATCGGCGGCACTCAGTGCCGCCAACCTGCTCATCTTGCCCCCTTCGCCCCGGTTCTGAAAGCCAGAGTGGGGCAGGGGTGGTGTTTCCCACCCTCACCGGCACCTTCCCGCACGGCGGGGACCCTGAACCGCCGCCCGGACGGCTCAGCCGATCGGCGGCCCGCCGGCCAGCCGGTGGTCCAGCGCGGTGAAGCGTCTGCCTGCGGAAACCGTGCGCACGGCCTGGCCTATCGCCTTGCGCGAGCCGACCAGCACGACGAGCTTCTTGGCCCGGGTGACGGCCGTGTAGAGCAGGTTCCGCTGGAGCATCATCCAGGCTCCGGTGGTGACCGGGATCACCACCGCCGGGTACTCGCTGCCCTGCGAGCGGTGGATCGTGACCGCGTACGCGTGGGCCAGCTCGTCCAGCTCGTCGAAGTCGTACGGCACCTCCTCGTCCTCGTCGGTGAGCACGGTCAGGCGCTGGTCGTCGGCGTTGAGCGACGTGACGACGCCGACCGTCCCGTTGAAGACCCCGTTGCGCCCCTTGTCGTAGTTGTTGCGGATCTGGGTGACCTTGTCGCCCACGCGGAACACCCGCCCGCCGAACCGCTTCTCCGGCAGATCCGGCCGGGCCGGGGTGATGGCCTGCTGCAACAGTCCGTTGAGCGTGCCCGCGCCGGCGGGACCGCGGTGCATCGGCGCGAGGACCTGCACATCGCGCCGCGGATCGAGCCCGAACTTCGCCGGGATGCGCCGCGCCGCCACGTCCACCGTGAGCCGTCCCGCGTCCTCCGTCTCCTCCGCCACGAAGAGGAAGAAGTCGTTCATCCCCGAAGTGACGGGCTGGAGGCCGGAGTTGATCCGGTGGGCGTTGGTGACGACCCCGGACTGCTGGGCCTGGCGGAAGATGCGCGTCAGCCGCACGCTGGGCACGGGCCCGCCGTCCGCCAGCAGGTCGCGCAGCACCTCGCCCGCGCCGACGCTCGGCAGCTGGTCCACATCCCCCACCAGCAGCAGATGCGCCCCCATCGCCACGGCTTTGATCAGCTTGTTGGCGAGCAGCAGGTCGAGCATCGACGCCTCGTCGACGACCACCAGGTCCGCGTCGAGCGGCCTGTCCTTGTCGTACGCCGCGTCGCCGCCGGGCTTGAGCTCCAGCAGCCGGTGGACCGTGGACGCCTCGGCGCCGGTCAGTTCGGCCAGCCGCTTGGCGGCCCGTCCGGTGGGCGCGGCGAGCAGCACCTTCGCCTTCTTGGCGCGCGCCAGCTCCACGATCGAGCGCACGGTGAACGACTTCCCGCAGCCCGGGCCGCCGGTCAGCACCGCGACCCTGCTGGTCAGCGCCAGCTTCACCGCGGCCTGCTGCTCGGGCGCCAGAGCGGCTCCCGTGCGCTGTGCCAGCCAGGCGAGCGCCTTGTCCCAGTCGACGTCCCGGAACGCCGGCATCCGGTCCTCGTCCGTCCGCAGCAGCCTGCGCAGCTGACCGGCCAGGGACAGCTCGGCGCGGTGGAAGGGCACCAGATACACGGCCGTGACGGGCTCACCGCCGTCGGGACCGGGCACCTGCTCCCGTACGACCCCTTCCTCGTCGGCCGCGAGCTCGGCGAGGCACTCGATGACCAGGCCCGTGTCGACCTGGAGGAGCTTCACCGCGTCCGCGATCAGCTGCTCCTCGGGCAGGAAGCAGTGCCCCTGATCGGTGGACTGGGACAGCGCGTACTGCAGGCCGGCCTTCACCCGCTCCGGGCTGTCGTGCGGTATGCCGACCGCCTGCGCGATCTTGTCGGCGGTCAGGAAGCCGATGCCCCACACGTCGGCCGCGAGGCGGTACGGCTGGTTCCTGACGACGGAGATCGAGGCGTCCTCGTACTTCTTGTAGATGCGCACGGCGATGGAGGTGGAGACGCCGACGCCCTGGAGGAAGACCATGACCTCCTTGATGGCCTTCTGCTCCTCCCAGGCGGCCCCGATCAGCTTCGTCCGCTTCGGTCCGAGACCGGGCACCTCGACGAGCCGCTTGGGCTCCTGCTCGATGACGTCCAGCGTGTCCACGCCGAAGTGGTCGACGATCCGCTCGGCGATGCGCGGCCCGATCCCCTTGATCAGCCCGGAGCCGAGGTAGCGCCGTATGCCCTGGACTGTCGCCGGCAGGACGGTGGTGTAGTTCTCCACGGTGAACTGCTTGCCGTACTGCGGGTGGGAGCCCCAACGGCCCTCCATCCGCAGCGACTCGCCGACCTGCGCGCCGAGCAGCGACCCGACGACGGTGAGCAGCTCACCGGCGCCGCGGCCGGTGTCGACGCGGGCGACCGTGTAGCCGTTGTCCTCGTTGGCGTACGTGATGCGCTCGAGGACGCCTTCGAGGACGGCGAGGCGCGGCATGACCTGTTGGGACATGCTCCGACGTTATCGCCGGGGACGGACAACGCGGGGTACCTGTGGAAAACCTCCGGCACCACGGGCCGGACCACCTGACACGAGCGGTCCTCCGCCGTCGTGACGGCGGAGGACCGCTCGGTCGGGCAAGGCCGGTCAGGCGGGCTTGGCCTGCCAGCGCTGCTGCGCCGCTCCCGAGTCGGTGACCTGCACCACCAGGCCGTCGGCCCCGGCGGCGAGCGAAAGACCGCTGTGCTTGGCCCTGATCGTCAGCGACCCGGAGGTGTTGGTGATCAGCCACTTCTGGTTGGCCGTGTCGCCACAGGTGTACTGCACCACCTTCGCCCCGCTCGTCGTGTCGCTGTACGCCACATCGGCGCACAGCCCGCTGCCGGCGTTCTTCAGCTGGTAGGAGCCGTCGTCGCCACGGGTGACGTTCCACTTCTGCGCGGGAGAGGCGGACGGCTCACCGACCGTCAACTGCCCGGCGTTCGTGTCCCCCGGCGCCTGGAGCAGCGGTCCGGAGTCGGTGCCGTTGGCCAGCGCGTACTGGCCGTCGGGGACCGGCGCCGGGACGATCTCCTCGTGTCCCACGCTCATCGCGAAGACGTGCACGGAGCTGTTGTTCGGCAAGGTGACTGCGGCCACCTGCTTCGCCGGGTCGATGCGAAGGGTCTTGGTGTAGACCCGGTAGTCGACCGTGGGGTAGGCCGGGCCGGACGGGGTGTTCTTGCCCTTGGTGCTGATGGCCGTCTTCGCGCCGTACCTGTCCGTGGGCAGGCAGCACCAGTTGGGGAAGCCCAGGGTCGCCACCGCCGTGGACCCGTCGGTGTAGTGCACGGTCGCCTTGCCGTCGGCCGAACCGCTGGTGCCCGTGCCGAGGAAGGCCAGCGCGTTGCCCTTCTCCGTCGAGGAGACCTTGATGGTCTGGCCCTTGCCGGTCACGTTGTCCGGCGTGCCGGGCTGCGTGTTCGGCCACGTGAAGGTGAACCCGTTCGCCTTCACCGTGGCGCCCGGCGCGGCCCCCTTCTCGGCCAGCCGCTCGGCGATGAAGCTGGAGCCGCCGCCGTCGATGTTGCCGGTCTGCGGCTTGTCGGCCGGGGTGACGCCGACGTTGTCCGCCGCTGCCGCCACGGAGGCGTACGCCAGGGTGGTGCTCGTCCGCGAGGTGACCGTGCGCTGCGCGTTCCGGGTGGCGTACGCCGCCGAGGCGCTGATCTCGAACGAGCCCGGCTTCGCGCTCTCGGGCGGCGTCACGGTGAACCGCGCGGTGAACGTCCTGCCGTCCGCCAGCGACTCGGCGGTCGTGGGCCCCTCGGCCCGCACGCTCCAGCCCTCGGGGGCGGCCACGGTCGTGCCGGTCACCTGCACGGGCTTGCCGGTGCTGTTGGTGAACGCCGCCGTGACCTGCTGCGGTTCGCCGATCGAGGAGATCGCCGGAGTGGCCGCGTCCAGCCGGACGTCACGGTCCTCCGGGTGCTTGCCGCCGACGGAGGCCGCGCCCAGGACACGGACCTTCAGCGGTGCACTGGTCGGCACCTCGGCGGTCTTGACGTGGACCGCACCGGCCCGGTCGTCGTAGTACCAGCCCGACTCCGCCGCGTCGAGCTCCTCCGCCGATGCCACCTTCCGCAGGACGTCGAGGTCCGCCGTGACAGCGGTCGGCCGGTCGTCGGTGTGCACGGTCAGCCCGTACCGCCGCTCGGCGGGCTTGCCCTGGTAACTGCCCTCCAGGGCGCCGACGGTGACCTCGACGTTGCCGGAGCGGCGCGCCTCGGGCGCGCTGACGTCGATCTTCTGCGTGGCCGATGCGCCGTCCGCGTGGGCGCGGGTGCGGCCGTCGTCCTCGTAGACGGTGAAGGACGTGGCGCCCTCGGGGTAGATGTCGAGGTCGAGACGGCCCGCGTCCTTGCCCTGCTTCCAGTCGGTGGTGCCCTCGGGGAACATCGGCACGATCGCGCCCGCCCGCACGAACAGCGGCAGCGTGTCCAGCGGGGCCTGGTAGCCGTCGAGCGTCTGCCCGCCCTCGTACACGCGGCCGGTCCAGTAGTCGACCCAGCGGCCCTCGGGCAGGTAGATGCCGTTGCGGACGTCGCTGTCCTCGTAGACCGGGGCGACCAGGAAGTCGTCGCCCGCGAGGAACTCGTACTTCGCCCGGTCGCCCCATGTGGCCGGGTCGCCCGGGTAGTTGAGGTAGAGCGGCCGGGTGGGGCCGACGCCGTTGTGCGAGGCGGCCGCGCTGTGGGTGTAGAAGTACGGCAGCAGCCGCTCGTGGAGCAGCAGGTACTTCTTGTTGATCTCGGTGTACGGGCTCCCGTAGCGCCAGGGCTGCTTGTCGCTCGACGCCCAGCCGCTCATGGAGTACGTCATCGGCAGCAGCATCTTCCACTGCAGATCGCGCACATACGTCTCGGCGCTGCCGCCGAAGATGCCGTCGATGTCGCCCGTGGTCATGTGATGGCCCGACATGGTGGAGCCGGCATAGGTGGGTATCTGCCAGCGGATGTAGTCCCAGGTGCCGGACTGGTCACCGCTCCACATCGCGCCGCACCGCTGCGTACCCGCCCAGCCCTCGACGGTCAGCACGGTCGCGCGGTCGGTGCTGTACTGCTCGATGCCGCTCTGTGCCTTCTCGCAGGCGTCGAGGGCGAAGCGGTAGCCCGGCCCCACCCAGGCGACGTCGGTCTTGCGCACGCGCACACCGCTGCCGACCTCGGACTCCTGCTCGGTCAGGTCGGACTCGGTCCACAGACCGAGTTCGCCGCCGTGGTCGTGCAGCATGTCGCCGGTCTTCGCGAGGTCCTCGTAGCCGCAGCCGTAGCCGTCGTTGACGAGCATCCAGCCGAGCGGCATGCCGTGCTCCGCGTAACCGTCGGCGATCTTCGTGGCGTCGCGCAGTGTCCTGCGCTCGCCGCGGTTGGCGTTGTGCAGGTAGCAGTCGGCGTCGCCGACCTCCAGCGCGTACATCGGCATCATCGCGGGACGGCCGGTCAGTTCGGTGTACCCGTCGATGACGTCCTTGGCCTCCCCGACGAAGTAGTACGCGTCGAACCGCTGCTCCTTGTGCGTGGTGCGCACCGGTGAGCGGAAGTCGTACCGGCCGGGGGCGAAGGTGTTGCGCAGCACGCCGTAGCCCTGGCTGGAGACGTAGAACGGCACCGCGTTGGGGTTGCCGCCGTCGTTCCAGTTGTAGTCGCGGTCGATGTCGATCGCCTGACCGCGGTGGCTGAACCGGCCGTTCTGCATGCCGCCGCCGAAGAACTGCTCCTCGGCGCCCTGGGTCAGCGACTGCACGGTCCCCTCCTCGGACCATGCGATCGGTGCCCTCTCGCGCCACAGCTCCTTGCCGTCCTCGTCGGCGAGCGTGAGGGTGAGCGGGGACTTGGCGACGGTCAGCGTGGCCTCGTCGGTGCGGATGACGTAGGCGTCGGCGTTCTCGGAGAACGTCGAACCGGCGCCCGCGTAGTCGCGCTTGACGACGATGTCCGCGTCGGGGGCCTTCGGGTCCGACGGGTCGTCATTGGCCGGGTCGGTGAAACGGCCGTCCGGTGCCAGGTGGATACGGAAGAGATCGTCGTCCTGGAAGCTGATGCGCAGCTTCGCCGGGCCCGAGGACACGGTGTAGTCGTCACCGTCCGCCTCGAAGCCGGTGACGTCACCGAGCCGACCCGCGGTGGAGCCGCCGTTCGCCAGGGACGCCGCGGCGCCTGGGCTCGCCGCGGACACTCCTATGAGGACGGAGGCAAGTACCGAGACGCCGAGTCTCGCTCGCCGTTGGATCATGGGGACGCTCCGGAATTCGCGAAGGGATGGCGCATCGGGATGGTGCGCATCCAATCGGCAGGAGCGAGCAGCAGTCAACAGGCGTGCTGCAAAAAACTGCGCGTTTCCATGCTCGAAGCTTCAAGAAACGTCAGCGAGTGGTCTTCCTGGCGAGTGCGGATCCGGCCTGCCCGTGGGCGTTCTCCCGCGCCCGACCTCGTCCGCACCCCCGTGCACCGCGCCCGTACCGGATCGCTGCGGCCCTGCCGCCGCGGCCCGGCCGGGCGCGCACCGGCCGGTGCGCTCAGAACACCTCCCCCGCGAACCTCTTCGCCGTCTCCCCCAGCACGTCCACCCCGTCCCGCGCCCACAGCCCGTCGTTGAACAGCTCCACCTCGATGAAGCCCGTCCAGCCCGCTGCCTCCACCCGCTCGCGCCACTCCCGCATGTCGACGGCCCCGTCGCCCAGTTGGCCCCGGCCCGTCAGGACGCCCGCCGGGAGCGGGGTCGTCCAGTCCGCGAGCTGGAAGGAGTGGATGCGGCCCTGCGCGCCCGCGCGGGCGACCGCCGCGGGGGCCCGGTCGTCCCACCAGATGTGGTACGTGTCCACGACCACGCCCACCTGGGACGACGGGAAGCGTTCCGCCAGGTCGAGGGCCTGGTCCAGGGTCGAGACCACGCAGCGGTCCGCCGCGTACATCGGGTGCAGCGGTTCGATCGCCAGGCGGACGCCCCGCTCCCCCGCGTAGGGGGCCAGCACCGTCAGCGCGTCCGCGATGCGTTCGCGTGCGGCAACCAGATCGCGGCTGCCCGCCGGCAGGCCGCCCGAGACCAGGACCAGCGTGTCCGTGCCCAGGGTGGCCGCCTCGTCGATCGCCGCGCGGTTGTCGTCCAGCGCGCGGGCGCGCCCGGCCGGGTCGAGGGCGGTCAGGAAGCCGCCGCGGCACAGGGACGTGACCGTCAGGCCCGCGTCCCGTACGAGCTTCGCCGCCGCGTCCAGGCCGTACTCCGCGACCGGTTCGCGCCACAGGCCGACCGCCGGGACGCCCAGGCGGGCGCAGGCGTCGACGAGGGCCGGGAGCGTCAGCTGCTTCACCGTCATCTGGTTGATGCTGAAGCGGGACAGAGCGTTCACTGCGGGACTCCGTGGACCGAGAGCAGGGACGTCATACGGGACTCCGCCAGCGCCGGGTCCGGGAACAGGCCGAGGCCGTCGGCCAGTTCGTACGCCCGTGCCAGATGGGGCAGCGAACGCGCGGACTGCAGGCCGCCGACCATCGAGAAGTGCGACTGGTGGCCGGAGAGCCACGCGAGGAACACCACGCCCGTCTTGTAGAAGCGGGTGGGCGCCTGGAAGAGGTGGCGGGACAGGTCGACCGTGGGGTCGAGGAGCTTGCGGAACCCGCCCACGTCCCCGGTGTCCAGGACCCGTACCGCCTCCGCGGCCAGCGGGCCCAGCGGGTCGAAGATGCCGAGCAGCGCGTGGCTGAAGCGTCCTCCCGCCGAGGGCCCCTCTCCCGCGATGAGCTCCGGGTAGTTGAAGTCGTCACCCGTGTAGCAGCGCACGCCCTGCGGCAGGCGGCGGCGCAGGTCGACCTCCCTCTCAGCGTCGAGCAGCGAGACCTTGATGCCGTCCACCTTGTCGGGGTGGGCCACGATGACGTCGAGGAACACGGAGGTCGCCGTGTCGAGGTCGGACGAGCCCCAGTAGCCCTCCAGCGCCGGGTCGAACATCGGGCCCAGCCAGTGCAGGATCACCGGTTCCGACGCCTGGCGCAGCAGGTGGGAGTAGACCGCGAGGTAGTCGTCCGGGGTGCGGGCCGCTGCCGCGAGGGCGCGCGAGGCCATGAGGATCGCCTGCGCGCCGGTGGACTCGACGAGGGCGAGCTGCTCCTCGTACGCCGCGCGCACCTCGTCCAGCGAGGCGGGCCCGGTCAGCTGGTCGGTGCCGACGCCGCAGGCGATCCTGCCGCCGACCGCCTTCGCCTCGGCCGCCGAGCGGCGGATCAGCTCCGCCGCACCCGCCCAGTCCAGGCCCATCCCGCGCTGCGCGGTGTCCATCGCCTCCGCGACGCCCAGCCCGTGCGACCACAGGTGGCGGCGGAAGGCGAGGGTCGCGTCCCAGTCGACGGCAGCGGGCGAGTCGGGCGTGGTGTCGGCGTACGGGTCGGCCACCACATGGGCGGCGGAGAAGACCGTACGGGAGGTGAGCGGCACGCCGGGCGTGAAGCTCAGCGGCTCGGTCCGGGGGTCGTACGCGCGGACCGTGCCGTCCGGGTTCGGGAGGTGGATCGTCACAGCGACAGCTCCGGCACGTCGAGGCGACGCCCCTCCGCGGACGAGCGCAGGCCCAGCTCGGCCAGCTGCACGCCGCGCGCGCCGGCCATCAGGTCCCAGTGGTACGGCTCGTCCAGCGCGACATGGCGCAGGAACAGCTCCCACTGGGCCTTGAAGCCGTTGTCGAACTCCGCGTTGTCCGGAATCTCCTGCCACTGGTCGCGGAAGGACTCGGTGACGGGCAGGTCAGGGTTCCACACCGGCTTGGGCGTGGCGGAACGGTGCTGGACGCGGCAGTTGCGCAGGCCCGCGACCGCCGAGCCGTGGGTGCCGTCGACCTGGAACTCGACCAGCTCGTCGCGGTTGACCCGGACCGTCCAGGAGGAGTTGATCTGGGCGATCGCGCCGCCCTCCAGCCGGAAGATGCCGTACGCGGCGTCGTCGGCGGTCGCCTCGTACGGCTTGCCGTCCTCGTCCCAGCGGCGCGGGACATGTGTGGCGACCTGCGCGGTGACGGAGGTGACGCGGCCGAACAGCTCGTGGAGCACGTACTCCCAGTGCGGGAACATGTCGACGACGATGCCGCCGCCGTCCTCCGCGCGGTAGTTCCACGACGGCCGCTGCGCCTCCTGCCAGTCGCCCTCGAAGACCCAGTAGCCGAACTCCCCGCGCACGGACAGGATCTCGCCGAAGAAGCCGCCGTCGATCAGGCGCTTCAGCTTGAGCAGACCCGGCAGGAAGATCTTGTCCTGCACCACGCCGTGCTTGATCCCCGCGGCAGCCGCGAGGCGGGCCAGTTCGAGGGCGCCCGCGAGGTCGGTGGCGGTGGGCTTCTCGGTGTAGAGGTGCTTGCCGGCGGCGACGGCCTTCTTCAGCGCCTCGACGCGGGCGGAGGTGACCTGGGCGTCGAAGTAGACGTCGATCGTGTCGTCCGCGAGCACGGCGTCGAGGTCGGTGGAGATCTCCGTCAGTCCGTGCCGGTCGGCGATGGCGCGCAGCGCGTGTTCGCGGCGGCCGACGAGGACGGGCTCGGGCCACAGGACGTCACCGTCTCCGAGGTCGAGACCGCCCTGTTCGCGGATCGCGAGGAGGGAACGGACCAGGTGCTGGCGGTAGCCCATCCGTCCCGTGACGCCGTTCATGGCGATCCGCACTGTCCTGCGTGTCACGAAGGTACCTCCATGTTCCCCTCGGTTTTCCCGAGATCCCTCGATATGAGAATAGCAAGCGCTTTCTACGCGGTATGAAGCTAGCCTGCCGACAGCGGCCCGGACAAGGGGGGCCGGTTCATCTCCTGCGGAGGAAAGCGATGACAGTCACCCTGGCGGATGTGGCGGCCCGCGCCCGGGTGTCCCCGGCGACCGTCTCCCGCGTGTTGAACGGCAACTACCCGGTCGCCGCATCGACCCGCGAACGGGTGCTGCGCGCGGTCGACGAACTCGACTACGTCCTGAACGGCCCCGCGAGCTCGCTCGCCGCCGCGACCTCCGACCTGGTCGGCATCCTGGTCAACGACATCGCCGACCCCTTCTTCGGGATCATGGCCGGGGCCGCCCAGACCGAGATCGGCGGGCAGGAGGGTTCGGGGCGCGCCGGCGGCGAGAAACTGGCCGTGGTCTGCAACACCGGCGGCTCCCCGGAACGCGAGCTGACCTACCTGACCCTGCTCCAGCGCCAGCGGGCCGCGGCCGTGGTGCTGACCGGCGGCGCGATCGAGGACCCCGAGCACATCGCGGCGATGAGCGCCAAGCTGACGAAGCTCGCAGACGCCGGGACACGGGTGGTGCTCTGCGGGCGGCCCCCGCTGCCCGGCAGCGACGCCGTCCTGGCGTCGCTGGCCTTCGACAACCGCGGCGGCGGGCGGCGCCTGACCGAGCACCTGATCTCGCTCGGGCACCGGCGGATCGGTTACGTCGCCGGGCCCGTGGAGCGTACGACGACCCGGCACCGGCTGGAGGGCCACCGGGCGGCGCTGGCCGCGGCCGGGCTGACGGGCGGGGACGGGGAACAGGAGCGGCTGACGGTGCACGGGCCGTACGACCGGCGCTCGGGCTACGACGCGACGCTCGAACTGCTGCGGCGCGACCCCGGCTTGACGGCCGTCGTGGCCGCGAACGACACGGTGGCACTCGGTGCCTGCGCGGCGCTGCGCGACCAGGGGCTGCGCATCCCGGACGACATCTCGGTGGCGGGCTTCGACGACCTGCCGTTCTCGATCGACGCGGTGCCGGCGCTGACGACGGTGCGACTGCCGCTGTTCGAGGCGGGGGCGCGGGCGGGGCGGCTGGCGATGGGGAACGAGGCGCCGCCGCCGGGGGGTATCGCGACGATCGCGGCGGAGCTGATGGTGCGCGAGTCGACGGCCCGCCCGGGCCGCGGCGGGGGCGCTGGGCGGACGGCGGAGGAGGGCTGAGGGCGGGTGCGCGGGGGGTCGGGGGCGAGGTGGGGGCGGGGCGCACGCTCCGTGGGTGCGAGCCGGTGGGTGACTCGCGCGCCCCGTCCGCACCGCCCGCAGCATCTTGCGGCCGGCGACGGCGTCGGCATACCTTTGACTCTGTCAACGGTATGCCTCTGGGGGCCGCCATGTCCGTCCACGAAATCCGCGCCTTCAACCGCTTCTACACCAACGTCATCGGTGCCCTCGACTACGGCAAGCACCTCTACACGCCGTACACGCTCACCGAGTCCCGCGTGCTGTACGAGCTCGCCCACAGTCCTCGCACCGACGCCGCCGATCTCCGGGCGCAGTTGTCGCTCGACGCGGGGTATCTGAGCCGGCTGCTCGGCAAGTTCGAGCGGGACGAGCTCGTCGAGCGGGCGCCGTCCGAGGTCGATCCGCGGCGGCAGAGGATCACGCTCACCACGCGCGGGCGGGAGGCCGCGGCCCTGCTGGACGAGCGGTCCCGGCGGGCCGTCGGGGCGCTGCTGGACGGGGTGCCGGAGCCGGAGCGGGAGCGGCTCGCCGAGGCGATGCGGACCGTGCGCGAGGTGCTGGCGGAGGCCCGCCCCGACAGCGACCGGGAGCCTGTGCTCCGTGAGCCCGGCCCGGGCGACCTGGGATGGATCGTGCAGCGCCACGGCGCGCTGTACGCCGCGGAGTACGGGTGGAACACCGAGTTCGAGGGCCTTGTCGCGAGGATCGTCGCCGACTTCGCGCAGGACCACGACCCGAGCCGGGAGCGGGTGTGGATAGCCGAGCTGGACGGCCGTCCGGTGGGTTCCGTGATGTGCGTACGGGACGACGCCCCGGCCACCGCGCGGCTGCGCCTGCTGCTCGTCGAGCCGGAGGCCCGCGGGCACGGTCTGGGCGACCGGCTGGTGCGCACGGCCGTGGATTTCGCGCGCCAGGCGGGATATCGGGACATGGTGTTGTGGACGAACGACGTACTGGACAGCGCCCGCCGGATATACGAGCGGACCGGCTTCACGCTCGTCGCCGAGAAACCGCATCGCTCGTACGGGGCGCAGCTGGTCGGCCAGGACTGGCGGCTGCCCCTGCACTCACCGCCCCTGCAGGAAGGACCGACCCCATGAAGTTCGCCTTCTCGACCCTCGGCGTGCCCGGCATGCCCGTCGCGGACGTGGCCGCGCTCGCCGCCGGGACCGGCTACCAGGGCGTGGAGTTGCGCACGCACCCCGAGGAGCCGGTGCACCTGGGCCTGACGACGCCCGAACGGCAGGCGGTGGTGAAGGAGTTCGAGCGAGCGGGTGTCGAGATCCTCACGGTCGCCGGGTATGCGCGGGTCGCCGCGGCGGGGGACGACGGTCCCGTCCTTCAGGAGCTGGACCGGTTGGTCCGCCTGGCCGGCGACCTGGGGGCCGCGTTCGTCCGCGTCTTCCCCGGCGGCGGCGACCAGGGCCCGTCGGAGGCCGACGCGATCGCGGCGCGGCGGCTGGGCGCGGCCGCGGAGACCGCGGCGAGCACGGGTGTGCGGATCCTGCTGGAGACGCACGACTCGCACCGCACGGGCGCCGATGTCTCACGCGTCCTCGGCACCGTCGGCCACAAGCACGCGGGCGCGTTGTGGGACGTGATGCACCCGTGGCTCGGCGGTGAGGCCCCTCGGACCACGCATGCCAGCCTGAGCCCGTTCCTCGGCTACCTCCAGGTCAAGGACGTGGCCTCGCGGGACGATCTGACACCGCTCCCGCTCGGCGCCGGCCTGCTGCCGCTCGCCGAGTGCCTGTCCTTGGCGGACCCGGACGGCTGGGTGTGCTGGGAGTACGAGAAGCGCTGGTACGAGGGGGCGGCGGAGTTGCCGGGACTGCTGGCTGCGGGCCGGGAGCATCTGGCGGGGCTGGTCTGAGGGGGCGCCGGGCTGTCGATGCGTGCCCCGAGGTCGTCAGGTCCGCGCGCCCGTCACCGCCTCCCTCGACTCCACCGCCGCCACGTCCCCGGCCTTGCGGCCGCCGGACAGCGACGTCAGCGCCACTCCGCCCACCAGCAGCGCCGCCGCGCACCAGCGCAGGGGGCTGATCGACTCGTCGAGGAACAGGGCGGCCGACGACATGCCGAACACCGGGACCAGCAGGGAGAACGGAGCGACAGAGGAGGCCGGATGATGGCGCATCAGGAATCCCCAGGCGCCGAAGCCGAAGATCGTGGTGATCCAGGCGACGTAGACGACGACGCCCGCGCCCGTCCAGTCGAGCGAGCGAAGGGCCGCCATGTCCCGGTCCACGCCCTCGGTGAGCAGGGACAGGCCGAGCAGGGGGAGGATCGGGACGAGGCTCACCCACACCATGAAGTTCAGGGCGTCGGGCGGGGACGCCTTGCGGGTCATGACGTTGGAGACGCCCCAGCAGGCCGCCGCGGCGATGCACAGCAGGAAGCCCAGCAGCGGACCCGACATGCCCTCGTCGACCGCCGCGACCCCGATGCCGGCGAGGGCCACGGCCATGCCGAGGGCCCGTACGCGCCCCGGCCGTTCGCCGAGGGCCACGAAGGCGAACAGGGCGGTGAAGACCGCCTGCACCTGGAGGATCAGGGACGACAGGCCGGCGGGCGCCCCCTGGTCCATGCCCGTGAAGAGCAGGCCGAACTTGGCGACGCCCAGCACCAGACCGACCCCGACGATCCACTTCCAGGCGACCTTGGGGCGGCCGACGAAGAAGACCGCGGGCAGGGCCGCCGCGAGGAATCGCAGGGCGGAGAAGAGCAGCGGCGGGAAGTGGTCGAGGCCGATCTCGATGACGACGAAGTTGACGCCCCAGACGGCGGCGACCAGGGCGGCGAGGGCGATGTGAGCGGGTGGCATGACGCGAACGGGACGCATGGCATCGAGCATCTCCGTCAGGGAACATGTAGCACCAGCTCGGATTCCTTCATGGTTGGATGAAGCACTGCTGAACGAAAGGATGCGGACGTGCTCGATCTCGGCCGGCTGCGCGCTCTGCACGCCGTCTCCGTCCACGGCACGGTCGGCGCCGCTGCCGCCGCTCTCGGCTACACGCCCTCCGCCGTCTCCCAGCAGATCGCCAAACTGGAGCGGGAGACCCGCACGACGCTGTTGGAGCGACAGGGCCGCGGCGTACGGCTGACCGACGAGGCACAACAACTCGCCGCGACGGCTCATCAGTTGCTGTCCATCGTCGAGGAGGCCGAGGTACGTCTCGAGGAGCGGCGCGGCGTGCCGTCCGGGCGGCTCGCGGTCGCCTGTTTCGCCAGCGCGGCGCGCGGCCTGATGCCCCTCGTACTCGCCGATCTCTCCCGCCGGCACCCCTCCCTCGACGCCCGCCTCCAGGAGATGGACCCGCATGTGTCGATCGACCTCGTCGCCCGCGGTGCGATCGACCTGGCCGTGGTGCACGACTGGGACATCGCGCCCATGCCGGCCCCGCCCGGCGTGGAGCAGGCCGTGATCGGCGACGACCTGTGCGACCTGCTGGTTCCGGCGGACCACCCGATGGCCGCCGAGAAGTGCGTCCGGCGGGAGGAGCTGGGCGGCGAACGGTGGATCATGCAGCCGCCGGGCACGGTCTGCCACGACTGGCTCATGCGCACCCTGCGGGCGGCGGGCCACGAGCCGCTGGTCGCCCACCAGGCCGAGGAGTACCACACGCAAGTCGCCCTGGTCTCCGCCGGGCTGGGCATCTCGCTGGTCCCCCGGCTGGGCCGCGGGCCGCTGCCGCCCGAGGTCACGGTCGTCGGACTGGATCCGGCGCCGAGCCGGCGGCTGCGCGCGCTGTGGCGTGCGGGGGCGGCCAGACGGCCGGCGATCACGGAGACGGTCCGCACGCTGCAGCGGCTGTGGCCGCAGGTCGCCGACCGGGCGTAAGAGGCCACCGGAGCCTCCCGGCCGCCCTCGATCACGGCCGGACCGGGCGGCCATTCGTGCCGGTTCTGCGCGGGGCCTTGACCTGGCAGTTACTTTCCGGATATCCGTGGCACCTTGGCAGTTTCCTTCAACCTCCCTTGTGCAACTCCCCTGCTCTGCAAGGCCGGAAGGAGCACCAGTGCACGACCGGAACCTCTCCAGACGCACCCTTCTCACCGCGACCGCGGTCGCCGCCGGGGCGGTCGCGACCATGTCGCCCGCCGCCGCGTCGCCCGCCGCCCGCGGCACCCGTGACCGCCTCAAGCGGCTCATCTCCCGGATGAGCCTGGAGGAGAAGGTCGGCCAGCTCTTCGTGATGCGGGTCTACGGGCACTCCGCCACCTCGCCCGACCAGGCCGACATCGACGCGAACCTGAAGGAGATCGGCGTCCGCACGGCCGCCGAGCTCGTCGCCCGGTACCACGTCGGCGGCATCATCTACTTCGTCTGGGCGCACAACACCCGTGACCCGCACCAGATCGCGGACCTGTCGAACGGGATCCAGCGCGCCGGGCTCGCCCAGCCCACGCCCGTGCCGCTGCTGATCTCCACCGACCAGGAGCACGGGATAGTGGCCCGTGTCGGCAAGCCGGCCACGCTGATGCCTGGCGCGATGGCGCTCGGGGCCGGGGGCTCGCGGTCCGCGGCCCGCACCGCCGCGCACATCGCCGGGACCGAGCTCGCCGCGATGGGCATCGTGCAGAACTACGCGCCCGACGCCGATGTGAACGTGAACCCGGCCAACCCGGTCATCGGCGTCCGGTCGTTCGGCGCCGACCCGGCCGCCGTCGCCCGGATGGCCGCCGCCCAGGTGACGGGTTACCAGGCCGCGGGCATCGCGGCGACGGCCAAGCACTTCCCCGGTCACGGGGACACCACGGTGGACAGCCACACCGGCATCCCGGTCATCACCCACACCCGCGAGGAGTGGGAGCGGATCGACGCGCCGCCCTTCCGGGCGGCGATCGACGCCGGGATCGACTCGATCATGACGGCGCACATCCAGTTCCCCGCGCTGGACCCGAGCAACGACCCGGCCACGCTCTCCCGCCCGATCCTCACCGGCATCCTGCGCGAGGAACTCGGCTACGACGGCGTGGTGGTGACGGACGCGCTCAACATGCAGGGCGTACGGGAGAAGTACGGCGACCACCGGGTGCCGGTGCTCGCCCTGCTCGCGGGCGTGGACCAGCTGCTCAACCCGCCGGATCTGGCGGTCGCGTGGCACGGGGTGCTGAGCGCGGTCAAGAGCGGCGAGGTCAGCGTCGCCCGCATCGAGGAATCGATCCTGCGGATTCTGCTGCTGAAGGAGAAACTCGGGCTGTTCCGCGACCCGTTCGTCTCCCACCGGGGCGTGGACCTCGCCGTCGGCACCGCTCCGCACCTGGCCGCCGCCGACCGGATCGCCGAGGGCACCACCACCCTGCTGACCAACCCGGACGGGCTGCTGCCGCTCAGCCGCCGCAGTTCCCCGAACCTGCTGGTCGTCGGCGCCGACCTGGCCTCTCCCAGCGGCACGACCGGCCCGCCGACGTCCGTGCTGGCGAACGCCTTCACCGAGCTGGGCTTCCGGGCGAGCGCCCTGTCCACCGGCACGGCGCCCAGCAGCGCGAAGATCGCCGAGGCGGCGGCCGCGGCGCAGGACAAGGACGTCGTCGTCGTGGGCACCTACAACGTCTCGGCGACCAGTTCGCAGCGCACGCTGGTGGACCGGCTGGTCGCCACGGGGGTGCCGGTCGTCGCGCTCGCCATCCGCAATCCGTACGACATCGCCCGGCTGAGCGGGGTGAAGGCGGCGCTTGCGAGCTACTCGTGGACCGACGTCGAACTGCGCGCCGCCGCCCGGGTGATCGCGGGCGCGGCCGAACCGCAGGGCAGGCTGCCGGTTCCGGTGCAGCGCGCCGACGACCCGGCGCGGGTGCTGTTCCCGATCGGCCACGGGCTGTCGTACAGCTGACGTGCGAAGGGGCTGTGTCCGCCGTACCGCGGACACAGCCCCTCCTGCTGTACGGATGTCACGGACGCAGGGTGCGCTCCGTGTCCCGCTTGTCGAGCGTGGCGTCCGCCTTCGCGAGCGGCCTGGCCTTCGCCGGGTCCTCCTGGACGGCGGCCGGGGCGACGCCCGCCCACGTCAGGATGGTGGCGGTGGCCTTCGCCTTCTCGTCAGCTGCGAGACGGGCGACGCTCGCACCGTGGTTGGCACCCGGCGCGGTGTAGACGTAACTGTCACGCGCGCCCGCGCCCAGACGGAACGGCTCCGCGCTCCACGGGTCGTTCTGGCCGTTGACGAACATCATCCGGTGGGCGTTGTGACGCACCCAGCGGTCGACGTCCTTCATCACCCAGGGCTCGAACCGCATCGGGATGTCGCGCGGCACGAAGTTCCGCGGCGGCTGGTAGCCGTAGCGGCTCAGGCCGGCCAGGTGCGGCTGCTGGATGTCGGGCGAGCCGAGCTCGGTGCCCGCCTGGTAGTAGTACGGCGTGTAGGTGGAAAGACCCTGGTCCGCATAGGCGGAGAAGCCCGAGATCCCGTCGATGCTGTCCCAGATCTGCTGGTCCGTGGCGGTGGCCGCGGCAGGGATCGCGTCGCAGTCGGCGAGCAGGCTGTACTGCCAGAACGCCCACACGTAGTCGAGGACGGTCGCCTCGTAGGCGCGGTCGAGGCTGCCGACCGTGTCGAACGTGAGCTTGTTGTCCGCCGCGTACTTCTCGTACATGGTCTCCAGCGGCTCACGGCGCACCAGCGCCTCGCGCTGCACCGCGTTCAGCCTGTCGCGGCACTCCTTGGTGCCGACGTTCTCGAAGAAGCGGTCGTAGGCGCTGTCCTCGTTGTTGACCACGTCGTTGGGCGCGACGTAGGCGACGACACCGTCCATGTCGCGCGGGTAGTGGCGCTCGTAGTACGTGGCGGTCATGCCGCCCTTGGAGCCGCCGGTGGACAGCCACTTCTTGGTGTAGATCTTCTTCAGTGCGCCGAAGACCCGGTGCTGGTCGCTGGCGGCCTGCCAGATGTCCAGTTTCGACCAGTCGGCGGGAGCGGGCCGCGACGGCGTGAAGAAGCGGTACTCCAGGGAGACCTGGTTGCCGTCGATGATGGTCGTCGGCTCACTGCGGCGCGGCGTGGTGGACACGTTGTAGCCGGAGGTGAAGAAGACGGTGGGGCGGCTCGTGTCCTTATGCAGCAGGGTGATCCGCTGCTTG
Source organism: Streptomyces sp. NPDC015127 (assembly GCF_043080095.1). Taxonomy (NCBI): domain Bacteria; kingdom Bacillati; phylum Actinomycetota; class Actinomycetes; order Kitasatosporales; family Streptomycetaceae; genus Streptomyces; species Streptomyces sp. NPDC015127. The sequence goes on from NZ_JBIBVE010000004.1 coordinate 254,812, forward strand.
AAGGTGCCCTTGTCCGGGTGCCGGTGGTCGACCGGCTGTGTGTAGTTGAGGACGAAGAACCGGTAACCCGGGTACGGCTTCTCCTCGATGAGACTCATGCCCGGAATCGCCAGGATCCGGTCCTTGATGTCCGTGCCGGCCGTCGGCTCGGCGGCGGTAGCCGCACCGGCCGTCGCTCCGGCCGCGCTCACAGTGCCTATGAGCACAACGAGCGACAGCAGCCATCTGAGCGCCTTGCGCATTCACCCTCCCCTGGAGATCTCCTCTTGAGATCAAACGGTCGCGGGTGAACCTAGCGGGGCCAACGGCGCGCCCGCCACCCCCAGTTGGCTACCGGCCGGCCGTCTAGGCCCTGTCCGGTCGATCTTGCCGGGCTCGCGTGCCCTGGCACGCACTCCCCCGTAGCCCTTCGGGCACGGGAGGTACCCCCACGCTGCGTTGTCGTCGGTCGCCAATGTCCCCCGTAGCCCTTCGGGCAACGGGGGAGGCTCCTCCCCCTACGCCTCCGGCGTGGGAGGTACCCCCACCTCCGCCTGGCATCTGCACGCACCAGACCCTCCCCCTACGCCCTGCGGGCGTGGGGGGACCCCCACTCACTGATCCGGCCTGATCGACCGGACAGGACCTAGGATGCGCTCAGCACAGGATCCAGCCGGTCGAGCGGGAGGTGCCGGAGACCGAACCGGTGGCCTTCACGCACCGGCCGCGCGGCTGCACGGTGACCGGCCCCGCCTGGCGCGTGAACCGCCCGCTGTCCGTCTCCGCATGCCTGCCGCGCACCTGGAGGGAGACCGACATGGGCCGCCTGGCGCCGGGGTTCCTGGCGAGGGTGACGGCGCAGACCTGCTGCCCGCTCTGATAGACCCTCAGCTCCCCGGTGGTGAAGGAGACGGACTTCGCCAGGCGCCCGGCGCACGGCGCCGCGGCCTCCGCGCGCTGGAGGCCGGGGCCCGTCAGCGCCAGGGCGGCCGCGGCCGTCAGAACGGCGAGCGTCCGGCAGAGTGCCCGGATCGCCCGCCCCGTGTGCGTGTTCCCCACCCCGTCGACCACGTCCGCTCCCCACTGCCACTGCTCCGTACACGCGTACGACGCACACAGCGGGCGATGGGTTGCGCCGCCGCGTCCGGGCTTCGCGCGGTCCACCCGCGCACGGCCCCCTCGGCGGCGCCCACCACGGCGACGCCCGTCACACGGCCGCGGGCTCGTCCTCCCCTATGAAGGTGCGCCACAGGGCCGCGTACCGGCCGCCCCGCGCGAGGAGTTCGTCGTGTGTGCCGTCCTCGGCGACGCGTCCGTGGTCCATCACCACGACCCGGTCGGCGCGGGCCGCGGTGGTGAGCCGGTGCGCCACCACCAGCGTGGTGCGCCGGCCGGCCAGCCGGTCCGTGGCCTGGTTGACCTGGGCCTCGGTCGCCAGGTCCAGCGCGGCGGTCGCCTCGTCGAGCAGCAGCACGTCGGGGTCGACGAGTTCGGCGCGGGCGAGGGCGATCAGCTGGCGCTGTCCGGCCGAGAGGTTGCGCCCGCGCTCGGAGACCTCGTGGAGGTACCCGCCGTCGAGGGTGGCGATCATGTCGTGCGCGCCGACGGCCCGGGCCGCGGCCTCCACCTCGGCGTCGCTCGCGCCGGGACGGCCGTAGGCGATGGCGTCGCGGACCGTGCCGGAGAAGAGGTACGCCTCTTGGGGGACGACGCCGAGCCGGTGCCGGTAGGCGGTCAGGTCCAGCTCGCGCAGGTCGTACGCTCCCCCGGAACCTTCGGCCCGGCCGGAACCCCCGTCGGGGGAAGCGTCCTTGAGAGTGACGGTGATCCGGCCGCCGGTCGGGTCGTAGAACCGGGCCACCAGCTTCACCAGCGTGGACTTGCCCGCGCCGGTCTCACCGACGAACGCGACGGTCTGCCCGGCCGGAATGCGCAGATCGACGCCGGTCAGCGCCTCCTCCTCCGTGTCGCCGGAACCGTAGGCGAACGACACGTTCTCGAAGGCGATGTCGCCGCTCAGCTCCCGCACCTCGCGCGGCCGCTGCGCGGTGGCCGTCGACGTCGGCTCCCGCAGCAGCTCCTGCACCCGGCCCAGCGACACGGTGGCCTGCTGGTAGCCGTCGAAGACCTGGGAGAGCTGCTGCACGGGCGCGAAGAAGAGGTCGATGTACAGCAGGTAGGCGACGAGCGCACCCGTGGTGAGGGTGCCGGCCTCCACCCGGCCCGCGCCGACGATCAGCACGGCCGCGGCCGCCACCGACGACAGCAGCTGGACGAAGGGGAAGTAGACGGAGATCAGCCACTGGCCGCGCACGCGGGCCTCGCGGTAGCTGTCGCTGCGGGCCGTGAAGTCGGCCACGCCGTCGCGCTCGCGCCGGAACGCCTGCACGATCCGCAGCCCGGACACGGACTCCTGGAGGTCGGCGTTGACGACGCTGATGCGCTCGCGGGCCAGCTCGTACGCCTTCACGCTCTTGCGGCGGAAGAAGTACGTGCCGACGACGAGGACCGGCAGGGTGGCGAACACGACCAGCGCCAGCTGCACGTCGATGACGACGAGCGCGACCATGATGCCGAAGAAGGTCACCACCGAGACGAACGCGGTGACCAGTCCCGTCTGGAGGAACGTGGAGAGGGCGTCCACGTCCGTCGTCATCCGGGTCATGATCCGGCCGGTCAGCTCGCGCTCGTAGTAGTCGAGGCCGAGCCGCTGGAGCTGGGCGAAGATCTTCAGGCGCAGCGCGTACAGCACCCGCTCGCCGGTGCGCCCCGTCTTGCGGATCTCGCCGGTCTGGGCGGCCCACTGGACAAGGACGGTGCCGAGCGCGAGGAGGGACGCCGCCCATACGGCGCCGAGCGAGACCTGTTCCACGCCCTCGTCGATGCCGTGCCGGATCAGCACGGGCAGCAGCAGGCCCATGCCCGCGTCGACGGCGACGAGCAGCAGGCTGACCAGCAGGGGCAGGCCGAAGCCGCGCAGGATCCCGCGGAGCCTGCCGCCCTCCCCGGCGCGGGCGTCGGCCGGTTCGGGCCGCACCGCCCGTGCCTCGTCGATGTCGGGGGTGCCCGTGGCGGGCGGCAGGGCCTCGACCTGGGCCAGCAGTTCGGGGGTGGCGCTCGCGTCGTCCTTGGCCGCCCTGGCCTCCTCGGACCGCTCGTCGCGCACCCACAGCCTCGGGGTGATTCCGCGCTCGGCGTCGAACTCCGCGTCCAGTTCGTCCCGCACGGTGCGGTCCTCGTCCGGCTCGGGCGCGGACCGCGGGAGCACATGGCCGGGCGAGACGCCGCCGAGCTCGTCCGGGTCGGTCAGCAGCCGCCGGTACAGCGCGGAGCGCTGCTGGAGCTCGTCGTGCGTGCCGATGTCGGCGAGCCGGCCCTTGTCCAGGACGGCGATCCGGTCGGCGAGGTTGAGGGTGGAACGGCGGTGGGCGATGAGGAGCGTCGTACGGCCGACCATCACCTGCCGCAGCGCCTCGTGGATCTCGTGCTCCACGCGGGCGTCGACGGCGGAGGTGGCGTCGTCGAGGAGGAGCAGGCGCGGGTCGGTGAGGATCGCGCGGGCCAGCGCGATCCGCTGGCGCTGCCCGCCCGAGAGAGTCAGTCCGTGCTCGCCGACCTTGGTGTCGTAGCCGTCGGGCAGCTCGGCGATGAACCGGTCGGCCTGGGCGGCGCGCGCGGCCCGGTCGATCTCGTCCCAGGTCGCGTCCGGCTTCCCGTACGCGATGTTCGCGCGGACGGTGTCGGAGAACAGGAAGCTGTCCTCGGGCACCAGCCCGATGGCGGCGCGCAGCGACTCGAAGGTCAGCTCGCGCACGTCGTGGCCGCCGACGAGGACGGCGCCGCGGGTGGCGTCGTAGAAGCGCGGCAGCAGGAGCGAGACGGTGGACTTGCCGCTGCCGGACGCGCCGACGACCGCGACGGTCTCGCCGGGGCGGATCTCCAGCGAGAAGCCGTCCAGGACCGGCCTGCCGTCGGCGTACGCGAAGCTCACGTCGTCGAACTCGACGCTCGCCGCCGCGTCCGCGGGGAGCTCCTTGGTGCCGTCGCGCAGGGACGGCTCGGTGTCGATGAGCTCCAGCACCCGCTCCACACCGGCGCGCGCCTGCTGGCCGACGGTGAGCACCATGGCCAGCATGCGGACCGGCCCGACGAGCTGCGCGAGGTAGGTCGAGAAGGCGACGAACGTGCCGAGCGTGATCTCGCCCTTCGTCGCCAGCCAGCCGCCGAGTGTGAGCATGGCGACCTGCCCGAGCGCCGGGACGGCCTGCAGGGCGGGCGTGTACCGCGCGTTCAGCCGGATGGTCCGCAGCCTGCCCGCGAAGAGCCTGCGGCTGACCTCACGCAGCTTCCCGGTCTCCTGGTCCTCCTGCCCGAACCCCTTCACGACCCGCACGCCCGACACGGCCCCGTCGACGACTCCGGCGACGGCACCGGCCTGGCTCTGCGCGTACCAGGTGGCCGGGTGCAGCCGGGTGCGGCTGCGCTTGGCGATGATCCACAGGGCGGGGGCGACGGCGAGGGCGATCAGGGTGAGCGGCAGCGACAGCCACGCCATGATGCCCAGCGAGATCGCGAACAGCAGGAAGTTGCCGATGGTCATCGGCAGCATGAAGAGCAGGCCCTGGATGAGCTGCAGGTCGCTGGTCGCCCGTCCGACGACCTGACCGGTCGACAGCTCGTCCTGACGCCGCCCGTCGAGCCGGGTGATCGTGCCGTACATCTCGGTGCGCAGGTCGTGCTGGACGTCGAGCGCGAGCCGGCCGCCGTAGTAGCGGCGGATGTAGGTGAGGACGTACACGGCCACGGCGGCGGCGATCAGCAGACCGGTCCACATGGCGAGGGAGCGCGTCTTCGCACCGATGACGTCGTCGATGACGACCTTGGTGATGAGCGGTACGACGGCCATGACGGCCATGCCGCCGAGCGAGGACCCGAGCGCGAGCACCACGTTGCGCCGGTAACGCCAGGCGTAACCGGCCAGCCGCCGCGCCCAGCCGTCCTCTTTTCGAGCCGCCGCCGCCACGTGGGCCTCCCCGTTCCGATGCTCGGATCCCGCTGATCCCATTGATCTGATCTTCCGCAAGGCACCAACGCCGCCCGGAGCGGATTTCATCCCTCCGCAACAAATCCCCGTCCCTGGTCCTAGGACCGGATCGGATACGGGGAATGCGCACTCCACGCCGAGCGGCCCGACGGCCGTCGCATCCCGGCACGAGCACATCTGCCTGACGCACGGGCCCCGCCCTTGACCTCAAGCGCGCTTGAGGGATCAGGCTCGCGGCCATGGACATCACCGAGATGCGGCACGAGCTGCGCGCGCTGACCGACCGGGCCGAGATCACCGACCTCCTCGACCGCTACCTCCGCTCCCTGGACGAGGGCGTCATCGACGAGGAGTGGGCCCGCGCCTTCCACACCGAGGACGTCACCGCCGAGATGCCCGTGGGCACGGTCCACGGCCGCGACGCCGTTCTGGCGACAGTCGGCCGCGCCATGGCCTTGTTCGACCGGACCGTGCACCTGGGCGGCAACCCCGTGATCGAGATCGACGGCGACCGGGCCACGGCCCGCGGAGCCCAGCTGAGCACCCACGTCCTGGCGGACGGCTCGGAGGACGTCTTCGTCTCCGCCGGCCGCACGGAAACGGACCTGGTCAGGACGGCGGACGGCTGGCGCATCTCGGCGACGGCCCTGCGCATCGTATGGACACGGGGAACCCCGCCGCGTCTGCCGGAGGGACTGGGCGCCCAAGCCGGCGCCGGTTCGCCGGACGCGGCGATGGGTAGGCACTGACGGCGTCCGGGCGGGCCCGTCCGGGCCCCGCCAAGGGAGGGGACATGTCCGACGCTCCACCCAGCCGTGGTCATCTCTGCGGCCAGCTGTACGCGACGCTTCGGGCGCTGGAGGCCCTGAGTGCCGCCCACCGGAAGCTGGAGGACATCCGCCCGAACGACAAGGTGCGAGTCAGTCCGCTGAAGTGGCTGCCGGGCATGCTGGGCAAGGCGGGCGAGCATCTGGTCAAGGCCCGGAGGCGGGGACCCGCGCACGGTGGCGCTGCCGACGAGCTGTTCCGGGCCATACCGGACTGTCTCCCTGCCAAAGGGAACCTCCCCGGCTCCCTCGGCGACGGGGAGCCGGGCCGGTTCGACGAGGGGTACCGCCTGCGGATGGCCGCGTACACGGCCGCTCACGGCGCACTGCTGGAGTGACCGGGGAGCGCCTCACCGGAGAGCAGTGGCAGCGCCTCACGCGTCCCGGCGCATCAGCCGCCGGCCGCCCGCCCACAGGGCCGCCGCCACCCACAGCAGCAGGACTCCCGTCCCGGTCCACGGGCCCAGCGGGCCGTCCGGCTCCTGGAGGAGGATCTGCTGACCGGCCCGGTCGGGCAGGAAGTCGACCCAGCCGCCGCCCTGCGACACGTCCCCGAGGACGAACGACAGCATCAGCAGGAACGGGATGAGGATGCCCATGACCGCCGGGGCGCTGCGCAGGAGGGCGGCGAGTCCGGCCGCGAACAGGGCGATCAGGGCCAGGTAGACCCCGCACCCCACGACCGCCCGCAGCGCCCCGGGCGCGCCGATGCCCACGCCGTGGTCACCGAGGAAGGTCTGGCCGAGGGCGAAGCAGGCCGCGCTCGTGGCCAGACCGACCGCGAGCGACAGCAGCCCGACGACCGTGATCTTCCCCGCCCAGAAGACGCCCCGGCGTGGGACGGCCGCCAGCGAGACGCGGATGCCGCCCCCGCGGTACTCGCCCGCGACGGCGAGCGAGCCGAAGCAAATGGCGGCGATCTGACCGAAGTCGATGCCGAAGAACGACGAGCGGACGGGGTCGAAACCGCGCTCGGACAGCTCCTCGGCGCCGAATGTCGCGCACATCAGGGCCGAGAACACCACGGTCGCCGCGAACACGGCGGCGAGCGTGACGCACTGGGAGCGCACCGAGCGGATCTTCAGCCACTCGGAACGCAGGACGGGCAGGACGCTCATGGCGGGAGCGACGGACATGGGTCACGCCTCCTGTACGGACGGGACGGGGCGGGTGGCGGTGTACTCGGCCTCGCCGGCGGTGAGCGCGAGGTACGCCTGCTCCAACGTGGCCTCCTCACCGGCGAGTTCGAGGATCGGGACGTTCTCGCGCGCCGCGAGCGGACCGATGTCCTCCACGCGCGCGCCGTCGACGGTCCAGCTGCCGTCGTCGCCTTCCACGGCCGTGAACCCCGCTCCCGCCAGGGCGGTGCGCAGCCGTGCGCCCTCGGTGGTGCGCAGCCGCACCCGGGGCGAGGTCCAGGCGTCGATGAACTCGCGCATGCCCGTGTCGGCGAGCAGCCGGCCCCGCCCGAGGACGACGAGATGGTCGGCGAACGAGGCCGTCTCGCTCATCAGGTGGCTGGAGACGAGGACGGCCCTGCCCTCCCCGGCGAGTTCACGCATCAGCTCGCGGATCCAGATGATTCCCTCGGGGTCGAGCCCGTTGGACGGCTCGTCGAGCACGAGCACCGCCGGGTCGCCGAGCAGCGCCGCCGCGATTCCGAGCCGCTGGCGCATGCCGAGCGAATACGTCCTGATCCGCCGGTCCGCGACGCCCGCGATCCCGGCCTGCTCCAGCACCTGCTCCACGCGCGGGGCCGGTATCCGGCCCGCGGCGGCCAGGATGCGCAGGTGGTCGCGTGCGGTGCGGGAACCGGCCGCGGCCTGCGCGTCGAGCAGGGCGCCGACGTGCCGCAGCGGCTCGTCGAGCGCCGCGTAGGGGCGTCCGCCGACGGTCGCGGTGCCGGAGGTGGGCCGGTCCAGGCCGAGGACGAGCCGCATGGTGGTCGACTTCCCGGCGCCGTTCGGACCGAGGAAGCCGGTGACACGGCCGGGCCGCACGCTGAACGTCAGACCGTCCACGGCCCGCGTCCTGCCGTACTCCTTGGTGAGGTTGGTGACGTCGATGCTGGTCATGGCTTCAGCCTCGCCGCGCGCGGGTGGCCGCGGCCTCCCCCGCCCGTGGCGGGCGTCTCCCCCGTGCGAGGGAGACGCCGGCGCGCGGGCCGCTGGCACGATGGCGGCATGCTCCGCTCGCCGCATCCGCAGGCCCTCCGGGGCACCCGTATCCGCCTGCCGCGTCCGCAGGCCCTCCGCGTCACCCGTATCCGTCTGCCGCGTCCGCTGACCCGCCGCGTCACCTACACCCGCTGGCTGCATCTGTTCATCAGCACGATCGTCATCGGCATCTGGATGTTCATCAGCACAGATGCCCTGTACGTGCCGGTCATCGTGCTCGGGCTGCTGGGCTTCCTCCCGGCGATGCGGCTCGTCGAGGGCCTGCAGGCACGGCTTCTGCTGTCGCCGTACGGGTACAAGGACGACGTCTCGGGCATCGCAGTGTCCGCGTCGACGACCTGGGCCGAGCGGTGGCGGACCGCCTTGTGGCTGGAACTGCGGCTCGGCCTCGGCATGCTGACCGGTCTGCTCACGGTCAACCTGATCGGCCTCTCGATCGACCTGGCGCTGACGGCCGCCGGCGGCGGCGCCGACTCGGGCGCGATCGTCCCCCTGCCCGCGGGCGAGGGCCACTGGTGGTACGTGCTGTTCGTCCCCGTACCGATCGCACTCCTCCTCGCCTGCGTCGTCGCGCTCGGCGAGCTGATCGCCTTCCTCGCCCGCCGGCTCCTCGGCCCCTCGGCGGCGGAGCGTCTCGCCGCTCTGGAGGAGCGCACCGAGCAACTGCTGGAACGCAACCGCATCGCGCGCGAGCTGCACGACTCGATCGGGCACGCGCTGACCGTGGCGGTCGTGCAGGCGGGCGCGGCACGGGCAGCGGGGAACGCGGAGTTCACCGAGCGCGCGCTGAGCGCCATCGAGGCGACCGGGCGCAGCGCGCTGGAGGACCTGGAGCGCGTGCTGCTCGTGCTCCGCGAGTCCGCACAGCCCACGAGCAGCCGCCCGACGCTCGCCGACACCGGCCGGCTGCTGGAGTCGGCGCGCGCGTCCGGCGCCGAGGTGGACGCCGAGGTGACCGGCCCGCTGACGCAGGTGCCGGGGCCGGTGTCCCGGGAGGGTTACCGCATCGTCCAGGAGGCCCTCACCAACGTCCTGCGGCACGCGGGCCCGGTGCCGACGCGGGTGCGGATCGCCGTCGCGGACGGCCGGCTCGAACTGGAGGTGCAGAGCGCCCTCTCCGGGACCGCCGCCCCCGCCGTGGCGGGCTCCCGCGGCAGCGGGCTGCGCGGCATCCGGGAACGCGCGGCGCTGCTCGGCGGGGAGGCCACCACGGGCCCGCACGAGGGGCGGTGGAGGGTGCGGGTGGGGCTGCCGCTGGACGGCCTACGCTGAGCGGGTGCCGATCACCGTACTGCTTGTCGACGACGAACCTCTCGTACGGGCGGGGCTGCGAGCCGTGCTGGAGGCTCAGCCGGACATCGAGGTGGCCGGGGAGGCGGCGGACGGCGCGGCCGTGATCCCGCTGGTGCGGCAACTGCGGCCGGACGTCGTGGCGATGGACGTCCGGATGCCGCTGCTGGACGGCATCGAGGCGACACGCGCGGTGCTGCGGACCCTCGCCGACCCGCCCAAGATCCTGGTGATCACGACGTTCGAGAACGACGAGTACGTGTACGAGGCACTGCGCGCGGGCGCCGACGGCTTCCTGCTCAAGCGGGCCCGCCCGGCCGAGATCGTGCACGCGGTACGGCTCGTCGCGGAGGGCGATTCGCTGCTCTTCCCGGCGGCGGTGCGCTCGCTGGCCGCCGAGTACGGCAGCACGACGGCACGCGCGGCGATGGAACGGGCCGCCCTGACCGGCCGCGAGGTGGCGGTGCTGCGGCTGATGGCGCGGGGCATGTCCAACGCGGAGATCGCGGCGCAGCTGGTCGTCGGCACGGAGACCGTCAAGACGCATGTGAGCGCCGTGCTGGCCAAACTGGGGGCGAGGGACCGGACGCAGGCGGTCATCGCGGCGTACGAGTCGGGGTTCGTCACGCCGGCGTGAGCGATGAGGTCCGGGACGCGGCACAGTCGTATCTGCGGGGGCCGTCGACGGGAGCAGTGCCATGGGCAGCGACGAACAGCAGATCCGGACCTTGATCGAGCGGTGGGCGGAGTCCGTCCGCAAGGGTGACCTGGAGCAGGTCGTGGTGGACCACGCCGACGACATCGTCATGTTCGACGTGCCCCCGCCGCACGAGGGCGTCCGCGGAATCGGTGCCTACCGGGAGACGTGGCCGCCGTTCTTCGAATGGCAGGCCAAGGGGGCGACGTTCGACATCGTGTCCCTCGACGTCACCGTCGGTGACGACGTCGCCTTCGCGCACGCCCTGCTGCGCTGCGGGACCCGGAGCGAGCTCGCCGAGCACCCGGAGACCCGGCTGCGGCTCACCGTCGGGCTCCGCAAGGAGCACGGCAGCTGGGTGGTCGCGCACGAGCACCACTCGTTCGCGGACACGACCGCGGCGGAGGGCTGAAACGGGCCCGGCCCCGCCGCCCCGGGGGCGGGGCGGCGGACCGGGTCGGTCACAGGTGCGTCGGCGCGAACATCCGCAGCACGGCCGGGAGCACCACCACCGAGGGGCCGGGCCGGGCCAGCGCCTTGGCCAGGTCGTCGGACAGCGTCTCAGGGGTGGTCCGGGTCGCCGGGACGCCGAAGGACTCGGCGAGGGCGACGAAGTCCGGACGCGCCAGCTCCGTCGCGGTGGCCTCGCCGAACGCGTCCGACATGTACTCGCGCAGGATGCCGTAGCCGCCGTCGTCCACGATCAGCCAGGTGACCGGCAGGTCGTACTGGCGGGCCGTGGCGAGCTCCGCGATCGAGTACATCGCTCCGCCGTCGCCCGAGACGGCGAGCACCGGGCGGGTACGGTCGGCGGCGGCCGCGCCGAGCGCCGCCGGGAAGCCGTAGCCGAGGCCGCCGGCGCCCTGGGCGGAGTGCATGGTGTTGGGCCGGCGGGCGTCGAAGGCGGACCACGCCCAGTAGGCGAGGATCGTCATGTCCCAGAAGCTGGGCGAGTCGTCCGGCAGGGCCTCGCGCACGGAGGCCAGGACCTGCTGCTCCAGGGTCAGTTCCTGGGAGTCGATCCGGGCGCGGACCGCGGCGAGCACCTCGCGCACGGCATCGGCCGCCGAGGGGTCGCGGCGCTCCTCCACCGTCTCCAGCAGGGCGGAGAGCGCGAGGCGCGCGTCCGCGTGGATGCCGAGGCCGGCGTGGTTGGACTCCAGCTTGCCGAGGTCGGCCTCGATCTGGATCACCCGGCCGCGCGGGGCGAACGTGTGGTAGTTCGAGGACAGTTCGCCGAGGCCCGAGCCGACGACGAGCAGGACGTCGGCCGACTCCAGGAAGTCGGTCGTGTGGCGGTCCTCCAGCCACGACTGGAGGGACAGCGGGTGCTCCCAGGGAAACGCGCCCTTGCCGCCGAACGTCGTGACGACCGGCGCGTCGATCCTCTCGGCGAGTGCGCGCAGCTTGCCCGACGCGTCGGAGCGTACGACGCCGCCGCCCGCGATGATCACCGGACGCGTGGCGGTGGACAGCAGGTGCGCGGCCACGGCGGTCAGTTCGGGGCGCGGCACGACGTCCTCGGGCGCGGCGTCCATCGCGGTGACGACCGGCAGGGACGTCTCGGCGAGCAGCACGTCCTGCGGGATCTCGACCCACACGGGTCCGTGCGGTGCGGTCAGCGCCGACTCCCACGCCGCCGCGATCGCCGAAGGGATCTGCGAGGCGGTGCGCACCACGTGCACGGACTTCACGATGTCGCGGAACGACGCCTGTTGGTCGCGCAGTTCGTGCAGATAGCCGTGGCGTCCCCCGCCGAGCCCCGCCGTCGGGACCTGACTGCCGATCGCCACCACGGGCGCCGACGCCGCGGCGGCCTCCTGGAGCGCGGCGAGCGACATCAGCGCGCCGGGACCGGTGGACAGCAGCAGCGGTGCGGCCTCGCCGGTGACGCGGCCGTAGGCGTCGGCGGCGAAGCCCGCGTTGTTCTCGACGCGCAGGCCGACGTAGGTCAGGTCGGAGCGGCGCAGCGCGTCGAACATGCCGAGCGCGTGCTGGCCGGGCAGCCCGAAGACGGTGGTCGCGCCGAGGCCCTGGAGGGTCTCGACGACGAGGTCGCCGCCGTTGCGCCCGGCGGGCGGGTTCAGCGCGGCCTCGGTCTGCGCGGCGGTGGGCCGCAGGACGAGGTCGTGGTCGTGGGTCACCGTGGCGTCCTTGGTGTCGGCGTCTGGTCGTTCGGTACGTCTGCCCGCGGGCGCGTACGCGCGTCGTCGGGGCCTTCGGGCATCCGGCTCGACGTTACGCGCGCGTACCCGGCCGGCGCGTCGGTGCCGGTCCCGGTGGCGGGACCGGCAGCGCGGTCACTTCGCGGTCTGCTCCGCGCCGGAGGCGCGGCTCGCGGCGATCTGACGGGACATGATCGTGGTCAGTTCGTAGGCCGTGTGCGAGGCGGCGACGGCGGTGATCTCGGCGTGGTCGTACGCCGGGGCCACCTCCACCACGTCGGCCGAGACCAGGTTGCACGAGGACAGGCCGCGCAGGATCTCCAGGAGTTCGCGCGAGGTCATGCCGCCCGCCTCGGGCGTACCGGTGCCGGGCGCGTGCGCCGGGTCGAGGCAGTCGATGTCGATGGAGATGTAGAGCGGGCGGTTGCCGATGCGCTGGCGCAGCTGGTCGGCGACCTCGTCCGCGCCGCGGCGGTAGATGTCGGACGAGGTGACGATGCCGAAGCCCATCTTCTCGTCGTCGGTCAGGTCCTGCTTGCCGTACAGCGGGCCGCGGGTGCCGACGTGGGACAGCGCCTCGGTGTCGAGGATGCCTTCCTCGACGGCCCGGCGGAACGGCGTGCCGTGGGTGTACTCGGCGCCGAAGTAGGTGTCCCAGGTGTCCAGGTGCGCGTCGAAGTGCAGCAGGGCGACCGGGCCGTGCTTCTTGGCGACCGCGCGCAGCAGCGGCAGCGCGATGGTGTGGTCGCCGCCGAGCGTCATCAGGCGCGCGCCGGTGCCGAGCAGGTCGTCGGCCGCGGCCTCGACGGTCTCGACGGCCTCGTTGATGTTGAAGGGGTTGGCCGCGATGTCGCCCGCGTCGGCGACCTGGGCGAGCGCGAAGGGCGAGGCGTCCTGCGCCGGGTTGTAGGGGCGCAGGAGCCGCGACGCCTCACGGATGGCGTTGCCGCCGAAGCGGGCGCCGGGGCGGTAGGAGACGCCGGAGTCGAAGGGGACGCCGACCACGGCGACGTCGGCGGTGCCCACCTCGTCGAGCCGGGGCAGCCGGGCGAACGTGGCGGGTCCGGCGTACCGCGGGATGCGGGACGAGTCGATCGGGCCGCGCGGCTGCTCGTTGCTGCTCATGGTCGGGTCCTCCTGGGGTGTGTCGGTGGTGTCCGGCCGGGGCGCCTGGTCGCGGGGCCCCGGGCCGGGGTCGTGGGTGCGCCGCCGTCAGGCGGTCACGGGTGCGGGCTCCGCTCCGGGCTCGGGCGCGGACTCGGACGGGTCCTGGCCGGCCAGCCGGGCCCGCCAGTTCGCGAGCACGGCGGCGTCCGTCGGGCGGGTGGCCAGGGAAACGATCACGTAGGCGGCGAGCGAGGCGAGCAGACCATAGTAGATCGGCTGGTTCGCCAGGATTCCGTAGGCGGCCATGAGGCCGATGACGGCCACGCCGCCGACGGCGACCGCTGCCAGCGCGCCCTGCACGGTGCCGCGCTTCCACAGCAGTCCGCCGAGGATCGGCACGAGCAGTCCGCCGACCAGCAGGTTGTAGGCGACAGTGAGGGCCTGCACGACGTCGTTGAGGGCGATGGCGACGAGGATGACGGCGATGCCCATGATCAGGATGAAGGCGCGGTTGCCCTTGACCTCGTCGTGGTCGTCCGCCGCCGTCTTCGCGGTGAGTCCGCGCAGCCGGGACCAGATGTCGTTGTTGGCGACGGTGGCGCAGGCGATGAGCGCGCCGGAGGACGTGGACATGACGGCGGCGAGTGCGGCGGCGAGGACCAGGCCCCGCACGCCCATCGGCAGCTCGTCCTTGACGATGGTGGCGAAGGCGTCGTCGGCGCTGGGCAGGTTCGGGTAGAGCACCTTGGCCGCGGTGCCGATCACGGCGCCGGCGAGGGCGTACGCGAGACAGTACGTACCGGCGACGGTGCCGCCCCACTTGGCGACCTTGTCGGTGCGGGCGGTGAAGACCCGCTGCCAGATGTCCTGTCCGATGAGCATGCCGAAGGTGTAGATCAGCACGTACGTGAAGATCGTCTCGCCACCGATGCCGAGCGGCTCGAAGTACGCGGTCGGCAGCGCGGCCTTCATCTCGGCGAATCCACCCGCCTTGACGACGGCGATCGGCAGCAGCAGGAGCAGCACACCGATGGTCTTCACCACGAACTGCACCATGTCGGTGATGGTGATCGACCACATGCCGCCGAGGGTCGAGTAGGCGACGACGATCGCGCCGCCGAGGACGATCGCGGCCGTCCGGGGCAGGTCGAAGAGGACGTCGAAGATCGTGGCGTAGGCGATCGTGGAGGTGACGGCGAGCATCAGGGTGTAGGCCCACATGACGAGGCCGGTGATGACGCCGGCCCTGCCGCCGTAGCGCAGGTCGAGCATCTCGGAGACGGTGTAGACCTTGAGCCGGGCGATCCGCGCCGAGAAGAAGACGGACAGGGCGAGCAGTCCGAGGCCGATGGTGAAGACCATCCAGGCGCCGGAGAGTCCGTACTTGTAGCCGAGTCCGACGCCACCGATGGTGGACGCGCCGCCGAGGACGATGGCGGCCATGGTCCCGGAGTACATCCAGGGGCCGAGACGGCGGCCCGCGACCAGGAACTCGCTCTTGGACTTGGCGCGGCGCATGCCCCACCAGCCCATCGCGAGCATGCCGGCCAGGTACAGGACGATCACTGTGTAGTCGACGGCCATGGGCCCTCCTTCGCTCACCTCGGTGGCGTGTCGTGCGGGGAAAGGTGCCAGGGCTGATCGCGGGGACATCCGCCCGTACCCGCGGCCTCTGGATGGCACGACAGTAGGTGGCCGGAAAGCGACGCTGAAGTGTACGTTTCCTCCACTGTTCCTATGCTGGATGTACGAAGGGTCCACCATCATGTCCGCGCAGGAACCCGTCTCCACCCCGCCGGCTCCCCCGGTCCCGCTCGCCGCGCTGCTCGCCCGCCGGGACCTCGGGCTGCGTCTGCTGGCGGGCCCCGAGGACGCCTCGCTCCACTGGGTGCACACCTCCGAGATGACCGACCCCTATCCGTATCTCCTGGGCGGCGAGCTGCTGATGACGGCTGGCGTGCAGCTCAGCGACCCGGCGTGGTACGTGGAGCGGGTGGTGGAGGCGGGCGCTGCGGCACTCGGCTTCGGCGTGACGCCGGTGTACGACACCGTCCCGGCGGAGCTCGTCGAGGCGTGCACGCGGCACGGTCTGCCGCTGGTCGAGGTGCCGCCGCAGACCCCCTTCACGGCGGTGGCCCGGGCGCTGTGGCGGCTGATGGCGGAGGCGCGCCTGAAGGAGCTGCGCCGGGTGACCGAGGCCCAGCAGTCACTGGCGACGGCGGCGGCCAGGCCCGCCCCGGTGCCGGCGGTGCTCGGCGCGCTGGCCTCGCGGCTCGGCGGGCGGGCTGTGCTCTTCGCGGCGGACGGTACGCAGTCCGCGGCGGCGGGCCGGGCCGTTCCGGACGAGGCGGCCGGGGCGCTCGCCGACCTGGCGGGCGTGGTCGGGCCGCGCCCGGGCGGACCGGCGACGGCAAGCGGGAACAGCGGCGGGCTGCGGCTCGCCGCGTACGCGCTCGGCGGCGGGGACGGCCTCACCCTCGGGGTGGCGACCGAGCACCACGAGCCCGGGAACCACACGATCGCCGGGGTGGCCGTCGTTCTGCTCTCGCTGCTCACGGCCCCCCACCGGGGCGCGGACACTGCGGCACGCGACGCGGCCCTGGTGCGGCTGCTCCTCGGCGCGACCCCGGCCGAGGCGGCGCGCGCCCTGGACCCGGGCCCGTGGACGGTGGTCCACGCCCGGGGCGGCGACGGCACCCCGTTCGCGGCGGCGGCGCTGGCGGCGGCGCTGGGCACCTCCTTGGTCGAGACACCCGACGGCACGGCGGTGCGGCTGCTGCTGCCCGCGAGCACGCCCGTCACGTCGCAGCCCGGCTGGACGCTCGGGGTCAGCGCCCCCGTCGAGGCGCGGGACCTCGCCGTCGCCGACACCCAGGCGGCACGGGCGGTGCGCCGGGCGGTCACGATGCGCAAACCGCTGGTGCGCCACCGCGAGTCGGGCCCGCTCTCGCTCGACGACGCCCGCGCGCGCCTGGCCCCGCTCGCGGACAACTCCGCGCTGGTCGAGACACTGCGCACCTGGCTGTCCCTGCACGGCAGTTGGGACCGTACGGCGACCGCGCTGGGCATCCACCGCAACACGGTGCGCCAGCGCATCGCACGCGTCGGGACACTGCTGGACGAGGACCTGGACGACCCGGACGTCCGGATGGAGCTGTGGTTCGCGCTGCGGCAGGAATGAGGCGTCCGGACGTCCGCGGTTCCGTGGGAAGCCCACGACAAGGGGACCCGGAAACTGTCCGCCCGAACCACAAGTGCCGGGCGCCGTACGGGTGTTGAATTTCCGCATGACCACCATGGCCGACGGTTCCACACCCGCGTCCGCGGATGGACGCCCGCAGCGCCTGCGCGCCGAGATCGAGCGACTGCGTGACGAAGCGGCACGGCAGAGAGCGCTCGCCCACCGGCGCGCCGAGTTCTGGACCGTGGTCGACATCGCCCTCGGCTTCCCCGCGGCCATCCTCGCCGCCACGGCCGGAGCCGCGGGACTGGCCACGGCGGACGCCCGCATCCCGGCGGCGGTGCTGGCCCTCGCCTCGGCGGGTTTCGCGGCGGGCTCGGGCTTCCTGCGCAGCGACACCCGCCGCATCGGCAACAAGCGCGCCCGGCAGGCATGGGCGGCCCTGGAGGGCAGGGCGACGGTGAAGCTGGCCCAGGAGGAGCTGACCCCCGAGGATCTCGGCGAACTGCTCCACTACCGCCATGCGGCACTCGCGGCCTACGAGGGCGAGGACCCCCAGCCCCCCGCCCTGGGCGGCTGACTTGCCCCTTCGCCGGAGCCGGTTGGGCACGGCCGGCCACCCGTCGAGTCCCCTGCGGCCCCGTCCCCGGACGGGGCCGTTCGTCTGCCCGCGGACGTGCCCAGCATCACTATGGACACTTTCAACAACTGCCGGGTAACTTAGCTCTGAGCAAGCGCTTAGACAACCTGGGACAAGAGGAGGCGTCCGTGCGCCGGACCGTATTCAACGAGGACCACGAGGCGTTCCGGGACACCATCCGCGCCTTCATCGAGGCCGAGGTCGTCCCCGTCTACGACGAGTGGTTCGCCGCGGGCCAGGCGCCGCGCGACTTCTACTACAAGCTCGGCGAGCTGGGCGTCTTCGGCATCAACGTCCCCGAGGAGTTCGGCGGCGCGGGCCTGGACACGCACAAGTTCGAGGCCGTGCTCTACGAGGAGACCGCCCGCGCCGGGGTCCAGTTCGGCGGCTCCGGTGTGCACGTGCTGCTCGCCCTGCCGTACATCAAGATGCTCGCCACCGACGAGCAGAAGAAGCGCTACCTGGAGAAGTTCGTCACCGGCGAGGAGATGTGGGCGCTGGCGATGACCGAGCCGGGCACCGGCTCCGACGTCGCGGGCATGAAGACCACCGCCAAGCCCTCCGAGGACGGCACCCACTACGTCCTCAACGGCGCCAAGACCTTCATCACCGGTGGCGTGCACGCCGACCGCGTGATCGTCTGCGCGCGCACCTCCGCGCCCCGCGAGGACGACCGCCGCTTCGGCATCTCCCTGTTCGCCGTGGACACGAAGTCCGCGGGCTACTCCGTCGGCCGCAAGCTGGACAAGCTGGGCCTGCGCACCTCCGACACCGCCGAGCTGGCCTTCGTCGACGTCAAGGTCCCGGTCGAGGACCTGCTCGGCGAGGAGAACAAGGGCTTCTACTACCTCGGCCAGAACCTGCCGTCCGAGCGCTGGGGCATCGCCTTCGGCGCGTACGCGCAGGCCAAGGCGGCCGTCCGGTTCGCCCAGGAGTACGTGACCGACCGCACGGTCTTCGGCAAGCCCGTCGCGTCCTTCCAGAACACGAAGTTCGAACTGGCCGCCTGCCAGGCCGAGGTGGACGCGGCCGAGGCCGTCGCCGACCGCGCCCTGGAGGCCCTGGACGCCGGCGAGCTCACGCCCGCCGAGGCCGCCTCCGCGAAGCTGTTCTGCACCGAGGTCGCCCACCGCGTCATCGACCGCTGCCTCCAGCTGCACGGCGGCTACGGCTACATGAACGAGTACCCGATCGCCCGCCTATACGCCGACAACCGCGTCAACCGGATCTACGGCGGCACCAGCGAGGTCATGAAGTCCATCATCGCCAAGTCGATGGGCCTGTAGGTTCACGGACGTGACCCAAGCGCTCGACGACCTGCTCGATCTGCTCGACCTGGAGCAGATCGAGCAGAACATCTTCCGGGGCAGCTCCCGCTCCGCCCTGGTCCCGCGCGTCTTCGGCGGGCAGGTCGCGGCCCAGGCGCTCGTCGCCGCGGGCCGCACCGTGCCCGCCGACCGCACGGCGCACTCCCTGCACTCGTACTTCCTGCGCATGGGAGATCCCGGCGCGCCGATCGTCTACACGGTCGACCGCATCCGCGACGGCCGGTCGTTCACGACCCGCCGGGTGGTCGCCGTCCAGCACGGACAGCCGATCTTCCACCTCTCGGCCTCCTTCCAGGTGCGGGAGGAGGGTCTTGAGCACCAGGCGGACATGCCGTCCGCGCCGGACCCGGAGTCGCTGCCGACGGCCGCCGAGATGCTGCCCCGGCACCTGCCGGCCGAGGTCGCGCGGCGGCTGGTCGAGGCCCGGGCCGCGGTGGACCTGCGGTACGCCGACACACCCCCGTGGGGCAGCGTCGGCGAGCGGCGCGAGCCGCGCTCGCAGGTCTGGTTCCGCACGAACGGCAAGCTCGACGAGGACACAGCCGGCCCCCTGCTCCACGTCTGCCTCGCCACGTACGTCTCCGACATGACGCTGCTCGACTCCGTGCTCCTCGCCCACGGGCGGGGCGGCTGGGCGGTCGGCGACGTGGTGGGCGCGTCACTGGACCACGCCATGTGGTTCCACCGGCCGTTCCGCGCCGACGAATGGCTGCTGTACGACCAGGAGTCGCCGTCCGCGTCCGGCGGCCGGGGCCTGGGCCAGGCGCGCATCTACACGCAGGACGGACGACTGGCGATCACGGTCATCCAGGAGGGCGTGGTCCGCGTCCCGCGGGACTGACCGCGCCCCCGCCCCTGCTCCTCAGGCGCGCGCACCCGGCGGGGCGGGGAAGGGCAGCACCGCGTCGAGCGCGTAGCCGCCGTCCGGCGTCGGGCCTGCGGACAGCGTGCCGCCCAGTGACGCCACGCGGCCGCGCAGGCCGGGCAGGCCGTGGCCGCCGCGGTCGGGGTCCGTGCGGGGCGGCCCGGCGGGCGGGCCGTTGCGGACGGCGATGCGCAGCCCCTCGTCCGTACGGCGGACCGAGACCGTGGCCTCGGCTCCCGGGGCGTGGCGGCGGACGTTCGCCAGCGCCTCCTGGACGACGCGGTACGCGGCGTGCTGGACCTCCGGCGGGCAGTCGGCCGGGTCCAGCCCGCCCAGCTCCCCCCGTACGCCCTCTCCGGCAGCCGCCACGAGCTCGGGGAGCCGCGCGAGACCGGGCCCGGGGTGGCGGATCGTCCGCCTCAGGTCTGTCGCTGCCCGCCGGGCCAGTTCACCCAGCCTTTCCGCCTCCTCGCGGCACGCCGCGGACTCCGCGGACGCGGCGAGCACCGAGGACCGCAGACTGATCAGGCTCAGATGGTGCGCCGCGGTGTCGTGCACGTCGCGGGCCAGCCGCTCCCGCTCCCGCAGCGCGGCCTGTTCGGCGGCGTACCGGCGTTCACGCTCCCGGGACAGGGCCAACTCCGCGAGGCGCGCCGCCAGTTCGCGGCGGGCACGGCCCAGGAGGCCCAGCGCGGCGGGCGCGACGGCCAGCAGTCCCGAGAGCAGGACGCCGAGGGTCACGTCGGGGACGGTCCACGGATAGTCGTCCATGTTCTGCCACGGCACGAACGACACGACGGCGACCGCCGCCGCCGAGGCGACGACCTCGCAGCGGCGCCGCTCGGACGCGGCGACCGCGTGCAGCGCGGCCATCGCCGGGATCCACAGCACGCCGGTGGCCAGGGTCGGCAGCGCGAGGAGCATGAACGCGCGGGGGAAGCGCCGCCGCAGCGGGAGCACACACGCCACGGCCGGCGCGGCCCAGTCCGCCCACCCGGGGAGCCAGTGCCGGGTGGCCAGCGCCTCGGCGAGCGCGGCGGCCACGACCAGGGCCTCGACGCCCACGGTCACGGGCCGGGGACGGCGGTCCGCCCTCACGGCGCGGCCGCCGACCGGTGGGCCACCGTCGCCAGGGCGACCCGGCTGCCGACGGACAGTTTCCGCTTGAGGGCGCCGATGTGGGTCTTGACCGTCGTCACGCCCATGCCGAGGTGGGCCGCGATGTCGGCGTTGGACAGGCCGGCCGCGATGAGCGTGAGGACCTCCCGTTCACGGGCCGTGAGGTGATCGAGGGCGTCGGGGGCGCCCAGGGCGGGTTCCGGGACGGGGACCGCGTACCGGGACAGCGCCTCCGCACTGCCGGACGGTGTGCAGACCACCCCGCCCGCGGCGAGCAGCCGCACGGCCTCCACGAAGATCCGCGGCTCGGTGGTCTTGAGCAGGAACCCCGACGCCCCCTCGCGCAGCGCGCGTTCCACGTGGTCGGCGGTGTCGAGGGCGGTGAGCATGGCGACGGCGGGCGGCCGGGGCAGGGCCCTCAGAGCGCGCAGCACGTCGAAGCCGGGCGCGGACGGCATGTCGATGTCGAGGAGGACCAGGTCGGGTCCGAGGTCGCGTACGGCGCCGACGGCGTCGGGGCCGTCGCAGGCCCCGACGACGGTCACACCGTCGGCCGAGCCGAGAACCTGCTGGAGCGCGGTGCGTACGAGCTCCTCGTCGTCGACGACGAGGACACGCACCGGCCTCAAGTCGTAGGGCAAAGGTCGTCCTGTGGTCTGAGCGATGCGGCGGCCGCTGCTGGGAGTCTGGATGCAGATCCTAGGCAGTACCCGCAGGGCATCCCCGTGCGCCCCACACGCACGGGGCGGCTCGCGGGCACTGCCGCGGGACGCCACGAGCGCCCGTACGGATCTCCCGGGCCGACCATTCCCCGGGACCATGCCTGCCCGGGCGGCGCACCGGGACCGTCAAAGGGAACGGACACCGTGAGCGCTCAGCCGCCGGCCGAGGAGGAACCGACGTACGACGACCCGTCGTCGCACGACGCGGCCGGTGGCATCGGGTGGGCGGCGGCGCCGCCCGCCGTACGGGCGCTGTGGACCGTCGGCGGGGGCGTGCTGATCCTCGGCTCCGTGGCGCTGCTCATCGTCGTCCGCGACTGGTCCACCGACCTCGCCGGCGGTGTCCGTCACGGTCTCGGTCTCGTGATGCGGGGCGTGCTGATGGTGATGCTGCTGGCCGGCACGTACGGCGTGGTGCGCGGCACCTGGCGCGACTGAGCGCCGGCTGGCGGGCAGCACGCGGCGGGGAACAGCCCGTGCGGCTCCCCCGCGCACGGCCCGGCACCCCCGCGCGCGGCACGGTCACGCGACACGGCCCGGAACCCGCGCGCGGCACGGTCACGCGCTCGGGCCGAGTCCCGCCGCGTCGAGCAGGTACGCCGTCATCGGGTCGTAGAAGCGCGGGTCGGTCACGTGGTCGTCGAGCGGGACCGTCACCTGGAGGGTGCCCTCGGCCTCGCCGATGAACAGCGCCGGGTCGTTGCAGTCCGCGTAGCCCACGGCGTCGATGCCGCGCTGGCCCGCGCAGCCCGCCCAGCCGTGGTCGGCCACGACGAGGTCGGGCAGCGGCCGGCCCTCGCGCGCCATGCCGTCGAGGATCGCGGCCATCGGCGCCGGCGAGTGCGTGTGCCACAGGGTCGCGCCGCGCTCCAGCATGGCGACGTCGGCGAACTGGAAGACCATGCCCTCGTCGGCCATCAGACCGCCCGGGATCCGGACGATCTCGCACCCGGCGGCCCGCAGCGCCTCGGCCGTCTGCCGGTGCACGTCCAGCAGCCCGCCGGGGTGCCCGGTCGCGAACAGCACGCACTCCCGCGCGGCGGCGGCCTTGCGCAGGCGGGCGGCCATGCGCTCCAGGGCGTCGACCGTCAGCTCGGGGTCGATGGTGTCCTGGCCCTGCCGGTGCTCGGGGTCGTCGCTGACGCCGCACCGCTCGGCCATGACCGCCAGCACGTCCTGCTCGTCGCTCCAGCGGTCGCCGAGCTCCAGTCCCAGCCAGTAGTGCCGGTCGCCGTTGGCGAGCTTGCGGTAATGGGAGAGGTTGTTGTCGCGGGGGGTGGCGACGTCTCCGGCGATACGTGAGCGGACGAGATGATCGACAAGAGCGGCGCGGCTGGGTATCGGCATGCGCCCATTGTGCCGTGGGGTGCGCGGAGCGTACCCACCGTCTTGTCCAGCGGACGTGGCCGGCCGGCCCGCCCCTCGCCCGCCGCGAACCGGACGCGAGCGCTCCGCGGGCCGGCCGCCCGGGACGTGCCGGCCCCGCCCCCTCAGCCGCCGCTCAGGGACGCGAACGCCCCGTGCGCCAGGCGCCGCAGCAGCGACTCCGTCGCCGCGCGGCCCAGCGGGCCTCCCCCGTTCGCACCCAGGTGGGGGGTCGAGTTGAGCAGGCCGAACACCGCGTGCACGGCCGCCCGCGCCTCGGACTCCGCCACGTCCGGGTGCAGCTCGCGCACCACCGTCACCCACAGCTCCACGTACTGGCGCTGCAGCTGGCGCACCAGCTTGCGGTCGCTGTCCCGCAGGCGGTCCAGCTCGCGGTCGTGCAGAGTGATCAGCGGGCGGTCGTCGAGCGCGAAGTCGATGTGGCCGTCGATCAGGGACTCCAGGACCGCGTCCGGGCCCGCCGACGCCTCTTCGACCCGCAGTCGGCCACCGCTCAGGAGCCGTTCGCTGATGCCCACGAGCAGCTCCGCGAGCATCGCGTCCTTGCCGGGGAAGTGGCGGTAGAGACCGGGGCCGCTGATGCCCACCGCGGCCCCTATCTCGTCGACGCCCACGCCGTGGAAGCCGCGCTCGGCGAAGAGGCGCGCGGCCTCCTTGAGGATCTGCTCGCGGCGCGTCGGGGCCGAGGTCCTGGTGCTCATGGGAATTCATTCTAGACAGGGCTGTTAGCGGTCGTTAACCTAAGAGAAACACGTTAACGCTCATTAACCGAGCAAGGGAGCTCGAGCAATGCAGCAGGCACCAGTGCTGGCGAGCGCCGCGGACCCGGCGTCCGAGGCCTGGCAGGCCAACGAGGCGGCACACCAGGAGCTCGCCGACGGTCTGCGCTCACGCCTGGCGGCGGCCCGCCTCGGCGGCGGCGAGAAGGCGCGCGCCCGCCACACGGCGCGCGGGAAGCTGCTGCCGCGTGACCGCGTGGACACCCTCCTCGATCCGGGCTCGCCGTTCCTGGAGCTCGCGCCCCTCGCCGCAGAGGGGATGTACGACGGGCAGGCCCCGGCGGCCGGGGTGATCGCCGGGATCGGGCGGGTCAGCGGCCGCGAGGTCGTGGTCGTGGCCAATGACGCCACCGTCAAGGGCGGGACGTACTACCCGATGACGGTCAAGAAGCACCTGCGCGCCCAGGAGGTGGCCCTGGAGAACAGGCTGCCCTGCGTGTACCTCGTGGACTCCGGCGGCGCGTTCCTGCCGATGCAGGACGAGGTCTTCCCCGACCGCGAGCACTTCGGCCGGATCTTCTACAACCAGGCCCGCATGTCCGGCGCGGGCATCCCCCAGATCGCGGCGGTGCTCGGCTCGTGCACCGCGGGCGGGGCGTACGTGCCCGCCATGAGCGACGAGGCCGTGATCGTGCGCAACCAGGGCACGATCTTCCTCGGCGGCCCGCCGCTGGTGAAGGCCGCGACCGGCGAGGTCGTCACCGCCGAGGAGCTCGGCGGCGGCGAGGTCCACTCCCGGGTCTCCGGCGTCACCGACCACCTCGCCGAGGACGACGCGCACGCCCTGCGGATCGTGCGGAACATCGTCGCGACGCTGCCCGGGCGCGGCCCGCTCCCGTGGTCCGTCGAGCCTGCCGAGGAGCCCAAGGTCGACCCGGCGGGGCTGTACGGCGCGGTGCCGGTCGACTCGCGCACGCCGTACGACGTGCGCGAGGTCATCGCCCGGATCACGGACGGCTCCCGGTTCGCCGAGTTCAAGTCGGAGTTCGGGCAGACGCTGGTCACCGGCTTCGCCCGGATCCACGGCCACCCGGTCGGCATCGTCGCCAACAACGGCATCCTGTTCGCCGAGTCCGCCCAGAAGGGCGCGCACTTCATCGAGCTGTGCGACCAGCGCGGCATCCCCCTGCTCTTCCTGCAGAACATCTCCGGCTTCATGGTCGGCAAGGACTACGAGGCCGGCGGCATCGCCAAGCACGGCGCCAAGATGGTCACGGCCGTGGCCTGCACGCGCGTGCCCAAGCTGACGGTGGTCGTCGGCGGTTCGTACGGCGCGGGCAACTACTCGATGTGCGGTCGGGCGTACGGTCCCCGCTTCCTGTGGATGTGGCCCAACGCCAAGATCTCGGTGATGGGTGGCGAGCAGGCCGCGTCCGTACTGGCCACGGTCAAGCGGGACCAGCTGGAGGGCCGCGGCGAGGAGTGGTCCGCCGAGCAGGAGGAGGCCTTCAAGGACCCGATCCGCGCCCAGTACGAGCAGCAGGGCAATGCCTACTACGCGACGGCCCGCCTGTGGGACGACGGCGTGATCGACCCGATGGACACCCGGCAGGTGCTGGGTCTGGCCCTGACCGCGTGTGCCAACGCCCCGCTGGGTGACCCCGGCTTCGGCGTCTTCCGGATGTGAGGGACCTTTCACGATGACGATGTTCGACACCGTTCTGGTCGCCAACCGCGGCGAGATCGCGGTACGGGTCATCCGCACCCTGCGGTCCCTCGGCGTGCGCTCCGTGGCCGTCTTCAGCGACGCGGACGCCGGTGCCCGCCATGTGCGCGAGGCCGACACCGCCGTGCGCATCGGGCCCGCGCCGGCCGCCGAGAGCTACCTCTCGATCGACCGCCTGCTGGACGCGGCCGTGCGCACCGGCGCCCAGGCCGTCCACCCCGGCTACGGCTTCCTCGCGGAGAACGCGGGCTTCGCCCAGGCGTGCGCCGAGGCCGGTCTGGTCTTCATCGGCCCGCCCGCGTCCGCGATCTCGCTGATGGGCGACAAGATCCGCGCCAAGGAGACCGTGAAGGCGGCCGGTGTCCCGGTCGTGCCCGGATCCTCGGGCAGCGGCCTCACCGACGAGGAGCTGGCCGCGGCCGCCCGCGAGATCGGTATGCCGGTGCTGCTCAAGCCCTCGGCGGGCGGCGGCGGCAAGGGCATGCGCCTCACCCGGGTCGAGTCGGCGCTGATGGAGGAGATCGCGGCCGCCCGCCGGGAGGCGCGCGCCTCGTTCGGCGACGACACCCTGCTCGTCGAGCGCTGGATCGACCGCCCGCGTCACATCGAGATCCAGGTGCTGGCCGACGGGCACGGCCAGGTGGTCCACCTCGGCGAGCGCGAGTGCTCGCTCCAGCGTCGCCACCAGAAGATCATCGAGGAGGCGCCGTCGGTCCTGCTGGACGAGGCGACGCGTGCCGCGATGGGCGAGGCGGCCGTGCAGGCGGCCCGTTCCTGCGGCTACCGGGGCGCGGGCACGGTGGAGTTCATCGTCCCGGGCACCGACCCCTCGCAGTACTACTTCATGGAGATGAACACCCGTCTCCAGGTCGAGCACCCGGTCACCGAGCTCGTCACCGGTCTCGACCTGGTGGAGTGGCAGCTGCGGGTCGCGGCGGGCGAGCGACTGCCCTTCACCCAGGACGACATCACCCTCACCGGCCACGCCGTCGAGGCCCGCGTCTGCGCCGAGGACCCCTCGCGCGGCTTCCTGCCCTCCGGCGGCACGGTCCTGCGCCTCCACGAGCCCCAGGGCGACGGAGTGCGCACGGACTCGGGCCTGACCGAGGGCCTGGAGGTGAGCAGCCTCTACGACCCGATGCTCTCCAAGGTCATCGCGTACGGCCCCGACCGGGCCACGGCCCTGCGCAAGCTGCGTGCGGCTCTCGCCGAGACGGTGACGCTGGGCGTCCCGACCAACGCCGGGTTCCTGCGCCGGCTGCTCGCCCACCCGGCGGTCGTCTCGGGCGAGTTGGACACGGGCCTGGTGGAGCGGGAGGCGGACGCGCTCGTTCCCGACGGCGTGCCGGACGAGGTGTACGAGGCGGCGGCGGCCGTGCGGGCCGCCGAGCTGGCTCCGCCGCGCACGACCGGCTGGACGGATCCCTTCTCGGTGCCGAGCGGCTGGCGGATGGGCGGCGAGGCGGCCCCCCTCGCCTTCCCGCTGCGCGTCCCGGGACTCGACCCCGTCACGCACACCGTGGGGCGCCAGGCGGTCCCCCGGGTCGAGGAGGACACGGTCGCCGTCGAAGTGCACGGCGTCACGCACACCTTCCACCGCGCGGGGGACTGGCTCGGCCGGGACGGCGACTCCTGGCACGTGCTGGACCACGACCCCGTCGAGGCCGCGCTCAGCGGCACCGCGCACAGCGGCGTGGACACCCTGGCCGCGCCGATGCCCGGCACCGTCACCGTCGTCAAGGTGGCGGTGGGCGACGTGGTGGCGGCCGGACAGAGCCTGCTGGTCGTGGAGGCGATGAAGATGGAGCACGTCATCTCCGCCCCGCACGCCGGCACGGTCACCGAGCTCGACGTCACCGCGGGCTCGACCGTCGCCATGGACCAGGTGCTCGCCGTGGTCACCCCGGACGAGACCGACGAGACCGACGAGGAGGCGCGGGCATGACCGGCACCGAAGGACTGCCGATGACCGTGCGGGCCCCCGGTCTCCCCCCGCGGGTGCGCATCCACGAGGTCGGCCCCCGCGACGGCCTGCAGAACGAGAAGTCGGTGGTGCCGGTCGAGGTCAAGGCGGAGTTCATCCGCCGGCTGGCCGCCGCCGGGCTCACCACCGTGGAGGCGACGAGCTTCGTCCATCCCAAGTGGGTCCCCCAACTGGCCGACGCCGAGCAGCTGTTCCCGATGGTCGCCGGCCTCCCCGGGGTACGGCTGCCGGTCCTCGTGCCGAACGACCGCGGCCTGGACCGGGCCCTCGGCCTCGGCGCCCGGGAGATCGCCGTGTTCGCCAGTGCCACGGAGTCGTTCGCCAAGGCCAACCTCAACCGCACGGTCGACGAGGCGCTCGCCATGTTCGAGCCGGTCGTCACCAGGGCCGTCGAGCACGGCCTGCGGGTGCGCGGCTACCTGTCGATGTGCTTCGGCGACCCGTGGGAGGGCCCGGTCCCGGTCGACCAGGTGGTCGCGGTGTGCCGGCGCCTGATCGGCATGGGCTGCGACGAGCTCAGCCTCGGCGACACGATCGGCGTGGCCACCGCGGGCCATGTCCGCGCTCTGCTCACCGCGCTGACCGACCAGGGGGTGCCGATCGACACGATCGCCGTGCACTTCCACGACACCTACGGCCAGGCTCTGGCCAACACCCTCGCGGCGCTCCAGTGCGGAGTGACCACGGTGGACGCCTCGGCGGGCGGCCTCGGCGGCTGCCCCTACGCGAAGAGCGCCACCGGCAACCTCGCCACCGAAGACCTCGTGTGGATGCTCGACGGCCTCGGCATAGAGACCGGGGTCGACCTCGGCCGGCTCACCGCCACCAGCGTGTGGATGGCCGAACAGCTGGGCCGTCCCAGCCCGTCCCGTACCGTCCGCGCCCTCTCCCACAAGGAGTGACTTCCCGATGTCCCTGGACCACCGGCTCTCCGCCGAGCACGAGGAACTCCGCCGTACGGTCGAGGAGTTCGCGCACGACGTGATCGCGCCCAAGATCGGCGACTTCTACGAGCGCCACGAGTTCCCCTACGAGATCGTCCGCGAGATGGGCCGCATGGGCCTGTTCGGGCTGCCGTTCCCGGAGGAGTACGGCGGCATGGGCGGTGACTACCTCGCCCTCGGCATCGCGCTGGAGGAGCTGGCCCGCGTCGACTCGTCCGTGGCCATCACCCTGGAGGCCGGTGTGTCGCTGGGCGCGATGCCGGTCTACCGCTTCGGCACCGAGGAGCAGAAGCGGGAGTGGCTGCCCCGGCTGTGCTCGGGCGAACTGCTCGGGGCGTTCGGCCTGACCGAGCCGGAGTGCGGTTCGGACGCGGGCGGCACCCGGACCACGGCCGTGCGCGACGGCGACGAGTGGGTCATCAACGGCTCCAAGTGCTTCATCACCAACTCCGGCACAGACATCACGGGTCTGGTGACGGTGACGGCCGTGACGGGCCGCACTGTGTCTGATTCTTCTGGGTCCGGCCGTCCCGAGATCTCGTCCATCATCGTCCCGTCCGGTACGCCCGGCTTCACGGTCGCCGCGCCTTACTCGAAGGTCGGTTGGAACGCGTCGGACACCCGCGAGCTGTCGTTCTCCGACGTCCGCGTCCCGCTCGCCAACCTGCTGGGCGAGGAGGGCCGGGGCTACGCCCAGTTCCTGCGCATCCTCGACGAGGGCCGGATCGCCATCTCGGCGCTCGCGACGGGTCTCGCGCAGGGCTGCGTGGACGAATCGCTCAAGTACGCGAAGGAACGTCACGCCTTCGGGCGGCCGATCGGCGACAACCAGGCCATCCAGTTCAAGATCGCGGACATGGAGATGCGGGCGCACATGGCGCGCGTCGGCTGGCGTGACGCGGCGTCACGGCTGGTGCTGGGCGAGCCGTTCAAGAAGGAGGCGGCGCTCGCCAAGCTGTACTCGTCGACGGTGGCGGTGGACAACGCCCGTGAGGCGACGCAGATCCACGGCGGCTACGGCTTCATGAACGAGTACCCGGTCGCCCGGATGTGGCGCGACTCCAAGATCCTGGAGATCGGCGAGGGCACGAGTGAGGTCCAGCGGATGCTCATCGCACGGGAGTTGGGTCTCACCGGCTGACGCACCGGGCACACACGCGCGCGACCTGCCACAGGGCGGTCGCGCGCGTTCGCGTTCCGGTGCCGCGCGGCGGGCGCGTGTCCGAGGTCACGGGCCCGGCCGCCTGCCGTACCGACGACCCCCTCTGGACAACTTGTGAGGTTAGGCTAACCTTTCTTCGAACCTGGCCCGTGGCCGAATCGGCACGTACGAAGGCGGACATCACCATGCCCAACGCCCGAGCACACCACCTCACTCGCCGCGGCGTCCTCGCCGCCGGCGGCGCCCTCGGGCTCGGCCTCGCACTCGCCGCCTGCGGCAAGGACGACACCAAGGGCAGCGGCTCGGGCAAGGGCTCCGCGAAGGACACGGGCCCCTGGTCCTTCAAGGACGACCGCGGCACCGCCGCCGAGTCGGGGACGGCCCCGAAGAACATCGTCGCCTTCACCGGCACCGCGGCCGCGCTGTACGACTACGGCATCCAGGTCAAGGGCGTTTTCGGCCCGACCAAGACGCCGGAGGGCAAGCCCGACGTCCAGGCCGGCGACCTGGACATCGGCAAGGTGGAGATCCTGGGCAACGTCTGGGGCGAGTTCAACGTCGAGAAGTACGCGGCCCTCGCGCCGGAGCTGCTCGTCACGGACATGTGGGACAAGAACGCCCTCTGGTACGTGCCGGACCAGTCGAAGGACAAGATCCTCAAGCTGGCCCCGAGCGTGGCCCTGTGGGCCGCGGGGGTCAACATGCCCGCCGCGCTCGCCCGGCGCGCCCAGCTGGCCGAGTCCCTCGGCGCGGACCTGAAGGCGAAGCAGGTCACCGACGCCAAGGCCCGCTTCGAGAAGGCAGCCGAGCGGCTGCGCCGGGCCGCGAAGGCCAAGCCCGGCATCAGGGTGCTCATCGGCTCGGGCAGCGCCGACCTGTTCTACGTCTCGACGCCGGACCGCCCGACCGACCTCAAGTACTTCAAGGAGCTCGGCGTCGACATCATCACCCCGTCGAAGCTCGACGCGACCGGCTGGTTCGAGGAGCTCAGCTGGGAGAACGCCGCCAAGTACGACGCGGACATCATCATGATGGACAACCGCACCGGCACGCTGCAGCCCGCCGACCTCGCCAAGTCCAAGCCCACCTGGGCCGGGCTCCCCGCCGTCAAGGCCGGTCAGGTCATCCCGCGCGTCACCGAGCCCATCTACTCCTACGCCAAGTGCGCGCCGATCCTCGAGGACCTGGCCAAGGCCATCGAGAACGCCGAGAAGGTCGCCTGACCATGACGACGCCAGGGCCGAGCCCGGGAAAACCCACCACCGGACAGCAACCACCAACGGCCCCTGCCCTGACGAACCACGACCGCGTCAGGGCCGAGCCCGCCCCTTTCCGCTTCTTCGACCTCACGGTCGTACGGGTCCGGCGGCTCGGCCCGTCGTTCCTCCGGGTCACCTTCACCGGAGCCGACGGCACTCTCGACGGCTTCGCGGCCGGCGGCCGCGACCAGTCCCTGTCGCTCTTCCTCCCGCACCCCGGCCAGGACGCCCCGGTCGTCCCGGTCGACGCGGGGGACGGCAGCGCGGTCTTCGCCGCGTGGCGGGCGCTGCCCGACGACGTGCGGGCCGTGATGCGCTCGTACACCGTCCGGGAACAGCGCGCGGAAGCCGGCGAGCTCGACATCGACTTCGCCGTCCACGAGGACGGCGGTCCCGCGTGCCGTTGGGCGCTCGCGGCCGAGCCGGGTCACCGCGTGATGGTGCTCGGACCGGCCGTCGCGGACAACACGGCGGTGCGCTGCCGCCCGCCCGAGGACACCGACTGGGTGCTCGTCTGGGGCGACGAGACGGCGCTCCCGGCGGCCGCGGCGATCCTCGAGTGGCTGCCGAAGGGCATGAAGGCCAAGGTCTGGCTGGAGGTCGCGCACGCGGGCGACCGGCTGCCGCTGGACACCGACGCGGACGCCGACATCACCTGGCTGGTGCGGGAGGAGAACGCCCCGCCCGTCCTGGAGGCCGTCGCCGCCGCCGAGTTGCCCGAGGGCACCCCGTACGCCTGGATCGCGGGAGAATCGGGCAGCGTGAAGGCGCTGCGCCGCCACCTGGTGAACGACCGTCATATCGACAGGCGCCGGGTGACGTTCGTCGGCTACTGGAAGCAGGGTCTGAGCGAGGACGGCCTGCGCGAGCAGGCCGATCCCGGGTAGACACCGGGCGCGCGGCGACAACCGGCAGACGGTGGCCGCGCGCCCCCGAGACCGGACGGGCGCCTGTTGAATACGGTCCCTCAACAGGCGCCCGTCCGCCCCTTTTTCGTCCGCTACTCCGCGGGCCAGGGCACCTGCGCCGAGCGGTAGTAGTCGATTCCCAGCGCCTCCATCCGCGGCCCCTGCGCCGCGAGCCTGACCTTGTAGTCCTCCCAGTCGTGCGTCGCCGCGGGCGACCAGCCGAGCTCGGCGACACCGGGCAGGCGTGGGAAAGCCATGTGGTCGATGTGCGCGTTGCTGGAGATCGTCTCCGTCCACAGCGGCGCCTCGACGCCGGCGATCGCGCTCGCGGGAGCGCCGGGCAGATAGGCGCCCGGGTCCCAGTCGTACGAGCGCCGGACCTCGACGTAGCCGGCCCAGGACAGGCCGAGCTCGGTGTCCTTGTTGTACTTCATGTCGAGGTAGACCCGGTCGGCGGGCGACAGGATCAGCCGGGTGCCGTTCTGCGCGGCCCTGGCGACCTGCGCCTTCTCCGCCGCGCTGGTGCCGTCCAGGCCCCAGTACTGGGCGAGCGCGCCCTCGGCAGGGGTGGCGCCGGTCAGCTGGTGCCAGCCGACGACGGTCTTGCCGTACTTCGCGACGATCGGCTGCACACGGTTCATGAACGTCACGTAGTCCGCGTGGCTGGTGGAGTGCGCCTCGTCACCGCCGATGTGGATGTACTTCCCGGGAGTGAGCGCGGCGAGTTCGCGGATGACGTCGTCCACGAAGTCGTACGTCACGGCCTTGGGCACGCACAGGGAGCTGAAGCCGACGGCCGTGCCCGTGTAGAGCGGCGGCGCGACGCCGTCGCAGTTGAGCTCGGCGTACGAGGCGAGGGCGGCGTTCGTGTGGCCGGGCATGTCGATCTCCGGCACGACCTCGATGTAGCGGTCGGCTGCGTACCGCAGGATCTCCTTGTACTGGGCCTTGGTGTAGTAGCCGCCCGGGCCGCCGCCGACCTGTGTGGAGCCGCCGTAGGTGGCCAGCCGCGGCCAGGAGTCGACGGCGATGCGCCAGCCCTGGTCGTCGGAGAGATGCAGGTGCAGCTTGTTCATCTTGTACAGGGAGATGTGGTCGAGGTAGCGCTTGACCTGGTCGACGGTGAGGAAGTGCCGCGAGACGTCGAGCATGGCGCCACGGTGGGCGAAGCGCGGGCTGTCGGTGATCGTGCCGCCCGCGACCTGCCAGGGACCCGGCTGGCGGGTGTCCTTCTCCACCCGGGACGGCAGCAGCTGGCGGAGGGTCTGCACGCCGCGGAAGAGGCCCGCGGCGCGGTGGGCGGTGATGGTGAGCGAGCCCCGCGAGGACTGGAGCCGGTAGCCCTCCTCGCCGAGGGCGCTGTCGCGCCCGCTCAGCCGCAGCCGGATGGCACCGGGCGAGGGACGGTCGGTGACGGGCAGGGCGTAGCCGGTGGAGGGGCGCAGCACCTCGGCCAGCCGGTCGCCGACGGCGCGTGCCGCGGCGGAGCTGTCGGTGTGGATGCGGGTCCCGGCGGTGAGCGTGAACGGCGCGCCGCCGGGCTCGACGGAAGCGGGGGCGGGAACGGTCTGACCGAGCGGGCGGACGGCGGGCTCGGCGGCCTGGGCAGGCGCCGCCGCGTACCCGGAAGCCGCGACGCCCGACAAGGCCGCCGCCGCGAGGAGCAACAGCGAACCGAGCAGTCGGGGAATCGGTCTGGGCTGACTCACAGGGGGTCCCTTCGACGGGGTTCTCGACTGTGCGCAGTGCAACCGGACTGTCACCATGCGTACCTGGTGCCACAACGGCGGTCAAGGTGTAGACCACTTAGACGTCCTGCGGACGCGAGAATCCCTCGGAACCGGGAGCCGTCCAGACGGGCCGAATCCGGTCATTCAGCATGAATACGACGCGCGACGAAGCGCTTCCTGCCCGGAATCGGGCAGGATTCTTGCAAAGCGGCTCCTCCACCCCTCAATATCTACGGGTGCTCGAACAACGCCCGTCGTCCCATGACGACCTCGTCGACCATCTGGTGCGCAGCACCGCGCTGGCGCGCGGTGAAGCGGCCCGGGTCGTGCTCGACGTGCTGGCGTACTTCGACGAGACGACCGAGGAATTCGTACGCCGCCGCCACCGCGAGCTTCAGTCCGGCGGCGCGGTGAACGCCGAGATCTTCGAGCGCATCGCGGCCGAGCTGCCGCACCGCGCGGTGGCGCCGCCGGAGCTCTCGCTCCGCCAGCTGCGCCGCATGGTCTACGGCTGACCGGTCGGCCGTTCACCCGGGCACACACCTGATCTACGGAGGGGCAAGACTTTATGTGCGGAATTGTCGGTTACATCGGCAAGCGTGATGTGGCTCCGCTGCTGCTGGAGGGCCTGCAGCGGCTGGAGTACCGGGGGTACGACTCGGCGGGCGTGGTGATCAACAGCCCCAAGGCCGCCGCGCTGAAGATGGTGAAGGCCAAGGGTCGCGTCCGCGACCTGGAGGCCCGCGTCCCCAAGCGCTTCGCCGGCACCACCGGCATCGCCCACACCCGCTGGGCCACGCACGGCGCCCCCAGCGACATCAACTCGCACCCGCACCTGGACCCCGAGA
Source organism: Streptomyces sp. NPDC015127 (assembly GCF_043080095.1). NCBI lineage: Bacteria > Bacillati > Actinomycetota > Actinomycetes > Kitasatosporales > Streptomycetaceae > Streptomyces > Streptomyces sp. NPDC015127. The sequence continues at coordinate 288,619 of NZ_JBIBVE010000004.1, forward strand.
ACAAGGTCGCGGTCGTGCACAACGGCATCGTGGACAACGCCGCCGAGCTGCGCGCCAAGCTGGAGGCCGACGGCGTCGTCTTCGCCTCCGAGACCGACACCGAGGTCATCACCCACCTGATCGCCCGCTCCCAGGCCACCACCCTGGAGGAGAAGGTCCGCGAGGCCCTCAAGGTGATCGAGGGCACGTACGGCATCGCCGTCATGCACGCCGAGTTCGCCGACCGCATCGTGGTGGCCCGCAACGGCTCCCCCGTCGTCCTCGGCATCGGCGAGAAGGAGATGTTCGTCGCCTCCGACGTCGCCGCCCTGGTCGCCCACACCCGCCAGGTCGTCACCCTCGACGACGGCGAGATGGCCACCCTCAAGGCCGACGACTTCCGTACGTACACGACCTCGGGCGCGTCGACCACCGCCACCCCGGAGACCGTCGAGTGGGAGGCCGCCTCCTACGACATGGGCGGCCACGACACGTACATGCACAAGGAGATCTGCGAGCAGCCCGACGCGGTCGACCGCGTGCTGCGCGGCCGGATCGACGACCGGTTCAACACCGTGCACCTGGGCGGTCTGAACCTGGACGCCCGCGAGGCCCGCGGCATCCGCCGCGTGAAGATCCTCGGCTGCGGCACCTCGTACCACGCGGGCCTGATCGGCGCCGAGCTGATCGAGTCCCTGGCCCGCATCCCCGCGGACGCCGAGCCGGCCTCCGAGTTCCGCTACCGCAACCCGGTCGTGGACCCCGACACCCTCTACATCGCCGTCTCGCAGTCCGGTGAGACGTACGACGTGCTCGCGGCCGTGCAGGAGCTCAAGCGCAAGGGCGCCCGCGTCCTCGGCGTCGTGAACGTCGTCGGCTCGGCGATCGCCCGCGAGGCCGACGGCGGCACGTACGTCCACGCGGGCCCCGAGGTCTGCGTCGTCTCCACGAAGTGCTTCACCAACACGGTCGTCGCCTTCGCGCTGCTCGCCCTGCACCTGGGCCGCATCCGCGACCTGTCCGTCGCCGAGGGCAAGCGGATCATCGAGGGCCTGCGCAAGCTGCCCGCGCAGATCAGCGAGATCCTCGAGTCCGAGGACGAGATCAAGAAGCTGGCCGCGCAGTACGCGGACGCCAAGTCGATGATGTTCATCGGCCGGGTGCGCGGCTACCCGGTGGCCCTGGAGGCCTCCCTGAAGCTCAAGGAGATCTCCTACATCCACGCCGAGGCGTACCCCGCCTCCGAGCTCAAGCACGGTCCGCTCGCGCTCATCGAGCCCGCCCTGCCGACGGTCGCGATCGTCCCGGACGACGAGCTGCTGGAGAAGAACCGCGCCGCGCTGGAGGAGATCAAGGCCCGCTCCGGCCGCATCCTGGCCGTCGCCCACCGCGAGCAGGAGAAGGCCGACCACACGATCGTCGTGCCGAAGAACGAGGACGAGCTGGACCCGATCCTGATGGGCATCCCGCTGCAACTCCTCGCCTACCACACGGCCCTGGCGCTCGGCCGGGACATCGACAAGCCGCGGAACCTCGCGAAGTCCGTCACCGTCGAGTAGGTCCCACGGCACGACCCCAAAAAGCAAGAACGCCCCCTGTGTGTGCCACCAGCGCACAGGGGGCGTTCTCTTGGTGCCGGCCGGCGCGCAACCCGTCACGCCGACCTCAGGGGCGCCCCAAAAGAGGGGGCACCCGGCCGCTCAGCCGGTGGCCGTCACTCCCCGGCCGGCAGCGCGTCCGCTGAACGTGGGCCACTTGGCGAGCGCCGCCGTCGCCCCGTACCACGCGACGAGGCCCGCGACCGCGCCGACCCAGCCGCCCGCCTTGGCGAGACCCGCGTTGCCCGCGAAGGCGGCTATGCCGCCGAGCAGCAACGACAGGCACAACAGGCCGTACACGCCCTGGCCGAGGAGCCCGCTGCCGGACGACGCCGCCGTCAGCGTCAGCGCGAGCAGCGCCCACAGCAGCAGGAACAGACCCGCCGCCTCGGCCGATACCTCGCTGCCCACACCGGTGCCCCAGGTGAACCAGAACGCGCCGAGGCCGGCGAACGCCGTGCCCGAAGTGCCGTCGCCCGCCCGGTACTCGAGCAGTCCGACGACGAAGAGTGCGACTCCGCCGACCCAGGTCGCGAGGGCCGCGGCGTCGGCCGCGGTGACGTTGTCGATCACTTGGGTGTTGCCGACGCCGAACGCCAGCAGGGTCAGTCCGAGCGCGAGACGGCCGAGGGTGTTCATCGATCCGGCGCTTCCCGCAGAGACTCCGTTGTCCACGGCGGGCTCCCTTCCTGTCTGTGCAGTTGTGCTGCAGTGGTGCTGCCCTGTGCTGCGGACCCAGCGACCGTTATGTACCCTTCACAAGCGCACAATCCACCTGCTACGGATGGGTAGATTTCCGCGTGTGCGCGGCGAGTTGACGGAGCCTCACCTGCGGAGACAGAGGGAGGGGAGTGACGCGTGGGGCGTGCCCCGCGGGGTCACGGGATGACGATCACCGGACGCTGCGCGCGCCGGGCCAGCCGGCCGGCGACCGAGCCGAAGATCCGGCCCACGAGGCCGTGCGTGGAGCCGACCACGATCGCGTCGGCCGAGTACTCGCGGCCGACCTCTTCGAGTTCGTGACAGATGTCGCCGCCGCGCTCGACCAGGATCCAGGGGACCTCGGTCAGGTAGTCCGCACAGGCCAGCTCCAGGCCCAGCACCTCGGTGCGGTGGTCGGGGACGTCCACGAACACGGGCGGCTCGCAGCCGGCCCAGACGGTGGTGGGCAGCCGGTTGGCGACATGGACGATGATCAGGCCGGAACCGGACCTGCGGGCCATCCCGATGGCATAGGCGAGTGCCCGCTCACTGGAGGTCGACCCGTCGAATCCGACGACGACACCGTGCCGGAAAGCGGGATCGCAGGAGTGGCATGCCTCTTCGGCCGCCCGCAGGTCCGAGAGTGGATCGGCTACCTGCTTGCGGTCCGCGGGATCGGGGAATTCGTGACCGGCCATCGATGTCTCGGCGAAGAACGTCCTCTTGGGAGGGTGTCTGAGAAGGTGCGTCGGTTGGGGTGGGTGCGGAGCCGTGTCCGGGAATCATCTTCCCAAGCCCATACCCCCAAGGGTACGGCGGCACTCCTCTCCTGCCCAGGTCTTGCCGTGCCTTGCGCGGCGTTCCAGGGAGCATGCCCCAGCCCGCCGCCGTATGGCAATGCCGGTTGGCCACTACAGCCGTCTGTCACTGCGGACAGTGACCGGACGACTGCACACGTCGTTGGCCAAGGGCCCCGACCGGAATCCGCGGACAGGCCCCCGGATCCGCCGGACCGACCCGACCCGCCCGCCGCGCCCCAGGAGCTCCGAGTGCCCGCACGTCCGTCCGCCTCTGCCCCCGCGCACCCCTCGGCCCCGCGGCGCGGACGGCGCCGGATCCCGCGTCCGGCCGCCGCCCCCGCCGAGTACGCCGCTGCGAACGCCCCCGGCAGGACCGTCCCGTCGTCCGTCCCGTCGCCCGTCCCCTCATCCGGCCCGGCGGCCGACGCGGCGAGCGACGTCGTGCGGTGGGCCGCGTTCACCTGCCTGCTGGTCCCCGTCGTGCTCGTCGTGTACGGGACGTCCGTCGGCGGGGCGGCGGCCGCCGCCCTCGGCCTCGCGGCCGTGACGACCGCGTGCCGGGTGCTGCTGCGCCACTCGGAGCGGGAGGCGGCGCATGTGCGCGCCCGGCGGGGCGTGCCGCAGCGGAGCCGGCGAGCCCGTGCACCGGAGGGGGCGCGCCGGGGCGCTCACCGGGGGCCGGGAAGTGCGCCCGGCGACTGACGAGTTCGCACGCTCACACCCATCGGTTTTCAGCCAACTTCACTACATGGCCCACACCTTGCCGAAAGTGCCCGCCAACCCGCTTCTCACCAGGCAAGAAAGGACCGCAGGCGGCGCTCGCACCCTACGGGGACGGGCCATGCCCGGAACGCGCACTTCCCTGCGGGCCCGTCGAGTGGAACGCTTCGTGATCGACAGCATCGCGCCAAGTTGCCAAGTCGACATAGCGGGGCATGCCGAACTTGTCACGGCGGCGGCGCGGGACGCAGTAGATTCGATCATGAGTATCGAAGGCCGGGGGACTCGTGCAGAACCGAGGGGAAACGTGCAGGAGCGAAAGGCCCGAAAAGAACGGGGAGACGCGCACTTCGAGGGGGGCTTAGCGTCATGAGTCAGGACTCCATGGCACCGGAGGCAGCACGGAAGCTCTCCGGCCGCCGGCGCCGGGAAGTCGTCGCGGTGCTGCTGTTCAGCGGCGGCCCCATTTTCGAGAGTTCCATCCCGCTCTCGGTGTTCGGAATTGACCGTCAGGACGCCGGAGTTCCCCGCTACCGCCTGTTGGTGTGCGGTGGGGAGGATGGGCCGCTGCGGACCACCGGCGGCCTGGAACTGACCGCGCCGTACGGCCTGGAGGCGATCAGCAGGGCAGGCACCGTCGTGGTGCCCGCCTGGCGCTCGATCACCTCGCCGCCACCGCCCGAGGCGCTCGACGCGCTACGCCGGGCACATGAGGAGGGCGCTCGCATCGTCGGACTGTGCACCGGGGCGTTCGTCCTCGCCGCGGCCGGTCTGCTCGACGGCCGCCCGGCGACCACCCACTGGATGTACGCGCCGACGCTGGCCAAGCGCTATCCGTCCGTCCATGTGGATCCACGGGAGCTGTTCGTCGACGACGGCGACGTCCTCACGTCGGCGGGCACGGCCGCGGGCATCGACCTCTGTCTGCACATAGTGCGCACCGACCACGGCGCCGAGGCGGCCGGAGCACTGGCCCGCAGACTGGTCGTGCCGCCGCGCCGCAGCGGCGGGCAGGAGCGCTACCTCGACAGGTCTTTACCAGAGGAAATCGGCTCCGACCCGCTGGCCGAGGTCGTCTCCTGGGCTCTGGAGCACCTCCACGAGCAGTTCGACGTGGAGACGCTGGCCGCACGGGCGTACATGAGCCGCAGGACGTTCGACCGGCGCTTCCGTTCGCTGACGGGTTCGGCGCCGCTCCAGTGGCTGATCACCCAGCGGGTGCTGCAGGCGCAGCGACTGCTCGAGACCTCCGACTATTCGGTCGACGAGGTCGCGGGCCGTTGTGGCTTCCGCTCACCGGTGGCGCTGCGCGGTCACTTCCGGCGGCAGCTGGGGTCCTCCCCGGCGGCCTACCGGGCGGCGTACCGGGCCCGCCGGCCCCAGGGTGAGCCGGGCCAGCCGTCGATGGCGGACGCCGTCGTACCGGCCCAGGCGGCGGTGGGGGTGCGCCGCGCCGCCGCGGCGGGCGCGGGCCTGCCGGGCCCGGCCACGGCCTCGGCACCACCCGAGGCGGTCAGGGGCGCCGCGGAGATGTACGGCCGCCCGAGCCTGCCGGGCCAGCGGAGCATGGGGTAGCACGGCAGTGGTCGTGAGCATCGGGCCGGGCGCGTGAGCGCCCGGCCCGATCGCGTATGGGCACGGCCGGGGCCCGATCGTCACGCGACCCATAAGGTAGGGCGCATGAACGATCGCATGGTGTGGATCGACTGCGAGATGACCGGGCTCTCGCTGACGGACGACGCACTCATCGAGGTGGCCGCGCTGGTCACCGACTCGGAACTGAACGTACTCGGCGACGGCGTGGACATCGTGATCCGCCCGCCGGACGCGGCGCTGGAGACGATGCCGGAGGTCGTGCGCCAGATGCACACCGCCTCGGGCCTCCTCGACGAGCTCGCCGGCGGCACCACTCTGGCCGACGCCGAGGAACAGGTCCTCGCGTACGTCCGGAAGCACGTCAAGGAGCCCGGGAAGGCCCCGCTGTGCGGAAACTCGGTCGGCACCGACCGCGGCTTCCTGTCCCGTGACATGCCGACGCTGGAGGGCTACCTCCACTACCGGATCGTCGATGTCTCCTCGATCAAGGAACTGGCCCGCCGCTGGTACCCGAGGGCGTACTTCAACAGTCCGGAGAAGAGCGGCAACCACCGGGCGCTCGCCGACATCCGCGAGTCGATCGCCGAGCTGCGCTACTACCGCGAGGCCGTCTTCGTCCCCCAGCCCGGGCCCGACTCGGACACGGCGCGGGCGATCGCGGCGAAGCATGTGCTGCCGGCCGAGCCGGCGGCGGCCGCGGAATAGCCGCCGCGCCCCCGCGGGCCACCCCGCGAAACCCTGGCGCGAGCACCCTCCGGGACCCTGTACACTTTTTCTCGGCCGGTCGGGAAAAAGACCGGTCGTGGTGGGTGTAGCTCAGCTGGTAGAGCACCTGGTTGTGGTCCAGGATGTCGCGGGTTCGAGTCCCGTCACTCACCCTGAATGATCAAGGGCTGGCCCGTGAAAACGGGCCAGCCCTTCTTCATGCCCCCACCCTGGGAACACGGCTCGGCGCCCGGGCTACGCCCACACGTCCGGGCCGCCCCCGCGCCACTCGATCAACTCCGTGTCCTCGATGTCGAGCGTGTCCGGGTCCAGGCCGGCACGGCGCAGGAACTCCTTGAGATCCCTCAGGCTGTACGCCATGCCCATGATCTGGCTGTCGACGTGTACGCGCCGGCCGCCGCTCTTCGACGGCTTCGACACGACAACCGGCGGATGGATGGCCATGCCCCCAGCGTGCTCCCACCGGCCGGCCGAAGCATCCCGAGCCGGGCCTGCGCGCCCGCAGTCCCGCAGGGCGCAGGAGGTGACTGTGGCGCGGGGCGCCGGGGGCCCGCGGGCCCCCGGGTCACCGGGTCACCGGGTCACCGGTACGTGGCGAACGCCTTCGTGAATGCCAGCGGCTCCTGGAGGATCGAGCTGCACGTCGCGTCCGCCGACGGCTTCTCGCCGCCCGGGCACTGCTTGTCCCGTGTCGAGGACCACATCGACAGCCATCCCAGGTTCTTCGACTCGGCGAACCGCACCAGCTGGGTCGCGTCCTCGACCCTGAAGATCTCGGTGACCACGTCGTTGACCCCGATCATCGGCGTCACCGCGACGGTCCGCCACGCCTCCGCGTCCGACAGCCCGAGGACGCCCTTGATCTGCGCCTGCGTGGCCGTGGCGGCCTGGATCGCGTACGTGCCCATGTCGCCGCTGTACGCCGGCCCGTAGTCCATGGCCATGATGTTGACCGCGCCGATGCGCACACCGTTCTTCTTCGCGTCGGCGATCAGGTCCACGCCGGGCTGGGTCAGTCCCTCCGGCATGACCGGCAGGGTGAAGGAGACGTCCAGGTCCGGGTGGGTCTTCTGGAGCTGCGCGATGGCTTGCGCCCGGCGGGAGTTGGCGGCGGTGTCCGGCAGCGCCGCGCCCTCCACGTCGAAGTCGGCCTTGGTCAGCTTGTACGTGTCGACGACCTTGCCGTACGCCTTCGCCAGTTCGTCCGCCGTCGCGCAGTTCAGCGCCAGTTCGCGGCCCGCCGCGCCGCCGAAGGAGACACGGACGTCGCCGCCCTTGGCGCGCAGGTCGCCGATCTGGGCCGCGACCTTGTCGTCACCGAGGCCGGTCACACCGCCCCACAGCGGGGTGCAGCCGCCGCCGGCGGTGATGAAGGCGAGGTGGAACTCCTTGACGCCCGTCTTCGCGGCGGTGTCCAGCATGTCGTACGCCGGGTACAGCGACGTGTCGATGTACGGCGCGTACCGCGCAGGCGCGCCCGGCTTGGGCGTTGAGGTCGGCGTGGGAGTGGCACTCGGGGTGCTCGGGGTCGGGGTGGGCGTGGGGGTGGGCGTCGGCTGTTCGGTGGGACGGCCGCTGGGCTGCGGCGTGGGACCGCCGTCCGCCGAGCACACGGCCCCGTCGATGAGACACGACGCCGGATCGGCCGCCTTGCCGGTCGCGGACGTGACGAAGCCGACCGTGACGGAGGCACCGGGCGCGAGCTCCTTGTTCCAGCTCGCGGGCTTCACGGTGACGTGCCGCCCCTTCACCGCGTGCTCGCCGTTCCACAGGGAGCCGATGACGGTCCCCTCGGGCAGGTCGAACTCCAGCGTCCAGCCGGACCGGGCCGTGCCGGAATCGTTGGTGATGACGTACTGACCGGTGTAACCGCCGTCCCAGGAGCTGGTCCTGGTGTACGCGGCGCCGACCGCCGCGGCCTGTGCGGTGCCCGTGAGGACGACCGCCGCGCCGCCGATCACGGCCGCCACGACGACCGCGCCGACCGCTTTGGTCCTGACGCTCGCCCTGCGCCGGTGCGTACTGCTGCCCATCGCGTCCTGCCTCTGTGCCTCGGAAGTGGGGGGTGATGCGGCAGCACGCTAGCGAGCGAGAAACGGACAATTGCCCGATCGCAGACGGGCGTCGGGTTCCTTAGGACGCGCTTAAGGAAGGCATCGGGGCGGATTAATGCTGGGGTGTGGAGCGCTCTCAGACTCTGGCGCCGCGGCGCCGCTGCACCCGTCCGCGGTGTCCGCGCCGCCGCTCCCCGTGCGCCGTCTCGCGCGGGTCGAGCCCGATCCAGATGCGGACCTCCGTGCCGCCGAGCACCGAGCGGCCGATGCGTACGTCGCCGCCGGTCGACTCCGCGACCCGGCGCACGATGTCCAGGCCGAGACCCGTCGAGCCCTCCCTGGCGCCGCTGTTGCCGCGGGCGAGCGCGGCGGCCGGGTCGGCGATGCCCGGCCCCGCGTCCGAGACGAGCACGATGACGGCGTCGTCGCTGTTGTGGACGTCGACGGAGAACGCGGTGCCCTCCGGGGTGTGGCGGAAGACGTTGCCGAGCAGCGCGTCGAGGGCGGCGGCCAGTTCGGGACGGGCGACGGGGATGCGTACGGGCCGGTCCACGCCCGCGAGCCGCACCTTGCGGCCCTCGTCCTCGGCGAGCGCCGACCAGAACCCCATCCGCTCGCGCACCACTTCGGAGGCGTCGCAGCCCGCGCCGGGCCCGGTCGCCGCGGTCTGCGGCTTCGCCTCGCGGGCCGTACGGATGATGGTGTCGACCTCGCGTTCCAGCTGGGCGACGGCCGCTCTGGTCTGTTCGGCGGCGGCGCTCTCGCCGAGGGAGGCCGCGTTGAGGCGCAGCACGGTGAGCGGAGTGCGCAGCCGGTGCGAGAGGTCGGCGGCGAGCTCGCGCTCGTTGGCGAGGAGCTGGACGACCTGGTCCGCCATCGAGTTGAACGCGACGGCGGCGGAGCGCAGTTCCGGCGGGCCCTCCTCGGGCACGCGGACCCCGAGCCTGCCCTCCCCCAGCTCCTGCGCCGCCCCCGCGAGCCGCTGGGCGGGCTGCACCATGCGGACGCCGAGCCGGTCGGCGACGGCGACCGACCCGACGACGAGCGCGACGCCGACGCCGGCGAGGACGAGCCAGGCAGTGTCGACGCCGTTGGACACCTCGCCCTCCGGCACGAAGATCTCGACGACGGCGATCTGTCCGGTGCCGATGGCGGTGGGCTGGAGCAGCGCGGAGCCGCCCGGCACCTCGGTGATCGAGGCACGGCCGATGCGCTGCACGGTGGCGAGGTCCCTGGCGGCCGCGCGCCGGGTGCCGATCTCCAGCGGAACGCTGCCCAGTTCGCCGGATGCGGGGATGTGCACGGCCATCCGGCCGGCCGCGCCGGCCGGCGTGGACTCGACGGCCCGCTCCAGCGGCCCGCGTTCGGTGGTGACGGTGAGCGTGGGGCCGATGGTGGCGGCCTGGCGCTCGGCGTTGGAGAACGCGCGGTCGCGAGCCATCTCCTTGATGACCATGCCGAGCGGCAGGGCGAAGGCGAGCACGACCATCACCGTGACGGCCAGGGCGACCTTGACGAGGGCCCATCTCATGACGTGACGGCCTTCGGGGGTTCGACCTTCGGCGGTTCGAGCTTCACTCCCACTCCCCGCAGCGTGTGCAGGTACCGGGGCCGTGCGGCCGTCTCGCCGAGTTTGCGGCGCAGCCAGCTCAGGTGGACGTCGATGGTCTGGTCGTCGCCGTAGCTCTGCTGCCACACCTCGGCGAGCAGCTCCTTGCGGGGGACGACGACGCCGGGCCGGCCGGCGAGGAAGGCCAGCAGGTCGAACTCGCGGCGGGTGAGGTCGAGCGGCGCCCCGTCCAGCTCCGCCTGGCGGCGCAGCGGGTCGATGGACAGCCCGCCGACCTGGAGGACGCGGCTCGGCGGGGCGTCCCCGGCGCCCGAGCGTGCCCGGCGGAGTACGGCGGCCATTCGGGCGGACAGGTGCTCCACCGAGAACGGCTTGGTGAGGTAGTCGTCGGCGCCGTCGTTGAGCAGCCGGACGATCTCGGCCTCGTCGTCCCGCGCGGTCGCGATGATCACCGGTACGTCGGTGATGCCGCGCAGCATCTTCAGCGCCTCGGCGCCGTCCAGATCGGGCAGGCCGAGGTCCAGAATGACCACGTCGAAGCGGATATGGGCCACCTCGCGCAGCGCCTCCAGGGCCGTGCCGACGCTCCGCACCGTGTGGGACGCGTCGGTCAAGTGCCTGATGAGCGCGGAACGCACGAACTGGTCGTCCTCGACCACGAGCACACTTGCCATGGGCGGCACCGTACGCCATCCGGACTACGCCGGGCAGGCGGGACAGCCGGGCGGGGCGTGGTGCACTATGGCCCGGATGAGCAGAGGACTGGTGCATGCCCTGGCGTGGTCGCTGTCCACCGGAGCAGCGGTGACGCTGTCCTGGTGGGGCGTCCACACGGTGATGGCCGGAACCGCGTACGACCGTCCGCGCGCGCTGCCGATCACGGCGCAGACCTCGGCCCCGCAGTCGGCGGAGCCGCAGGCGTCGCCGACGCGGCGCCCGCCGAGTCCCTCTCCCACGCCGTCCCGCGAGGAGCCGTCGGCCACTCCCTCTCCGTCGCGCCCGTCGCCGGCCGAGACCTCGGCGCGCCCGTCCCCCTCCGCCTCCTCGGGGAACGTGAAGGGGTACACGGTCAAGGGCGGGCGGGTCGTCTTCGACATCGGCGAGAGCTCGGCCGAACTGGTCTCGGCGACGCCGGCGTCCGGCTGGCAGATGCAGGTGTGGACACAGCCGACCTGGATCCGGGTGACGTTCACGCGGGACGGCCACGAGGTGTCGGTGTTCTGCACCTGGAACGACCATCCGCCGATGGTGCAGTTCGACGAGCGGTAGCCAGGCCCTGTCAGGGCGATCTTGCCGGGCTCGCGTGCCCTGGCACGCTCCCCCGCAGCACCCCTCGCCCCACTCACTGATCCGGCCTGATCGACCGGACAGGACCTAGGTGTTGAAGACGGCCGCCGGCGGTTCGGGCGAGTCCTTGGCGCTCGCGTCCGTGACCGGCGCGGCCCCTCCGGTGAAGCCGGCGAGCGCCCGGCCGTGTTCGACGCGCCCTGCGAAGGGGTCGCTCGCGACGCGGCGGGTCAGCTCGGCGACCGGCAGCTCGGAGTCCGATGCGAGGAGTACGGCGTTGCCGAAGCGGCGGCCGCGCAGGACGGTCGGGTCGGCGGCGAGCGCGAGCTCGGGGAAGACGGCGGCGGCGGTCGCGATCTGGGCGCGCAGGTGCGTGAGCGGAGGGCCGTCGGCCAGGTTGGCGGCGTAGTACGCACCGGGCCGCAGAGCCCTCTTCACCTCGCCGAGGAATTCCGTACTCGTCAGATGGGCGGGTGTACGGGCCCCGCTGAAGACGTCGGCGATGACGAGGTCCGCCCAGCCGTCGGGCACCTTGGCGAGCCCGGCCCGGGCGTCGGCCGCCCGGACCCGGATCCGGGCACCGGGGTCCAACGGCAGCCGGGTGCGCACCAGTTGGACGAGGGCGGCGTCGACCTCGACGATCTGCTGGGTGGAACGGGGCCGGGTGGCGGCGACGTACCGGGCGAGGGTGAAGGCGCCGCCGCCGAGGTGCACGACGTGGAGCGGGCGGCCGGGCGGGGCGGTCAGGTCGATGACATGGCCGAGCCTGCGCTGGTACTCGAACGAGAGGTACGCGGGGTCGTCGAGGTCGACGTGCGACTGGGGGGCGCCGTCGATGAGGAGGGTCCACCCGCGGGGCCGCTCGCGGTCGCCGACGAGCTCGGCGACGCCGCCGTCGACGTGCTCGACGACCCCCTCGCTTCCCCGCTCCCGCTTCCTGCGCCTGCCCACACCCCTATTATCGCCGCGCCCGCCCCCCAAGCGCGCCGCCCCCGTGCGGGACACCCCGGTCCCAGGGCTGGCACCCCCTGACCTCGTCACGCCCCCGGGGCCTTATGCCCCGGCCCCGGTCACGCCCCCGTGGCATTGTGCCCACCCGTTCCGCCCCGCGGAACGAATGCCCACAACGGAGGGCCGACCGCGCCGCGAAGCGGGCGCCGCCGAGGGCAACGGGCGGCAGCCCGGCTCGCATGCCCGCGCACTGCGCAGCGGGCGCCGGGCAGCATCCATCACGCCGCGAAGCGGGCACCTCCGGGCCGACGGGCGGTGGCCCGGTCCACAGCACCTCGCGCCGCGCAGCGGGCGCCACTGAGGGCAACGGGCGGAAGCCCGGCCGCATGCCCCCGCACTGCGCAGCGGGCCCGGGCAGCATCCATCACGCCGCTAAGCGGGCGCCCACGAGGCCTACGGGCTGCGCCCCTCGCGCCCGCGAAGCAAGCGCCGGGCTATGGGCGGCATCCAGTCCACGTACCCTCGCGCCGCGAAGCGGGCGCCGCCGGGCCGACGGGCGGCAGCCCGGCTCGCATGCCCGCGCACTGCGCAGCGGGCGCCGGGCAGCAGCCATCGCGCCGCGAAGCGGGCGGCGGCGGGGCTGTGGCCCAGCTCTCGGCAGAGTTTCGGGGAGGGGCGGGGTGGGGGAAATCACCCCACCGGCACACCGCGCTTCGCGCGGGTCAGCGGCAGTTGTCCGCCGCTTCGATCAGGCGGGCCGCCTCGCCCAGCGCCTCCCTCAGGACCGCTGGGTCCGTGACCGGCTCCGTCCCCTCCGGCGGCAGCAGCCAGCCCGAGCCCCGTACCGGCGGCACGGCGCCGCGTCCCGCAGTCTGTGTGCACGCACTGCCGGGTACGTCCCACCCGTCCGCCGTGCCCGGCGGCACCAGGAAGCCCAGCGTGTCGCATGCCCCGTCGTGCAGCACCGGCCCCACCCCGGGCGCCGCCGCCGCGCGGCGCAGGATGTCGACGGCCTCCAGGCCCTGACGCGCGGGGACCGTCACCAGGTCGCACGGCGCGGCCGGCGGCATGCTGCTGTCCGGTGTGGGCCCGTGGGCCACCGTGGTCGAGGGTGTCGCACCGGCAGCCTCCATGCCGATCTCCAACAAGGGGATCCCCTCCTCGCCGCGTCCCATAGGGAGACACGTAGCCGGTCTCCGTACGGTTCAACGCCCGTCCGCGTCAAGGGCTACGGCGGCACGCCGCCGCAAAGGATGGCAGTTCATGGCAGATCACCGGCGAGATGTCCCATTTGTAGTCAAACCCTGTGTGAGCACCCTGTGACAGCAGGTACGTTCTTGCTCCGCCGGAACACGGCTGCACCAAGAGAGGGCTCGGCCATGGCGTCGTCGTCACAGGCATCGAGGGCGCATCCCCCGCACCCCAACCTGGCCTTCCGCCGGTTGCGCGGATCTCGCTCCCCGGGCGAGTTCGCAACGGCCGTCCGCAGGGCCGCCCGTGAGATCGGCGAGCAGGTCTCGTGCGACGCCCGCTACATCGGCCGGGTCGAGGCGGGCGAGATCCGCTGCCCCAACTACGCCTACGAGCGGGTGTTCCTGCACATGTTCCCCGGTCTCACCCTGACCGATCTGGGCTTCACCGCCCGGGAGGACGTGCGCGGCCGCGGCCGCCGCGCGGCCTCCGAAGCTTCCGGGGCACGCCGCCCGGCGTCCCCCTTCCCCCAGCCGTGCTGCCCCTTCGACGGCGGCCGGCCCAACAGCCACAGTGACATCGACGAGGAGAGCGACGTGCTGCGTCGCGCATTCATGACGAGCGGCTCCGCCACGGTGGCGGCCGCCTCCCTGGGACTCGGTCTGGGTTCCGGTTCCGTGCCCGCCCAGCGCCGGGTCGGCGAGGCCGAGGTCGGTGCCGTCGAGGAGGCGGTGCGACGCATCCGCCTCCTCGACGACCGGCACGGCGGCGACGGGCTCTACCGGCGGGCCGCCCAGCCGTTGAAGGCCGCGTACGCGCTGCTCGACGCGGGCACCTGGTCCCGCAGGTCGACGGCGGACCGCCTGCACGCCGGTGCCGGCGAACTCGCCCTGTCCGTCGGCTGGCTGGCCCACGACTCGGGCCGCTTCGACGACGCGCGTTCGCATTACGCGGAGGCGCTGGCCACCGCCCGCGTGGCGGGCGACCCGGCCCTGGAGGCGCACGCGTTCTGCAACACGTCGTTCCTGGCCAGGGACGCGGGCCGGTACCGGGAGGCGGTGCGTACCGCGCAGGCCGGCCGGCAGGTCGCCCGGCAGGTCGCCTCGCCGCGGCTGCTGTCGCTGCTCGCGCTGCGGGAGGCGGGCGGCTGGGCCGGGCTCGGGGACCGCACGGGCTGCGAGCAGTCGCTCGCCCGCGCGCACGCGCACTTCGCGCAGGGGGCGGCGCCGGACGACCCGGAGTGGATGTCGTTCTTCGCCGAGCCGGAACTGGAGGCGCTCCAGGCGCAGTGCTGGGCGGCGCTCGGCGACTTCACGCGTGCCGCACACCACGCGCGCCGCGCGGCGGCGCTGCAGGACCACCGCTTCACCCGCAACCTCGCCCTCTACCGCGCGGAGCTCGCCGCCGACCTGGCGCGCGCGGGCGCACCGGACGAGGCGGCCGCGGCGGGTGAGCAGGTGCTCGCGCTGCTCGGAGACGTCCGTTCGTCGCGTATCCGGACGATGCTGGCGGACACCGCGCGGGTGCTGGCCCCGCACCGGCGGGCCGAGGGGGTGGCGGCCTTCCTGGACCACCACGCGTCGGCCACCCGCCGCGTGGCCCGCGCGTAAGACGTCCGTGCCGGAGCGCAGGACGCCCGCGTCCCGCGCGTGAGGCGTCGGCCCGCGCTCAGACCTCCAGGTGACCCAAATCGTTCCAGCGCTCGAACGCCGGCTCCCCGTACGCCCACGAAAGAACCGACAGGCTCGTCGGGTCGAGGCGGATGCGCGCGCCGAACGAGATGTCCTCGCCCAGCCAGCGCGCGCCGATCGCCCGCAGGATGTGGCCGTGCGCGAAGACGAGCACGTCGCGGTCGGCGGAGAGCGCCCACTCGATGACCTCGTCCGCGCGGGCGGAGACCTGCGCGAGCGTCTCGCCCTCCGGGACGCCGTCGCGCCACAGGAGCCAGCCGGGCTGCCGGGCCTGGATCTCGGGCGGGGTCAGGCCCTCGTAGGCGCCGTAGTCGAACTCCATCAGGGCGTCCCACGGCTGCGCCCGGTCACCGAAGCCGGCCAGCGCGCACGTCTCGCTCGCCCGCACGAGCGGGCTGGTGCGTATCTCGACGCCGGGCAGACCCGACCACGGCGCCCGGTGCAGCCGCTCGCCGAGCAGCTTCGCGCCGCGCCTGCCCTCGTCCAGCAGCGGGATGTCCGTCCTGCCGGTGTGCCGGCCACTCAGCGACCATTCGGTCTGGCCGTGCCGAGCGAGCAGGATCCGCGGTGCCATGGGCGCTCTCCCTGATGTTCACAAGTGCTTGTCGTCCCATCATCCCGCACCACATCGGGAGGCAACCTCCGGGACCGTCCCCGCGTCCCTGTCCAGGACGGGTGATCCTTCGAACTGAAGACGGAGACTGACCGGATGCCGCTCCCCGCGCAGCACCATCGGCCCCGCTGGTGGACCGAGCTGATGCTGATCGCCGTGGTCTATGCGGCGTACTCGGCCGGACGGCTCCTCGCCCGCGGGGACGTGACGACGGCCGTGGACCACGGACTGGCGATACTCCGGGCCGAGAAGGCACTCCTGCTCAACGCCGAGCACCCGCTGAACCGTCTCTTCACCGACACCCCGGCGATCGGCATACCCGCCGACTTCGCCTACGCGACCCTGCACTACCTGGTGACCCCGGCGATCCTGGTCTGGCTCTTCCGCCGCCGCCCCGCCCGCTACCGGGCCGCCCGCACCTGGCTGATGGTCTCCACCCTGCTCGGCCTGGTCGGCTTCACGCTGATGCCGACCTGCCCGCCGCGGCTGCTCGGCGCGGCCCACGGCTTCGTCGACACGATGGCCCAGTACAGCGCGTACGGCTGGTGGGGCGGGGAGGCGAGCGCGCCGCGCGGACTCGGCGGCATGACCAACCAGTACGCGGCCATGCCCAGCCTCCATGTCGGCTGGGCGCTGTGGTGCGGTGTGATGCTCTGGCGGTACGGCCGTACGCCGCTGATGAAAGCCCTCGGCGTCGCCTACCCGCTGCTGACCGTGCTCGTGGTCCTGGGCACCGCGAACCACTACTTCCTCGACGCGGTCGCCGGGGCCGCCGTGATGGGCGTCGGAGCCCTGCTCGCGCCGTACGCGATGCGGCTCGCCGACCGGGTCGCGGCCGGCTTCGCACAGCCGGCGGCGCCCGCTGTTCCCCCCGTTGTCGGTGGCGAATGCGAGACTTCGGCGGGTGAGCGAATCCCCGGACAGCGCACCTCCTCCGAAGGCGCCGACGACAGCACTCAGGCAGCGGCTCGCTGAGCTGCGCGGCCCCGCGGCGCAGCCCCATCCGCTCGACGCCCGCGCGCTCGCGGCCCTTGCCGCCAACCCCGGCTGCAAGCGGCGCGCCCTGCTGGACGGCGCGGGCGTGGACAAGGCGGCGCTGGCCTCGGCGCTCGGTTCCCCGGCGGCGTTCGGGCAGTCGCAGTTCGCGTTCATGCGGGGGAACGCCTTCGAGGCCAAGGTCAAGGCCGACGGCGGCAAGGAGCTGATGCGGCTGCTCGGTCTCGGCGACCCGGGCGAGGGCCGCGTTCTGGAGGTTCCCGACCTCACGGCGTCCGGCCCCGAGGGCCGCGCGGCCCGCACCGCGCTGGCGCTGCGCGAGGCGACCGGCGCTGGGGGCTTCACGCTGCTCGACCACCCGATGCTGGCCCTGGACGTCGCGGGCTCCCCCGCGTATCTGGAGCCGGACGCGGTCGTCGTGCGCCCCGACGGCCGGTGGACGGTCGTGGAGATCAAGTCGTTCCCGATGATCGATTCGGCGGCGGACGCGGCGAAGGTGGGCGCGGCGGCCCGGCAGGCCGCGGTGTACGTGCTGGCGCTGGAGCGCGTCGCCGCGCTCACCGAGGGCGCGTCCGTGGCGCACAGCGTCCTGCTGGTCTGCCCGAAGGACTTCACCAACATGCCGACCGCGTCGGTGGTGGACGTGCGCAAGCAGCTGTCGGTGACCCGCCGCCAGCTGGCGAGGCTGACCCGGCTCGACGAGATCGCGGGAGCGCTGCCCGAGGGGGTGACCTTCGACGTCGAGGCGTGCTCGACCGAGCAGCTGGCCGACGCCGTCGAACAGGTGCCGCACGCGTACGCACCCGAGTGCCTGGCCGCCTGCGAGCTCGCGTTCCACTGCCGCGACCGGGCCCGGCTCGCGGGCGCGGTGGAGGCGCTGGGCCGGTCGGTGCGGGGCGAGCTCGGCGGGCTGACGACCATCGGGGACGTGCTCGCCGCCGCGCGCGGCGAGGCGGGCGACCCGGACGATCCGGCGGTCGGCGCGCTGCGCCGGGCGGCGGCCCTGCGCGCGGAGTCGCTCCGGGCGGCCGGCCGGGTCCCGTCGCCCGGGACCGTGGCCGAGGAGGGCGCCGCATGTCGCTGATCTCGACGCTCGCGCGGCTGGAGGCGGTCGAGTCGGGGCGGGCCCAGCCGCTCGCGACGGTCCGCCACCGTCATCTGTCGGACCGGCCCCTGGTGTTCGTCCCGCTGACGACCGCGGGCGAGGCCGGGGCCCCGCTCGGGGCTCTGGTCGGCACGGACCCCGAGCAGCCGCGGCTGCTGGCCGTGGCCCAGCCGCGCGACCGCGACCTGCGCTCGGCGTTCCTCGCCGAGCTGGCCGACGCCGTCCTGCCGTACATGGACGGGTTCGGTGACGACGTCGAGCACGTCGAGCGCAAGGAGACCGACGCGGAGACCGGCAAGAAGGTCACCGTCGAGGTCGAACTGTGCGCGGACGCCCCCCAGTTGATCGTGCCGAGCCGCGCGGGCGTCGAGTACGTACGGCTGCTGGGCCGTTCGATGCGCTTCCGGCGCACGGCCGAGCAGGACCCGGACACGCCCTACCCCGCGCCGCCGCGCGTCCCGCTGCTGGGCCGCTGGTTCACGCACTACGGGGAGCGGGCCCGCGTGCCCGGCTCCTCGCTGCTGCTGGCGGCGACCGACCTGCTGAACCGGCACTGGGCGACGGGCCAGTCCTCGCTGGAGGACCAGCATCTGGGCGCCGTGCTCGCCTGGGTCGACGCGGGCGAGGGAGAGTCGGGGGCCGAGGCCGCGCTGCGGGCCGAGCTGGCGCGCGACCGGGACGGGCAGCTGCTGTGCCCGCCGGCCGGTCCGGCGACCGACCCGGCGTTCGACAACCGGCTGCTGGCGCCCGCGATGGAGCGGTTCGACCGGGCGCGGCAGCTGCTGGCGGCCGCAGAGGACGGCGCGAGCGCGGACGAGCGCCTGGGCGAACTGCACGGCGCCGAGCGGGAGGTCCGCCGTCTGATCGCGAGCCAGTTGCGGCCGACCTGGCAGGCGGTGTGGCGCACGGTCGAGCTGATGCGTGCGCTGCCCGAGGGCGCCCGGGTTCCCGATCGCTGGACCCGCGACCGCTGGTCGTTCACCGCGCACCGCGACCGGGTGCGGGCCGGTGAGCCGCCGCAGCCCCGGCGCGACGACGCGGTGACCGCCGCCCAGAAGCTGGCCGCCCGCGAGAGCGCGCAGGCGCAGCTGGACGCGCACGAGGCGCTGGACGATCCCCTGGTACTGGCAGGCTTCCGGCTCGCGGGCCAGGCGTTCACCAGCGAGGTGCTCGACGTGGAGATGGCCTGGTCCGAGTCCAGGCGCCCGAGCCCGCGCCCGCTGGTCACGGTGCGCACGGACGACCGCCCGCACCTGGGCGAGGCCACGAAGGTGTACCGCTCGCTCGAAGGCAAGCCGCAGACCGCCGAGTTCGTGCGGTACGAGGGGGACGGCGTCCTCGTGCTGCGCATCACCGACCGCATGGGCCGCGCGAAGGAGCCCGCCGAAGGGTCCGTGCCCGCAAAGGGCGACCGGATCGACTGGACCCTGTTCGAGCACGACCAGCGGGGCGGCCCGAAGCTGCCCGACCCCGAGGAGACGCCGTGGACCCACGGCGGCCCTCCGCGCTCGGACACCGCCGAGAGCCCCGACCTCGTCACCCCGGAGGACCTCCTGTGACGTCTCCCGTGACGTTCGATCCCTCGGCGGAGGCCGCGCGCGCAACCGCCGCCATCCTGCACGACACCCTCCACGGGGACGCCCGCGGCGTCGTCGTGGACTCGCCGCCCGGCGCGGGCAAGTCGACGCTCGTGGTGCGGGCCGCGCTCGAACTGGCCGGAGCGGGGCGCCCCTTGATGGTCGTCGCGCAGACCAACGCGCAGGTCGACGACCTCGTGCTCCGTCTCGCCGAGAAGGAGCCGGAGCTGCCCGTCGGCCGCCTCCACTCCAGCGACTCCGACCCGTACGACAAGGCGCTCGACGCCCTGGACAACGTCCGTACGTCGGCGAAGGCCGCCGATCTCGCGGGCCTGGACGTCGTCGTCTCGACGGCGGCGAAGTGGGCGCACGTGCAGAACGTCGAACCGTGGCGGCACGCGATCGTCGACGAGGCGTACCAGATGCGCTCGGACGCGCTGCTCGCCGTCGCCGGGCTCTTCGAGCGGGCGCTGTTCGTCGGCGACCCCGGCCAGCTCGACCCGTTCTCGATCGTCGGCTCCGAACAGTGGGCCGGACTTTCGTACGACCCGTCGGCGAGCGCGGTCTCCACGCTCCTCGCCCACAATCCGGATCTGCCGCAGCACCGGCTGCCCGTCTCGTGGCGGCTCCCCGCGTCGGCGGCGCCGCTCGTGTCCCACGCGTTCTACCCGTACACCCCCTTCCGCAGCGGCACCGGCGCGGGCGACCGGCGCCTGGCCTTCGGCGTCCCCTCCGACGGCTCGGGCCCGGACCGGGTGCTGGACGAGGCCGCCGAGTCCGGGTGGGGCCTGCTGGAGCTGCCCGCGCGCCGCACGCCCCGTACGGACCCGGAGGCGGTCGGCGCGGTGGCACTCGTGGTGCGACGGCTGCTGGACCGGGGCGGGGCCACGGTCTCGGAGCTCCCCCATGGCCTCCGGCATGGGGGTACCCCCATGCCGGAGGCGACGCCGCTGACCGCGGACCGGATCGCGGTCGGCACCGCCCACCGCGACCAGGCGGCGGCGGTCCGGGCGGCGCTGGCCGACCTCGGGGTCTCGGGCGTCACGGTCGACACGGCGAACCGGCTCCAGGGCCGTGAGTACGACGTGACCGTCGTGCTGCACCCGCTGTCGGGCCGCCCGGACGCGACGGCGTTCCACCTGGAGACGGGCCGGCTGTGCGTCCTGGCCTCGCGGCACCGGCACGCGTGCATCGTGGTGTGCCGCGCGGGCGTGGGCGATCTGCTGGACGAACACCCCTCGACGGAGCCGGTGCAGCTCGGCGTGACCGTGAAGTTCCCGGACGGCTGGGAGGCGAACCACGCGGTCCTCGCGCACCTGGCCGAGCACCGGGTGAGCTGGCGGCCGTGAGGCCCTCTTGCGGCGAGCGGGACAATGGATGACGGTCCGGGGCTCGGGCCGTGGTGCGAGGAGGAGAACGGACATGGCAGAACCGGAGCGGACGACCGAGCGCAGGTTGCGGCCGGCCCCGCTGCTCTTCGAGCCGTCGGAGGCTGCCGCCGACCCCGAGCACTTCTTCGACTTGGAGTCCATGGAGGACCCCCGCGAGCTGCTGAGCCGGGCGACGGAGCTCACGCTGGCCTTCCGGGCGGCGACGGACCGCGCGATCGAGTACCAGGCGATGGCCGCGGCCCAGCTGGCGGACCCGCGCCGCTTCGACCGGCTGACGCCGGGGGACATCGGGGAGCGGGCGGGCTGGACGGAGGACTACGCGAAGAAGATGATCGAGTTCGGCCGCGACCTCCTCCGCGGGGCTCGCTGACGCTCGCGGGACCCCCGCGTCCCCGGGTGTGGCCCCCCTGCCCGGGGGTGGTGCCGGGTGCCGGGGCCTCCGGAGTGGGGTACCCGGACTGCTTTACTCACCGCGCTTCGCGCGAGCTGCGGCGCTTTACGTCCGGGCACCCCCCTCCTCCGACCCCGACCCCCTCCGCCCGGCGGAATCCGTTCCGGCCACTGGTCGTCACCACGATCGACGGCGCTGCCTGGGTGGGTCGGGTGCCCACGGATGGTCGGCCAGGGGTCCGAGCCCGGATAGGGACGCGCAGGGGTCGTGTTCGGGACGTAAGGCGTCGTGAGATAGGGACCGACAAGTTCGTGAAAGCAGTCCCGGATACGAGCCCCGGAGAGGCCCGACGCCGCGGTCCTGACCGGGTCCAGTACGAGAAACCCGGTCCGCCGCCCGCCAAGGGCCCCGCCCCGGAGGGGCCCGACGCCACGCGCCCGGACCGGGCCACGCACGAGAAGCCCGGTCAAGCCCCGAGCACGCCGCGCTTCCGGACCCGGCCACGCACGAGCGCGCAAACCGGTCCGTCCCAAGGGCCCCGCATATGCCAGGCACACGCGGCCAGGCGCAAGATACTCCCCTGCGCCCCGTCCTGTCCCTGTTTCCGCCAACCCTGGGGAACCGGATCGTTACTGCCGGTAGACCTTGGATGCATGAGCGCATGGCTGCGGGACCGAGAGCACACCACGGACATCTTCGCCCTGCTGCGCGAGGAGAGCCGCGATCATGTCGCCGAGGTCACTCCCCCCGGTGCCGGGTGGCTCGCCTCGGCCCGGGCGCACCCCAGGTCGGCGCTGTCCCAGTGGGAGGACCGGCCCACCGCCCCCGCCGTCCTCCCGTGCGGCACCGTCTTCGACGTGGTGAACGTGCCCACCGTCTTCGGGCGCCGGATGCTCGACCGGCTCTGGCGCGAGGGCCCCGGCTCCGGGCCCGTCGCCATGCACCGCGGGCGCATGATGCTCTTCGCCGCGCCCGGCACCGCCCAGCGCCTGCCGTCGCTGCTCGACTGGGAGGTGGGGGTCCCCACAGGACGAAGTCCTAGGGGGAGGGGCGAGGCCGTCCCGCCGCTCATCTGCCACGGCACCGGCGACGCGGTGACCGTCCCGCCGCTGACGCCTTCCGAGACCGCCTTGGCGCCGCGCTGGCTTGTGGCCCCCGACACACGCCACCCCTGGCTCCCCGGGCCCGAGGTACTGCTGTGGGCCTGTGTCCGGGCGGCTCGCGACGGGGCCAGGATTTCGATTTTTCCTCCCGCCGAACAGGATGCTAAGGTCTACGACGTCAGCAGGCGCCGCTAGCTCAGTTGGTTAGAGCAGCTGACTCTTAATCAGCGGGTCCGGGGTTCGAGTCCCTGGCGGCGCACAGACGGGAAAGGCCCCTCGCGAGAGCGAGGGGCCTTTTCGTGCCCGCGCGGACAGGCCCTCACGCGGTCGTGATCTTGACGGTCCACGCCCCGGTGGGCGTACGGTCCGCCACCTCCACCCGGGTCCGCCCGCCCGGCGGGCCGGGCACCGTGAACGTCTCGCCGACCTGGAGCGGCGCGTCCGCCAGCGACGGATAGACCGACTCGCCGTCGCACGCCTCGGTCTCCGGGTGCGTGTCCACGACCTCGATCGGCCCGTCGCCCGACGCGGCCTCCCCCTGGACGCGGTAGAGCAGTACCCCCTCGGTGCAGGTGAGCTCGTCGTTTCCGGTGGCGCTGCGCGCCTCGATCGCGAGCACGCTGTTGTGCCCGGTGCGCACCACCGCGAGCCGCGTACCGACGCTGCCGCCCCGCACGGGAGCGGCGGCGAGCGGTTCCAGGGTGACGATCTCCGCGCCGCCGGGCGGGCCGGCCGAGCCGGGCGCCCGGTCGCCGCCGTTGACGCACCGGACCTCGGCGCGGCCGATCCAGCCGAGCTTCCACTTGTGCCAGCCGAAGAGGTCGGGTGCGAGGCCGAACTGGCTGCCCATGACGTCCCAGTCGCCGACGTGGGTGTCCCAGTCGCCGTAGCCGCCGTCCTCGGGCCGGTGGTAGAGGTCGGGCAGGTCGAAGACGTGCCCGGTCTCGTGGGCCAGGACGTTGCGGTCCGGGGGATGGCGTTCGAAGACGGTGACGACCCGCCGGATCTCGGTGTCGTCCGCGGTCAGCGGCCGGTCGAAGTTGACGACCTTGGTGGCGTCGGAGTCGACCCCGGGGGCGTCCGGGTCGGCCACCAGGTAGACCACGTCGTAGCGCGAGAAGTCGACGTCGTCGTCGGCCGCGTCGATCGCGTCCCGCAGGTAGTCGGCGCGCCGCTCGGGGTCCCAGTCACGCCTTATGTCGTAGACGACGGACGCCTTGGGCATCGGCACCCACTCCGTCTGCGGGTGCGCGCGCAGGAGGAACTTCCCGTACGAGGCGCGCCGGAAGAAGTCGCTGGTGGCGGGGAAATGGTCGGCGGCGAGCTCCTGCGGGCTGTTCAGCGGGACGGAGTCCGGGAACGACAGGAAGATCAGCACGGCGTCGAGCCGGTCGGCGGGACGCGGATAGGAGGAGTTCCAGGAGTCCAGGCCCAGGGAGTGGTGGGCCTGGGTACGGGGCAGTGCGCACGGTCCGGAGGTGGAGTCGGCCACGGCGGGGCCCGCCACGAGCGAGGTGGCCGTGAACGCCATGAGAGACGTGAGCGCGGCCGCGACGTTGCGCAGGCGCACACCTTCCACTCTCCCGGGTGTTCCCTCGTGCGACTGCTGACCCTCCACGTGGACCTCCGGCTCGGGAATGCTGGATGCCTCACCCACCCTGTGATGTTTTGCGGAGGTTTGCCCTGTTCCGGTGCCCCACTCGGGTGACCGGGTCGACACCGGCCCGATGCCGACCCGAGATGCGGCGACACTCCGAAGGCTCACGGAACGTCACATCCGGTCAAGGGGGGCGCGACCCCGGTCGCCACCCGCGCAGAAACGATCGGCCGTGGTGTCCGAGCGGCCCCCGCCGGGCCGGTGACGCTGGAACGGCCGCCGCGCCAGCCTCTATGATCGGCACACTTTCCCCGAGTTCTTGCGGGATTTCTTCGGTGAATGTCTCGGGCGGCCATCCCCCGACCACATTTGTACGACCCTGTACGACACACTGCATGCGGGAGTGAGCGGTGAGCGGAACCTCCGAAGGACAAGGGCCCGCGGGCGTCGCAGTCCCCGGAAACGTCCGCCATTCCGTCACTGAGCGTTACGGCGTGGGCCCGAGCTCCGCCGAGCTGCGCGACTACCGCGCCGCGTTCAACGCCGCCCAGCTCGCCATGGCCGTCGTCGACCACGAAGGACTCGTCGTCAGCGCCAATGAGGCGTTCGCGGCTCTCCTCGGCAGCCGCCCGGCCGAACTGCGCGGCCAGTACGCCGCCGACCTCGTCGACCTCGCCTCCGACGCCCGCACCTGGCACGCCTACCGCGAGGTGCTGCGCGGCCGGCGCTCCCGGTTCCGCTGCACCCGCCGCCTCAAACACCCCGACGGGCGCGCCCTGTGGGCCGAGGTCACCGTCGCGCCCGTGCCCGGCACCGGCGACGTGCTGCTGTCCGTCGCCGACATCAGCGACCGGCGCGAGCTCCACGCGCGACTGCGCCACCTCCAGCTGCACGACCCGGTGACCCGGCTGCCCAACCGGACGCTGTTCTTCGAACGGCTCACCGCCGCGCTGGAGTCCTCACCGTACGACCACGGTTCCACCGGCCGGATCGGGCTGTGCTACCTGGACCTGGACGGGTTCAAGGCCGTCAACGACACGCTCGGGCACCGGGTCGGCGACCGGCTTCTGGCCGCCGTCGCCACCCGGCTGACCGAGCTGGCCGACAACAGCGGCGGGCGCGGCTGCGGCCACCTCGTCGCGCGGCTCGGCGGGGACGAGTTCGCCATCCTGGTCGAGGACTCCACGGGCACCGAGCAGCTCGCCGATCTCGCCCGGTCCGTACTGGCGGCGCTCCAGCAGCCGTTCGACCTGGCAGGCCAGCGGCTGTCGGTGTCCGCCTCCATCGGCGTGGTGGAGCGCGCGGTGGCCGGGACGAGCGCGACCGGGCTGATGCAGGCCGCGGACACGACGCTGTACTGGGCCAAGGAGGACGGCCGCGCCCGCTGGACCCTCTTCGACCCCGAGCGCAACGCGCACCGGATGACGCGCCAGGCGCTCTCCTCGACGCTCCGCCCGGCCGTGGAGCGCGGCGAGTTCGCCCTGGAGTACCAGCCGCTGGTGGGACTCGCCGACGGGGTGACGCGGGGTGTGGAGGCGCTGGTGCGCTGGAATCACCCGCAGTTCGGCACGCTGACGCCGAATCGGTTCGTCGCCATCGCCGAGGAGGACGGCTCGATCGTGCAGCTCGGGCGGTGGGTGCTGCGCACCGCGTGCCGCCAGGCACGCCGCTGGCAGCTCGACCATCCGGGCGTGGAGCCGCTGTTCGTGAGCGTCAATGTCGCCGTACGGCAGGTCTGGGACTCCGACCTCGTGGCGGATGTCGCGGAGATCCTCGCCGAGACGGGACTGCCGGCGCACCTCCTCCAGCTGGAGCTCACGGAGTCGGCGGTGATGGGCTCGGCGGGCCGGCCGCTCCAGGCGCTGAAGGCGCTCAGCGAGATGGGTGTGCAGATCGCGATCGACGACTTCGGCACCGGTTATTCGAACCTCGCGTACCTGAGCCGGCTGCCGGTATCCGCACTGAAGCTCGACGGAACGTTTGTCCGCGGTTTCCAGGACGAGGCCCACGCGAACCCGGCGGACGAGACGATCGTCGAGGCGCTGGTCGAACTCGCCCACCGGCTGGGGCTCACGGTCACCGCCGAGTGCGTGGAGACGTCGGGCCAGGCGTCCCGTCTGCGGCGCATCGGCTGCGACACGGGGCAGGGCTGGCTGTACTCGCGGGCGGTGGCACCGGAGCGGATCGCGGAGATGCTGGGCACGGGCACGCGCGCGCAGCCGGCGAGGGCGTCGGGCTGAGGGCGGATCGCGAACTCCCCCTACGGCACCGGCGGCCGCAGGGGGAGCGACACGGGGTGGGGAAAGCCACCCCGGCCGGGGGATCAGCAGGCGCCGAGGTCCTGCCAGACGCCCCATTCGCCGGTCGTGCCCGGCTCCTCGCCCTGCGTCCACCACTTGGCCCGCCACAGGTGTCCCTTGTGGGAGACCTCCGTGTTGCCCGTGTACGCGGGGGCCGAGGACCAGGCCGGGGCCGTGCATCCGGTGCCCGGGTCCGTCGGTGAGGGCGTCGGGTCAGTGGGGGTCGGGGTCGGGGTCGGCGTGGGGGTGGGGGTCGGGTTCGCCGGGGAGGAGCCGACCGCCGCGACGATGTCCTTGAACAGCGTGGCGTTCGCGTCCAGTCCGAGCAGCGAGTACATCATCGCGCCCGCCAGGCCGCGGCTGTGGGCGTAGTCCGCACGGGCCTGGACGGCGCGCCTGTCCAACCCCGTGAAGAACTCGCCGTCCTTGTAGAAGTACGCCGCCTTCGCCTCGTCGTCCCAGAAGGTCGTCGCCGGGTTGTCGACGATGCCGCCGAGTTCCTTGTAGTGCGCGATGCCCGCCTGTTGGCTGACCGGACGGGCCGCCGAGGCGCCGGTCGCGCTGCCGCCGAGACCGTTCCTCGTGCCGGCCGGGACGCCCTTCCAGCCGCGGTAGTAGAACTCGTAGCCGAGCGTCAGCTTGTTCGCGGGGAAGCCGCCGGTGATGCCGTACGCCGCGTTCCCGTCGATCCACGCGTCGATGGCGTTGTCCACCGAGTACTTCTGCGTGCCCGGCTTGATCGGGTCGGTCGGGTCCGAGGCCGGGGAGTACAGCGGCGACTGGTGGTACGCGGGCCCGTCGCCGTCCCAGGCGCCGTGCATGTCGTACGTCATGATGTTCGCGTAGTCGAGGTACGCGCCGATCCTGTCGGTCTCGATGTGCTTGATCTTGTCCTGGCCCGCCGGGAGGGCGGCGGTCAGCAGGTACTTCTTGCCGCCGTGCGCCGCGCCGTACGCGTCGAGCTGCTTGCGGAACTCGGCCAGCAGGAGCGTGAAGTTCTGCTTGTCCTCGGGGCCGTAGTGGTTGCCGAGGTGGCCGTCGGGCGAGCCCGGGTACTCCCAGTCGATGTCGATGCCGTCGAAGATGCCGGCCGCGGTGCCGGGACCGCCGTAGCCGCCCTCGACGGGCAGGTCGCCGGCGATGTACTGCTTGATGCAGGAGGACACGAGCTTCTTGCGGCTCGCGTCCGTCTTCGCCGCGTCGTGGAAGTACTTGGAGTACGTCCAGCCGCCCAGCGAGATGTTGATCTTCAGCTTGGGGTACTTCGCCTTCAGCTCCTTGAACTGGTTGAAGACGCCCACGATCGGCTGGTTCCACGTGTCGGCGACGCCGTCGACACTGTCGGCCGCGCTGAAGCTGCGCTGGTAGTCGGCGTACGAATCGCCCGCGCCGTCACCGGCGTTGGGGTTGGCGTCGTCGCCCGCCGCCTTGTTCGCCATGAAGCAGGTGTGGTCGGTGGGGTGGATGTTTCCGAACGAGTAGTTCAGTACGTCGAGTTCGCCCGCGATGCCACGGGTGTCGAGGTGCTTGGGATAGAAGGCGTTGCCGTACACGCTCCACTGGTCGTAGTACGCGATCTTGACGCCGCCGGAGGAGGCGGCGGGCGCGGCGTCGGCCGCCTGGGCGGCGACGGGACCGCCGAGGGCGGTCAGCGCGCCGGCGGCGAGTGCCACACCGGTGAGCGCGGCGAGCAAGGGTGTGCGGACGTGCACGTGCAGCCTCCGAGGGGGGTGCGTGGTACGGGAGTTGGAGCAGTGATAGCCGCCCCCGAAGACTCCGTCAATGGTCTGCACCAAATGAGGACTAGACCAATTTCGGCCGGAATCCCCTTGCCGGAGACCGGCACCCGTTGCGAAAAACCGCTCGCCACCCCGGGTGACGAGCGGTTTAAGCCCTCCTTAATGAGCCACGCGCGCACGACTCACGAGCGGACCACTCAGGCGGGCAGCCCGTACGCGTCCGCGATCAACTCGTAGCTGCGCAGCCGCACATCGCCGCCGTGGGCGTTGGCCGTGATCATCAGCTCGTCCGCCCCGGTGCGCTTCTGGAGGTCGTCGAGGCCCGCACGTACCGCGTCCGGTGTGCCGTGGACCACGTTCGCCAGCCAGCCGTCGACGAACTCCCGCTCCATCGGGCCGAAGGCGTACTCCTCCGCCTCCTTCGGCGTGGGGATCAGTCCCGGCCGGCCGGTGCGCAGCCGGACCATCGACAGCGCTCCGGTCAGTACCTGGCGGCGGGCCTCCCGCTCGTCGTCCGCCGCCAGGGCCGAGACGCCGACCAGGGCGTAGGGCGCATCCAGTACCGCCGAGGGCCGGAAGCTCTCCCGGTACAGCTCCAGCGCGGGCAGCGTGTTCTGCGCGGAGAAGTGGTGGGCGAAGGCGAACGGCAGCCCGAGCCCTCCGGCCAGCCGGGCGCTGAACCCGGAGGAGCCCAGCAGCCACACCGGCGGCCGGGCCGGCGACTGGACACCGCCGGGCGAGGTGGCCTGCACCGGCCCGGGGACGGCGTGGATGCGGGCGTACGGGTGGCCGTCCGGGAAGTCGTCGTCGAGGAAGCGGATCAGCTCGGCGAGCTGCTGCGGGAAGTCGTCGGCGCCCTCGTGGAGGGTCTGGGTACGGCGCAGGGCCGCCGCCGTGGCGCCGTCCGTTCCCGGCGCGCGGCCGAGGCCGAGGTCGACGCGGCCCGGCGCGAGCGCCTCCAGCGTGCCGAACTGCTCGGCGATCACCAGCGGGGCGTGGTTGGGCAGCATCACGCCGCCCGACCCGAGGCGGATGCGCTCGGTGTGGGCGGCGAGGTGGGCGAGGATCACGGCCGGGGAGGACGAGGCGACGCCGGGCATGGAGTGGTGCTCGGCGACCCAGTGCCGGTGGTAGCCCCGGCTCTCGGCGAGGCGGGCGATGTCCACACTGGTGCGCAGGGCGTCGGATGCGGTGCGCCCGCTGCCGACGGTGACCAGGTCGAGCACGGACAGGGGGACGGGGGCGGTGCCGGCCGCCGTGCCTCGGATCTCGTCCACTGCGTTCACGGATGGGGCCCTCCTGGGTGAGTCGTACGTACTCCGACCCACAACAGGAGGCCATCTCCGTTTTATTCCCGGTGCCCCCCGGCGGGCCCCGTGCCCCGCGTCAGTCCTTGCGGGCGAACAGCTTGCCCAGCTCGTCCGACCAGGCGCCCTTGCGCTCCGCCAGCCGCAGGCCCTCCCATACGGTCACCTGGTTCGCCGTGAGCACCGGCTTGCCCGCGGCCGCCTCCAGCTCCGGCAGGTGGGCCACCGTGTGCAGGGCGGTGTCGGGCATCAGGACCGCGTCGGCCCCCGGATCGTCCCCCTTCCGCAAGAGCTCCAGCACCTGCTCGCGCCCCCAGGTCCCCACCTCGGCCGCCGTCACGATCCCGCTCGCCCGCGCGGCCACCACCTCCAGCCCGGCCGCCTGGAGGAAGCGGGCGAACAGGTCCGTCACGTCCTGGGGGTACGTCGCGGCGATCGCCACCCGTGCGGCCCCCACCTCCCGTGCGGCATGGGCGAACGCGAACGACGTACTGGACGCCGGGAGTCCGGCCGCCAGCGCCAGGGCCCTGGTCTGCTCGTGCGCTCCCTCCCACCCGTACACGAACGAACCGCTGGTGCAGGCCCAGACCACCGACTCGGCACCCGAGAGCCTCAGCTCCTCCACCCCGGCCGCGAGCCGCTCGGCCGATCCCATCTCCCGCAGCGCGTCCACGCGGTGCGCGTCCTCGCCGATGTCGGTGTGGACGACCGGCACGTTCACCCCGGTCAGCAGCGTCTCGATACGGGGGTAGTCGTCCTCGGCCGCATGCCCCGGATAGAGCAAGCCCACCGTCGTCATGTCACGCCCTCCTGTCCTTCCGGCTCGGCCGTCGCCGCCGCGGCGTCCATCAGCAGAGCCTGATAGGGGCCGACCGCCCGGGCGCCGATGGCGCGCAGGGCCGACCACATCGTGACCTGGTTGGCGGAGACGACCGGCATCCTCAGCTCGGCCTCCAGTTGCGGGATCACGTCGTACGTCGGCAGGTTCGTGCAGCTGATGAACAGCGCGTCCGCGCCCTCCACCGACACCTGCCGCGCCATGTCGACCACCGCGCGGTACGGCACTTTCCAGATGTGCCGGGTCAGCCCGAGAAAGGCCCGGCCCACCACCGTCACTCCCGCTTCTGCCAGATAGTCCTCCAATGACCGGGTGACCGATTCCGTGTAGGGGGTCAGCAGCGCGATCCGGCGGGCCCCCAGCGCGCCGAGCGCGTCGAGGAGGGCGCCGGACGTGGTCAGGGCCTGCACGTCGCCGGCCGTGCGCATCACCTCGCACAGGGCGCGTTCCCCGGCGAGGCCGCCGACAAAACTGCCCGACGCACACGCGTAGGCGACGATCTCCGGCTCGGACGCGATCAGCGCCCGCACCGCCTCGCGCAGCGTCTCGTGCTCGCTCACCAGCCGCGCGAGATCGAGGGAGACCCCCACTGGTACGAACGGGGTACGCGTCAGGCGCAGCGAGACGTCGTCGGGGACCCAGCGCCACAGCTCCCGGTCCAGAGCGAAATCGAAGGGTGCCACCACACCGATTCCGTGCTCCGGCTGCGGCCCGGCGAGAAAGGAGACGACTTCCATGCACTCAGCCCCCTTGGCGTCTTGTTGACGACGGTAAGTTCCGGTGCGAGCGTGGGTCAATCCGTACATGTACGACGTCACGAGGCGGTTTCCGACCGATGGCCGAACCCACTCTTCTCGTGCTGAACGCGGACCCCCCGCCGCGCCTCGGCCGCCTGACCGGAAAGGTGCGGGTGGAGTACGCCGACGAGGAGTCGCTCGCGGCCCGACTCCCGGAGGCGGACGTCCTGTTGGTGTGGGACTTCGCCTCCGACGCGGTGCGTCTGGCCTGGCCGGGCGAGGGTCCCCGGCCGCGCTGGGTGCACACCCCGAGCGCCGGTGTGGACCGGCTGCTCTGTCCGGAACTGGCCGCATCCGACACCGTCGTGACGAATGCGCGCGGCATCTTCGAACAGCCGATCGCCGAGTACGTGGCGGCGCTCGTCCTCGCGATGGCGAAGGACCTGCCGGGGACGCTCGATCTGCAGCGCCGGCACGAGTGGCGGCACCGCGAGGGCCTCGGGGTCGCGGGGAGCCGCGGCGTGGTGGTCGGCGCCGGGCCCATCGGGCGGGCCGTCGCCGGCACCCTGCGGGCCCTCGGCGTCGCCACGGCGATCGTCGGCCGTCAGGCGCGTCCGGGCATCCACGGCGAGCGGGACCTCGACCCGCTGCTCGCCCGAGCCGACTGGGTGGTGTGCGCGGCGCCGCTCACGCGGGCCACCGTGGGGATGTTCGACGCGCGCCGTTTCGGCCTGATGCAGCCCTCGGCCCGTTTCGTCAACGTCGGCCGGGGCCCGCTCGTCGTCGAGGCCGACCTCGTCGACGCCCTGAACAAGCGGTGGATCGCGGGCGCGGCCCTCGACGTGTTCGAGTCCGAGCCGCTCGCGCCGGACAGCGCGGTGTGGGACGTCCCGGGGCTGATCGTCTCCCCGCACATGAGCGGTGACACGGTCGGCTGGCGGGACCGTCTGGGCGAGCAGTTCGTCGAGATGTACGAACTCTGGGCGGCCGGAGAGCCCCTGCCGAACGTGGTGGACAAGAAACGTGGGTACGTGCCCATGCATGACCTCTCGCCTGACTGACCTCACCGCACGTCAACTGCTGGCCGGCTACGCACAGGGCGACTTCTCCCCCGTCGACGCGACCCGCGCGGCACTGGAACGCATCGAGAGCGTCCAGCCGCTGGTCAACGCCTTCGTCCGGGTCGACGCCGACCCGGCCCTCGCCGCGGCCGCGGCCTCGGCGGAACGCTGGCGCCGGGGCGAGCCCCAGGGGCTGCTCGACGGTGTGCCCGTGACCGTCAAGGACCTCCTGCTCCAGCGCGGGGTGCCCACGCTGCGCGGTTCCCTGACGGTGAGCGCGGACCGGGACTGGGACGAGGACGCGCCGTCGGTCGCGCGGCTGCGGGAGCACGGGGCGGTGTTCCTCGCGAGGACGACGACGCCCGAGTTCGGCTGGAAGGGTGTCACCGACTCGCCGCGCCACGGCGTGACGCGCAATCCGTACGACCCCTCGCGCACCGCGGGCGGCTCCAGCGGGGGCAGCGCGGCGGCGGTGGCGCTCGGCGCGGGCCCGCTGTCGGTCGGCACGGACGGGGGCGGGTCGGTCCGCATCCCGGCCTCGTTCTGCGGGATCTTCGGCCTGAAGCCGACGTACGGGCGGGTGCCGCTGTATCCGTCGAGCCCCTTCGGGACGCTGTCCCACGCCGGGCCGATGACCAGGGACGCGGCGGACGCGGCGCTGATGCTCGACGTGATGAGCGGCGAGGACTGGCGGGACTGGTCGCATCTGGGGCCGGCGCACGACGTGCGGCACGGGATCGGCGAGGGGGTGAAGGGTCTGCGGATCGCGTACTCGCCCACGCTCGGCGGTCAGGTGGCGGTCCGCCCCGACGTCGCCGCGGCGGTGCGGCGGA
Source organism: Streptomyces sp. NPDC015127 (assembly GCF_043080095.1). NCBI lineage: Bacteria > Bacillati > Actinomycetota > Actinomycetes > Kitasatosporales > Streptomycetaceae > Streptomyces > Streptomyces sp. NPDC015127. The sequence goes on from NZ_JBIBVE010000004.1 coordinate 321,072, forward strand.
CGGTGGGGGCGCTGGCGGACCTCGGCGCGTACGTCGAGGAGGCCGATCCCGACATCACGGACCCGGTCGAGGCGTTCCACACCCTGTGGTTCACCGGCGCGGCCCGGCTGGTGCAGCACCTCGGCCCGCGGCAGCGGGAGCGGCTGGACCCCGGCCTGCGTGAGATCTGCGGCATCGGCGCGCGGCACAGCGCGCTGGAGTACCTGGCGGCGGTGGACGTCCGGGCGGAGCTGGGCCGGCGGATGGCCCGGTTCCACACGGCGTACGACCTGCTGGTGACGCCGACGCTGCCGCTGACGGCGTTCGAGGCGGGTGTGGAGGTCCCGGCGGGATCCGGCCACCGGCGCTGGACCGGGTGGACGCCCTTCACGTACCCGTTCAACATGACGCAGCAGCCCGCCGCGACGGTGCCGTGCGGGCTGGACGCGGACGGGCTGCCGATCGGTACGCAGCTGGTGGGGCCGCGGTACGGGGACGGGCTGGTGCTGCGGGTGGCGCACGCGCTGTACGAGGCGGGCGCGGCGGGCGTGCCGGGACCGGGGGCGCTGGGGTAGGGGGCGGGAAGGGCCCGGGGGCGCGGCCCCCGGGTCAGGCGCGGCGGAAGCTCAGCGTCTCCCCCGCCGCGCCCGTGCGCCACAGGTCCTGGCAGGCCGACGCCATCTCCTCCAGGCCCTCCACCACGGTGCCCCACACGATCCCCGGCACCCACCCGGTGTCCCCGTTCAGCAGCAGGTTGTTGCGTTCGTAGAACAGCGCCAGGTCGACCGTCACGGGGGCGGCCCGGCTCTCGTAGCCGTACGACGACGTGCCCAGCTGCACGTCGGTGAAGGTGAAGTAGCAGAGGTCGCCGGGGATCGGCGTCACCGTCGGGTTCTCCAGCGGCGGCTCCTGGGCCGCGAAAGCCGGAAACAGGGCATAGATCTCATTACGCGCATACTTCGCGTGGTACACGTCCGCGGACAGCGGCAGCGCGTCCCACACCGCCGCGCAGGTCAGTGGTGCCTTGTCGGTCAGGAGCCGGGCGGTGCACTGCACCCCGCGCCGCTCCAGGGCAACGGTCAGGTATCGGTCGGCCATCTCCTACGCATACCCGTGAGAGACCCGGGTAGCCGCGCGCCCATGGCTCGTAGAAGAGAACCAGGATCGATGAGCAGACGCTCCCTGCTGCTCGGCACCGCGGCGGCCGGCGCGCTCACCGCCGTCGGCGCCGCGGGCTGCGGCCGGGTGCCGTCCGGTGACGCGCTGGCCCGGCTGAAGTCCCAGGGCACGGTGCGCCTCGGCATCGCCGGTGAGGTGCCGTACGGCTATGTGGACGACCAGGGCGAGTTCACGGGCGAGGCGCCCGAACTGGCCCGGGTCATCTTCAAACGGCTCGGCGTCGACCGGGTCCAGCCGGTCGCCACCGACTTCGCCTCCCTCATCCCCGGCCTGAACTCGCAGCAGTTCGACGTGGTCTCGGCCGGGATGTACATCAACAAGGAGCGGTGCGCGCAGGTCATCTTCGCCGACCCCGAGTACCAGATGCTCGACTCGTTCATCGTCCGCAAGGGCAACCCGAAGAACCTGCGGACGTACGAGGACGTGGTGAAGGCCGGGGCGCGGCTCGCGACCGGTACGGGCTACGCGGAAATCGGGTACGCGGTCGCCGCCGGCATACCGGAGAAGGAGATCGTCATCCTTCAGGACCAGGTCGCCGGGCTGAACGCCGTCGAGTCCGGCCGCGTCGACGTCTTCGCCGGCACCGCGCTCACCGCCCGCGAGGTGGTGCGCAAGAGCGCCAGGGCGGAGGCGACCGAGCCCTTCGCCGCGGTCGTCGACGGCAAGAAGCAGATCGATGGCGGCGGTTTCGCCTTCCGTCCCACCGACACCGAACTGCGCGACGCGTTCAACGTCGAGATCCACAAGATGAAGAAGAGCGGTGAACTCTTCCGCATCCTGAAGCCCTTCGGCTTCACGGACAGCGAGATGACCACCCTGACTGCCGAGGAGCTGTGCACGAAATGACAGCCGGACTCTGGCAGACCTGGGTACTCCCCGGTATCTGGATCACCGTTCAACTCCTGGTCTACAGCGCGGCGCTCGCCGCAGCCGTGGCCTTCGGCGTCGGCATGGCCCGCACGCACCGCTCGCGCACCGTCCGCTTCCTGGCGGGGGCGTACACCGAGATCTTCCGCGGGACGTCGGCGCTGGTGCTGATGTTCTGGCTGTTCTTCGTGGTGCCGCCGCTCATGGGCTGGCAGCTCGTGCCCATGTGGGCCGCGGTGCTGGCGCTCGGCCTGTCGTACGGCGCGTACGGCGCCGAGATCGTGCGCGGCGCACTGAACTCGGTCCCCACCGCGCAGCGAGAGGCCGGGGTCGCCCTCAGCCTCACGCCCTGGGAGCGGATGCGGCTGATCCTGCTGCCGCAGGCGGTGCCCGAGATGATCCCGCCGTTCTGCAACCTCTTGATCGAGCTGCTCAAGGGCACCGCCCTGGTGTCGCTGCTCGGCGTGGGCGACGTGTCCTTCGCCGCGTATCTGGTGCGGCTCGCCACCCAGGAGAGCGCGCAGATCTACACGATCAGCCTGGTGATCTACTTCCTGCTCGCGCTCGCGGTGACCCGGTCCATGAAGGTCCTGGAGCGCAAGACGAAGCGGAACGTCGGCATCGAGACAGAGCCCGGGCTGTTCGCGGGCATGGGCTCCCGGCGACGCGCCGCGCTCGAGATCGCCGGCACCACCGGGACGGGGGGTGCGTCGAAGTGACCTGGGACTGGTCCGCGGTCGCGGACTTCATGCCACGCTTCTGGGACGGTGTGCTGGTCACCCTGCAGGTGCTGGTGCTCGGCTCGCTGATGTCGTTCACGCTCGGCCTGGTGTGGGCCATCGCCTTCCGGGCGCCGAGCCGCTTCGTGCGGTGGCCGGTGAACCTCGTCACCGAGTTCATCCGCACCACCCCGCTGCTGGTGCAGCTGTTCTTCCTGTACTTCGTGCTGCCGGAGTGGGGCATCCAGTTCTCCGCCCTGACCACCGGCACGATCGCGATCGGGCTGCACTACTCGACGTACACCGCCCAGGTCTACCGGGCCGGTATCGACGCCGTACCGCCCGGGCAGTGGGAGGCGGCGACGGCCCTGAGCCTGCCCGCCCACCGCACCTGGGTCGCGGTGATCCTGCCGCAGGCGATCCGCCGGATCACCCCGGCCCTCGGCAACTACGTGATCGCGATGCTCAAGGACACTCCGCTGCTCGCCGCCATCGGCGTGCTGGAGATGCTCCAGCAGTCGCGGCTGGAGAGCGCCTCGACGTTCCAGTACACCGAGCCGCTGACCGTGATCGGCCTCGCCTTCGTCCTCATCGCCTACCCGGCTTCTCTTCTCGTACGAGCCCTGGAGCGCCGCCTTGTCCGCTGACATCAACGACACCACGACCGAGGAACTGATCCGGTTCGAGAACGTCACCAAGAGATTCGGCGACACCACCGTCCTCGACAATCTCTGCTTCTCGGTGAAGCCCGGCAAGCACGTCACCCTGATCGGCCCGTCCGGCTCCGGGAAGACGACGATCCTGCGGCTGCTGATGACGCTGGAGACGCCCGACGAGGGCGCGATCCAGGTGAACGGCAACCGGCTGTTTCCGGCCGCCGAGAAGGAGCGCCGCGAGGCGCGCAAGAAGATCGGCATGGTCTTCCAGCAGTTCAACCTGTTCCCGAACATGACCGTGCTGCGCAACATCACCGAGGCGCCGGTGCGGGTGCTCGGCCTGTCCAAGGACGAGGCCGAGACCCGGGCCCGGGAGCTGCTGGACCTGGTGGGCCTCGGCGACCGCGCCGACGCGAAGCCGACGCAGCTGTCGGGCGGCCAGCAGCAGCGGGTGGCGATCGCCCGCGCGCTGGCGATGCGGCCGCAGGTGCTGCTGCTGGACGAGGTGACCTCGGCACTCGACCCGGAGCTGGTGGCCGGCGTGCTGGATGTGCTGCGGGACATCGCCCGCACGACGGACATCACGATGGTGTGTGTGACGCACGAGATGAACTTCGCCCGGGACATCTCGGACGACGTCCTGATGTTCGATTCCGGCAAGGTCATCGAGTCGGGCCCGCCGGAGAAAATCTTCTCCGATCCGGAGCACGAACGTACGCGCGAGTTCCTCGGCGCGGTGCTCTGACCATTCACTCCGTGGGTGAGGTGTGACTCTGGCATATGCCAAGGTCAGGCGCCCCAGCGTATGCCGCTGGGGCGCCACATCATTTACGCCAACAGCCCACCCTCAAACGGCTCTTGGCCGCTATCGTGGTACGGAAGCTTGCGGTCACAACCTGCTAGGGGGAAACCGTGGCGCTGAAGCCCGAGCCGACCGCGCCGTTCCACTCGGTGCAATACGTCTTGCGCGTACTGGAGACGGTCTCCAAGCACGGTGGCGGTGTCACCGACGTCCAGATCGCACGCGAGACCGGCCTGCCCACCGGTCATCTCGCTCCCATGCTCGCCATGCTCCGCCGCGAGGGCTACGTGGAGCAGGTCGCCGACGGCGCGTATGTGATCGGCGACTCCCTGGTCCTGCTCGGCTCCGGCGCCACTCGCAAGGAGGCCCTGGAGGCCAAGCTCCAGGACACCCTGACCGAGCTGCGCGACTCGGTGGGCGCCGCCGTCTACATCAGCCGCTACATCGACGGCGAGGTCAAGATCACCCAGTTCGCCGACGGCCCGCGCACCCCGAAGGTGAACGAGTGGGTGGACTTCCGCTCGGCCGCCCACGCCAGCGCGGTCGGCAAGTGCCTGCTGACCCAGCTCGACGTGAACGGCCGCCGCGACCACCTCTCGCGCCACAAGATCGCGCGCCTGACCTCGCGGACGATCACCAGCGAGCGGCTGCTCTTCTCGAAGCTGGACTCCCAGCCGCCGACGGTCCCTGTCCTCGACCTCCAGGAGTACGCGGTGGGCACGGTCTGCGCCGCGGTGCCGCTGACGGCGGGCTCGGCCGTGGGCTGCCTGGCGCTGTCCCTGCCGATCGAGCACGCCCACCGGCTGCGCTCGGCGGCGGACACGCTCAACCGCAAGGCGGCTCCCGTGGTGCTCTCGCTGGCGATCTAGGGCCTCTCTTTCGCCCGGTCCCGGGTGGTCAGGAGCACCCCTCGGGACCAGGTACTATTAATGAGTCAGCCGCTCCGAGCGGCAGGCAAAGAGGCGCCGCTAGCTCAGTTGGTTAGAGCAGCTGACTCTTAATCAGCGGGTCCGGGGTTCGAGTCCCTGGCGGCGCACGCACAGTGAAGGCCCCCTCACCGAAGTGAGGGGGCCTTCGTCATGCTCAGGCCACGGTTGCGTCCGCCGGTGCCGTCATGCCGAAGACCACCACCGCGCGGTAGTAGGTCCAGGCCGTCGAATTGCACGAGGTGCGCGTCGCGCCGGAGTACCGGGCGCACACCCGCTTCATGTCCTCGTAGAACGCCGAGTCCAGCCGCGTCTTGTTGGTCGCGAACGTGCCGGCCGCCTTGTAGTTGCGGTACCCGAAGTCGTGCCGGGCGCAGGCCGTCTTGAACGGGAAACCGAAGGGGTTGTCCGGGGACGAGGAGCAGTAGTCCGTGGACCAGTCGAATCCGTACGCGCTCCAGGCGCTCTGGTTCGCACGGGCGGCCGCCCACGCGTTGTAGCTGGTGGCGCTGGTCTGTGTCCAGGAGCTGAGGACCTGGGGCTTGTCGGCGGGCGCGGCCGACGCGGTGCCCGCCGGCAGGAGCGCGGCGGGCACGGCGAGAGCGGCGGCTGCGAGGGGAAGGGCAAGTCGGCGACGCATGCAGAACCTCCGGGCATCGAGCGGGAGTTGGTGCACGCACGTGGCCTGTCCACGGCGGCTCCAGACTCCCGCTCAACGCGCGTCCTGCACAGCATTTGCGCGCCGATCAGGGGGTGGAACCTGTCCCGATAGGGGGTCACCCCGAGGCGGTTGGGAAGCGGACGCGCCAACGGTTCCCGCCGGGCGGTCCGTTCGGTGGTGCGGAGGTCGCGGTGTCAGCGGAGGTAGGCGAGCACCGCGAGCACCCGCCGGTGGGTGTCCTCGGCCGGAGGCAGGTCCAGCTTGGCGAGGATGTTGCCGATGTGCTTGCCGACGGCCGCCTCGGTGACGACGGGCTGCCGCGCGATCGCCGCGTTCGACTTCCCCTCCGCGACCAGCGCGAGCACCTCCGGCTCGCGCGGTGTGAGCGCCGCGAGCGGATCGCGGCGGCGGCGCAGCAGTTGCCGTACGACCTCGGGGTCGACGACCGTGCCGCCCGCGGCGACCTGCGTCAGGGCCGCCAGGAACTCCTCGACCTGGCCGACGCGGTCCTTGAGCGGGTACCCCACGCCCGAGCCGTCGCCGCTGTCGAGCAGCTCGGCCGCGTACTCGCGCTGCACGTACTGGCTGAGCACCAGCACCGGCAGGGCGGGGCGCTCGGCGCGCAGGGCGACCGCGGCGCGCAGCCCCTCGTCCTGGAAGTCCCGCCGGGTCAGCGCCTGCCAGGGGTTCGCACAGCGTCCATGCCGACACACGGTAGGCGGGGCTCCGCGGCGCCGGCCATGTGCCCAGGGGGTGTACGGGGGTAGGGCCTGCCCTACCCCCGTGACGGACCGCCAGGAGGTGTCCGAGGCTCAGAACTGGACGTCGGAGCAGGCGTAGAACGCGTTGGCCGTGTCATGGACGGTCCACACCGCCAGGATCAGGTGACGGCCGCTGCGCTGCGGCAGGTTGCCGGAGTGGGAGAGGGTCGCCGGCGGCTGCTGACCGCCGTAGGGAACGGTCAGGAAGGGCTGCGACTCCAGGGCCGCCCGGGTCAGGGGCTGGCTGGGGTTCCAGCCGGCCTTGGTGATGAAGTACTTGAAGTCGGTGGTGCGGTGCCGGGCGGTGAACTGCCACCGGAAGGTGTAGTTCTGGCCGGAGCTGACCTTGGTCGTCGGCCAGGCGCCGCCCCGGGGGTCGTCGAGCTGGGCGAACTGGGACAGGCCCGCCGAGCAGATCTTGCCGTCGGCCGGGCCGGCGGCGGGGAAGCCCTTGGGGCCCTCGACACTCTGCGGTTCCCACTGGATGGGGCCGCAGTTGCTCACGGTGCCGTTGGCACAGAGCTTCTGGCGGCTTATGGGTGAGTCGGTGTAGCCGTGGCTGCTGGCACTGCCGGTGGCGAGCAGGGTGGCGCCCGCCACGGCGAGGCCGACCACGGCCGCACCTGTCTTGTTTCGCATGCTGGCTCCAGGAAGAACGTGGGGGAGTTCTGTGGGACGTGCGGCACGCGTGCGGTCGTTGCGGTCGTACTCATTCAGGTCTAGACCAAGTTCCAATGTATTGACGGGAGTTCGCCATGTCCAGACCAATCACGAGGGGGTGTTCCACGCCTCCGCGCCGTCGGGCCGGCCCGTGTAGAAGGCAACGGTCAGGTCCTTCACCAGCGCCTTGCGCTCGTAGTCGTCCGGCTCGATGAGCCCCCGGCCGGTGAGCCGGTTCACCGTGTCGTCCACGGCGTCGACCACCGCGGTGAGGACGCTGTCCCGGTGGCGTGCGTCGATCGCCGCGATCCGCCGGCGCCGCATGGCGTCCGCCACCTCGGGCGCGTAGTCGAGTGCCGTCGGCTGGGCGGTGAAGATCTCGATGCCCACCGGGGCGCATTCGGCCGCCAGCGCCTTCGTCAGCGTGGCCCCCACCTTCTCGGCGTCGCGCAGCGTGGGCACCTCCTCCCCGAAAGCGTCGGCGGGCAGCTGCGAGAGCACCCGGGCCGTGGCCGCCTCGACCTGCTGCCCGAGGTACGCCTCGTGGTCCTCGACACCGAGCACCGCCTGTGCGGTGTCCTTGACCCGCCACACGACGAGCACCACCACCCGCAGGGCCGTGCCCTCGGCGTCGTGGACGGGCATCGGCTCGCTGCGCCAGTGCCGCAGCCGTACGTCCACCCGGCGGCGCAGCACGAGCGGGCTCACCCACATCAGTCCCGTACGGCGCACGCTGCCGCGGTAGTCGCCGCAGAGAGTGAGGACCCAGGCGTGGCCGACGGTCCCGCGACCGAGTCCGCCGAGCCCGAACAGCACGAGCAGGACCCCGAGCGCGAGCAGGCACCACAGACCGATGCCGATGCCCCGGTAGGGCGGCGGGGTCACCCCGAACAGGGCGGCGACCACGTCCGGCACGGCCCCCGTCCCCCACAGCACCGCGCCGATCCCGGCGAGCGAGCAGGTCCCGGCGACGAGCCCGGTCCAGCCGGGCAGCACGGGTCCCGGGCGCTCGACCAGGGGCTGGTCCTCCGGCGGCGCGGCCCGTGGCGGGACCGCGGGCGGCGGCGGCTCGGCGGACGGGCCGATCTTCGGCTGCTCCCCCGTGCCCTGCCGCCGCGAGACCACGGCGGGCCCCAGGCCCGGGGGCAGCGCGAGCGGCCCGTTGTCGTCCCGGAAGAGCAGATGCACCGGGATCTCGGTCGTCGTCTCGGCTGCGATGACAGGGGTGTGCCGCGGGCTGTCGGACGGGACGGTGCCCTCCGGCTCCGACATCGTGGTGTTCATGCCGCCTCGGCTTTCGTTCGTTGCTCGTATCGGCTCGTACTCGTCGTACTCGTGAGGTGTGCGCGGCGGGCCCGGGGCCCGCCCGGTCAGCGGACGGCGAAGAGCCGCCGCCAGGTCTCGGGGCCCGGATAACCGTTCGCCGCGCTGCCCCGCCAGCCCTGGGCCCGCTGGAACGCCTCGGTGGCGCGCCGGTCGGCCTCGCTCCAGCGCGGCGAGGGGCCCGAGGTGTAGTGCCTGCCGTAGCCGCGCCGGACCAGCTGCCGGCCGAGCCGGTCGACATGGCTGCTGGACCGGCCGGGGCGGAAGTGGTCGCGCCCCGGGAAGGCGGGCGGCCGTGCCGTGGAGCCGCCGGTCACCGCGGCCGGGATGTCCTTGCCCTGCCCTCTCACCAGCAGCCGCCAGGTGTGGGGCCCGGGCAGCCCGTCCGCCTCCGCACCGCGCCAGCCCTGGGCGCGCTGGAACGCCTGGGTGGCACGCCGGTCGGCGTCGGACCAGCGCGACCCGGGTCCGCCGGCGTAGAAGCGCTTGCCGCCACGCGCCACGAGCATCTTCCCGAGCTCGGTGATGTGCGCGTTGGCGGCGCCGGGGCCGAAGGACGACGCCCCCGGGTAGGGGGTGACCGCCCTCTCGCCGCCCCCGGTCGAGGTGGCGACGCCCTTGTAGCGGTAGGCCACGTAGCTCGCCGAGTGGTTCCAGTACGCCATGGGCGTGGCCTGCTTGCGGGTGTGCGGCTTGGTCTGCTCGTACGCGACGTAGTAGGAGTGCGTGTAGTCGGTCCAGCCGCCGAAGATCGTGACGTGCGAGCCCGTGGTGGGGTCCGCGGGGTTGTGGAAGAGCAGGATGTCGCCGGGCTGCAGGTCGTCGCGGGAAATGCGGTCGCCGAACTTGGCGAGGCTGCCGGTCCACTCGTTGTTCGCCAGGTTCCAGGCCATCGACACATAGCCGGAGCAGTCCTGGCGGTAGCCGTCGGTCCAGTACTTCGACATGCTGTACGGCACCTTCGCGCCGACCCACTTCTTCGCGCGGTTGATGATCTCCGCCCGGGTCGACACCCGCAGCGCGGACTGCCCCGTGGCGGGCCTGCCCGAGGGTCCGTGCAGCGGGCCGGCGGTGCCCTGTTCGGTCGAGGGACCGGGGTCGGCGGAGGGAGTGGTGCGCGCGGCCCCGGGCACGTACCCGGCAGCCGCCGCCGTCCCCGCTCCCCCGCCGCCGAGCACCATCCCGGCGGCGGTGACCGCCACCAGCGCCCGGCGGCAACCGCGGCCGGACGGGTGTGCTCCGGTGGCGAGCGACCGGCGCCGGTGGGCGCATCCGGCGCAGTCGCAGTCACCGGCGGGCTCGTACTCCTCGAAGACCGGCACGGCCATACGCGTCCCCTCCGCAGCTGCACTCAGCAAGATCTTCTGACGACGTTTCACGGGCGCCAGTGTCTCAACTGTCCTGACTTGATGCATTTTGACCGATAAGGAGATAAAAAACGATGATCCGACGAGCCGGGCGCGGCGGCGGAACGGGACGGCGGTGTGCACGGAGCACCCCGGGAGGTCCGGTAGACTTCTCCAGGTCAGCAGGCGCCGCTAGCTCAGTTGGTTAGAGCAGCTGACTCTTAATCAGCGGGTCCGGGGTTCGAGTCCCTGGCGGCGCACAGACACGCGAGGCCCCTCGTCCGGCGGACGAGGGGCCTTATGCATTCCGTCCGGATGATCGGTACACCCGGCCCGGCGGCGCGACCCGGGGCAGCGGCTCGGCCGGCCCGTCGCCGCCTCCGCGAACGATCTCCTTTCAACTACCGGTCCCCATACCGGAGTTCCACATTCCGACCATGATCACCATCACGTCCCCGACTCTGTGAAGATCGGGGCACGGTGAGCCACCGACTGTCACGATTCGCATGCCAGTTCTAAGGCAGTTCTCACGCAGCAACTGTTCTGGAGGCTGAACCACGTGCACAGATCGACCCACCTGCCCGACGGCGGAACAGGGCGGCGAGCCGGCTCCCGCAAGCGGCGCGGACGGTTCGCCGTCCCGCTGTCCCTGGTCCTTGTCGCCGAGGCGGGCCTGATCGCCGCGGCCGTCTCACCCGCCGAGGCCGCACCCCGGACGCCCGCCGCGGCCGCCCAGGCCGCTCCGGCGCAGAAGAACGACGCACGCATCACCGAGGAGGCCGCTGCCCGGCTCACCGCCGCCGCGCAGGACCGCCGGATCGAGGTGATCGGCGCCCGTACCGAGACCACCACGCTGTGGGCCAACCCCGACGGCACCATGTCGCGGGAGACCCACGCGGGCCCCGTCCGCTTCCGCAAGGGCGGCGCCTGGACCGCGGTGGACACCACGCTCGTCAGGAACGCCGACGGCTCGGTGAGCCCGAAGGCCCATCCGCGCGGACTCCGGCTCGCGGGCGGTGCCGGCGAGCAGGGCGGCACACTCGTCACCCTCGGCGGCGAGGACCGGTCCGTCGCCCTCGGGTGGCAGGGCGCGCTGCCCCGGCCCGTGCTCAAGGGCAACAAGGCCACCTACGTCGACGCGCTGCCCGGCACCGACCTGGTGATCGAGGCCACGCGGACCGGGTTCGAACAGTTCCTGGTCGTCAAGAACCGGGCGGCCGCCCAGCGTGCCGCGGACGTCAGCATGCCGCTCCGGGCCGACGGGGTGAAGGCCGTGAAGGGCGCCGACACGTCGGTCACCTTCACCGACACGGCGACGGGCAGGACGGTGGGCACGCTGCCGACGCCCGTGATGTGGGACGCCTCGCGCGACCCGCGCGGCCGGGCCGCGACCAACCGGGCACCGGTCGGTCTCGACGTCACCGCCGCCAAGGGCGGCTACAGGCTGGACGTCAGCGCCGACCGCGGCTTCCTGGCCGACAAGGACACGAAGTACCCGGTCACCATCGACCCCGCGATCTACTTCGGCACGAACTTCGACACGACCGTCGTCAACGGCGGGACGGCCGACCTGTCCGGCGACGTCGGCCTGCGGGTCGGCCGCGAGTGGCAGAAGAACGAGGCGCGCTCGTTCATCCAGTTCCCGCGCGACGCCGCGGTCACCGGCCAGGACGTGCTCAACGCGGAACTGAACCTCTACGCCACCTGGTCGGACTCCTGCGAGCCCCGCTCCTGGGAGGTCTGGGACACCGGGACCGTCTCCACGGCGACCCGCTGGAGCAGCCAGCCCGCCTGGCGCACCAAGGCGGGCACCTCCACCGCGACGCACGGCCACACCGACTGCGGACCGCGCTGGGTCTCCCAGGACATCACCTCGATCGTCAAGCAGTGGGCCCAGGTGGACCGCACGACGGACACCGTCGGCCTGCGCGCCACGGACGAGACCGACTACAAGGCGTTCAAGATCTTCGCCTCCGCCGACGACGCCGCCCACGCGCCGTCGATCCTGGTCACGTACGAGACCCCGGCCGACCCGGTCAAGGACCACGTCGTGTACTGGAACGACGTCCTCCAGCAGACCTTCCGTGAGGTCGGCGGCGCACCCGGACCGCTCGCCCGGGCCGGCGCCATGATGCACGGCGCGATCTACGACGCGGCGAACTCCGCCAAGTGCGCCGAGGACGCGGTCAAGTGCCTCGGCGCCCCCTACCTGGTCAAGGCGACCGCGAGCAACGGCGCCGTGCCGGACGTCAACAGCGCCATCGACCACGCGGCGTTCGACGTGCTGCGCAGCGTCTTCCCCGGGGCGAACTTCGACGACGAGATCGCCGCGGCACGCGCCACCATCCCCGCCGCGGTGACCGCGGAGCAGCGCGCGGCCGGCACGTCCGTCGGGCAGCAGGCAGCCGCGGCCATGATCAGCGCCCGTCAGGGCGACGGCGCCGCGTCCACGACCACGTACACCGGCAGCCAGACCCCCGGCTACTGGCGTCCGACGGACGGCAAGCCCGGTGCCACGCCGGACTGGGGCCTCGTGAAGCCGTTCGCCATGACGTCGGGTGCGCAGTTCCGGCCCGCCGGGCCCGGCGGGCACACCGTCATGGACAGCCTGCTGAAGAGCTCCGCCTACGCCGCCCAGGTCAAGGACGTGAAGGACCTCGGCAAGAGCGACTCCACCCTCCGTACGGCCGACCAGCGCGAGGCGGCCCTGTTCTGGGCCAATGACCTCGACGGCACCTACAAGCCGCCGGGCCAGCTCTTCGATCTGACCCAGATCCTGTCGCGGGACCAGCGCCTGACCGTGGCCGGCAACGCCAAGCTGTTCGCGCTCGCCGCCTTCTCCATGGCCGATGCCGGTATCGCGGCCTGGGACGCCAAGTACCGGACCGACATCGACCTGTGGCGACCCGAGTCCGCGATCCGGACCGACGGGGACGGCAACGCGGAGACGCTGCCCGACACCAACTGGCAGCCCCTCTCCCAGGATCGGGACGGCACCCACTTCTCGCCCAACTTCCCGGCGTACGTCTCCGGTCACGCCACCTTCGGCGGCGCGTGGGCCAAGGCCATGGAGAAGTGGTTCGGCACCGACGCCATGACCTTCACCGCCACCACCGAGGACCCGCACGCGCTCGGCGTGACCCGCACGTTCACCAGCTTCTCGGCCGCCGCCGAGGAGAACGCCGTCGGCCGCGTCTGGCTCGGTGTCCACTACCGCTGGGACGGCACGGACGGAGTCGCCTCCGGCAAGCAGGTCGCGGAGCAGGTCACCGCGATCAGGCTGAAGGCCAACACGGCGACGGACTGGGTGAAGTTCGCAGACCTGCACAACCTCGGCGGCTGTGACGCGGTCGGCAAGCGGCTCGTGGCCGAGCACCGCTGGAACGCCTACCAGTGCGTGGCGGTCTCGCCCGCCACCAGCCCCGACCACGTGCTCTACGTCAAGTAGCCGAGGAGGAGACAGAAGCGATGCGTCTGTTCAACAGAGGGTCCGGGGTGCGGCCCACGCGGCTCGTCACGGCGGTCGTCGCGGCACTGGCCGCCGCCGCGGTCGCGGCGCCCCTGTCCATGGCCGACCAGAACCCGGAGACACGGACCGCCGCCGCCGAAGCGGCGGCCGGTACCGGCGGCGACCTGCTGGGCACCCCGGGCAACCCGCGCGTGTCCGACGGCCCGTACGCGGGCTTCCAGTTCTGCGGTGCGCCGCAGCCGCCGGTCGTCACCTCCGGCGCGGCGACGCTCGCCGCGACGCTGGAATCGGTGGCCCCGCCCGGGACCGTCGAGAAGCCCGGCGAGGCGGCACCCGGCCGGAAGGTGGTCTTCGAGGTCGACAAGGCGGACGGACAGCCGGTGCTGCGCAAGCAGACGGTGAGCGAGACCAGCCAGAACGCCGCGCTCCAGGTGTCCGGGAGCCGGCTCGCCGACGGCGACTACCGCTGGCGGGTACGGGTCCAGGACGGCGCCGCCGTCTCGCAGTGGACCACCTGGTGCGACTTCACCGTCCGCGCCGCGTGACCGTATGCGTGACCGTATGACCGCGTGATCGCAGGCCCCCCGCGGGAGACGCCGCCGGGGGCCTGTCGCGCTCCTACCGCGTGCCCGTCAGGTACGCGGAGACGACGACGTTCGCCGTGTAGCTGCCGGTCGCCCGTTCGAAGGCGCCGCCGCAGGTGATCAGCCGCAGCTCGGCCCGGCCCTCCTCGCGTGGGCCGTAGACCGCGCGCGCGTCGAACCGCTCGCGTGCGAAGACGCGCACGTCGTCCACGGTGAACTCGGCGACCCTGCCGTCGGCCCCCGTCACCCGGATCCGTTCCCCGGGCCTGGCCGCGCTCAGGTCGTAGAAGACGGCGGGCCGCTCCTCGGTGTCCACATGGCCGACGAACAGGGCCGTGCCGCGCTCGCCGGGCCGGGCGCCCCCGCCATACCAGCCGACGCTGTCCGGCGTCTCGAAGGGCGGCGGTGCGACGGCGCCCCGCTCGTCGAGACCGCGCGCGACGACGGGGGCGGACAGGCCCAGGGCGGGCATCTCGACGCGGCGCGGTTCGGCGGCGTCGAAGGGGGCGTACGCGGCGGGCATCGGGATGCCGGGCGGGCGGCCGACCGCCGCCATGTCTCCCGTGGTGAGCGCCGATCTGCCGGCCGCTCCGCCGGGGGCGCCGCCGCCCCACAGCCACAGGACGATCACCAGGAACGCCCACAGCGCGCCGACGACCGCCCGGACCGTTCCCGAGCCGCGGCTGCCGGGCCGCGTGCGCGGCCGTATGCCGGACATCTCAGTCGGAGTCCGCACGGCGCCTGCGCGCGCTGCGGACGGCGACCACGACAGCGGCGGCGCCCGCGAGCACCAGGCCGATCACGGTCTGGGTGGCGCTGGGACCGGCGTCCTCGGCTTCGACGGCGGCGACCGGGGCGACGATCGCCGCCGTTCCGCCGCCGCCCGCGCGGACGGGCGCCACCGGGGACGCGGGCACGGCTCCCGCGGGCTCGGCGGTCCCCGGCAGCCGGTGGACGACCTGGAGGCGGCCGGAGGAGGGGTAGTCGCGGCCGTCGCACCGGACGCGTACGCCGTAGGTGCCGGGCCGCGCGTCGGACCGCACGCTCGCCTCGCCGGTCAGACCGCCGGATCCGCGCCGGGCCGTCAGTTCCGCGTCGGCGACGAAGGCGCCGGATCTCGCGAGGGCGGTGGAGGCCGTGCAGCCGGTGGCGCTGATCCCGACCTCCCCTCCCGGCGCGGTCGTGGAGGGGGCGAGGACGGTTTTGGCGGAGTCGTCCGCGACGGCCGGGGCGGCGGGAGCCAGGATCAGTACGGCGGCCACCCCTGCGGTACGGAGAGCTATCGAACCTGCACTCATCGTGAACCTCCTGATACCGACAGGTTCACGCGCGCAAGCCGATCCCGCATCCGCAGAGAGGGCCGCCCCTCTTGCGAAAGGACGCTGACCTGCCTAGGTCCTGTCCGGTCGATCAGGCCCGATCAGTGAGTGGGGGTCCCCCCCACGCCCGCAGGGCGTACGGGGGAGGGTCTGGTGCTGGGGGCACCTCCCGTGCCCGAAGGGCTACGGGGGAGATCGCAAGGCGGAGGATTGAGTCGACGCGGAGCGTCGGCGAATGACGACAACGCAGCGTGGGGGCACCACCCGTGCCCGAAGGGCTACGGGGGAGCGTGCCAGGGCACGCGAGCCCGGCAAGATCGGCCGGGCAGGGCCTAGACGCGATCCACGAGGTCGGCGATCGAGTCGACGACCTTCGAGGGCCGGAAGGGGTACTGCTCCACCGCGGCGGGCGTCGTGGACCCGGTCAGCACCAGGAACGTCTCCATCCCGGCCTCCAGCCCCGCGAGCACGTCGGTGTCCATGCGGTCGCCGATCATGGCACTGGTCTCGGAGTGCGCGCCGATCGCGTTGAGACCGGTCCGCATCATCAGCGGGTTGGGCTTGCCCGCGAAGTACGGCTCCTTGCCGGTCGCCTTGGTGATCAGCGCGGCGACGGAGCCCGTCGCCGGCAGGGGGCCCTCGGTGGAGGGGCCGGTGTTGTCCGGGTTGGTGCAGATGAACCGTGCGCCCGCGTTGATCAGCCGGATCGCCTTGGTCAGCGACTCGAAGCTGTACGTGCGTGTCTCGCCGAGCACGACGTAGTCCGGTTCGTGGTCGGTGAGCACGTAGCCGATGTCGTGCAGAGCCGTGGTCAGACCCGCCTCGCCGATGACGTACGCCGTGCCGCCGGGGCGCTGGTCGTCGAGGAACCGGGCGGTGGCGAGCGCCGAGGTCCAGATGTTCTCCACCGGCACGTCGAGGCCCATGCGGGCGAGACGGGCGTGCAGGTCGCGGGCCGTGTAGATGGAGTTGTTGGTGAGCACCAGGAACGGCTTCCCGGTCTCCCGCAGCTTCTTGATGAAGGCGTCCGCGCCCGGGATCGGTACGCCCTCGTGGATGAGGACACCGTCCATGTCGGTGAGCCAGGACTCGATCGGCTTGCGCTCTGCCATGTGGCGGACTCCTGCCGTGCATACGTGCGTGCTGGGGGCGCCGCGACAGCACTGTGGCGACGCCCCCCAGCCTAATCAGGAAGCCTGGATCTTGACCCCGTCGATGACCCAGTACCAGTTGTTGGAACCGGTGTAGCGGAAGCGGAAGCTCACGCTGGACGCGCCCGCGGGCACGTTCACGGCGAGCGACTGCGACTGCGAGAGGACATCGGCCGTGTAGCTCTTGACGACGGTCGGCGTACCGCCGTTGAAGGAGGCCAGGACCTGCGCGGTCTGGCTGCCCTCATGCCGGTAGAGCGTGGTGAAGGAGAGCGTCACGCGGGTCGCGTCGGAGACGTTGTGCGCGGGACCGACCAGTGTCGAGTCGTACGTGCCGGAGAACGACTTGTCCGCCCACTCGTCGGAGTCGGCGACCGCGAAGACGCCGCGGGAGCGGACGTTGAGCTCACGGGACTGGCCGGCCTGCGTCCGGGACCAGAACTCGTCGGTGGCGAAGGCCCAGCCGCGCCACTCGGTCATGCCGCCGGTGCCCATCGCGTTGTTGATGACGGACCAGCCGCTGGGCGGGGTGTGCGTGAAACCGATGACACCGGCGGGGATGCCGGTCTCGTCGACCCGCTGCGAGAGCGAGGAGTGCAGCGTGTCGAAGGGGTCGGCGGACCTTTCCTGGACCGGCTTGCCGTCCAGGCCCCAGGCCGGGTCCGGGGTGATGCCGAGCTGCCGGAAGACGGTGGCGGCGACGTCGACGAGCCGGGTGTCCACCGGGCGCGCGCCGGCCGCGATGCCGGGCCCCTGGGCGAGCACGAAGGTACGCCGCTCCTCGATGGCGCTGCCGCCGTGGCCGCCCGCGTCGAGGTGGCCGTGGTCGGTGGCGACGATGACGGTCCAGCGTTCCTGGGCGTAGGTCGGGCGTGCCGTGATCGCCGCCCACAGCCGGCCGACGTACGCGTCCTGGACGTCTATGGCGTCGAGGTATGCCTTGCTCCGGGCGCCGGAGTTGTGGCCGACGATGTCGGTCTGGCCGAAGTAGACGAAGAGGACGTCCGGGTTCTGGTCGCGCAGGATCGACTCGGTCTCGGCGGCGATGGTGGCGTCGTGGCCGGCGTAGCCGTCGCGGTCGCCGTCCAGGACGAGCTTGGCGTCGGCGCCCGGGGTGACGGTGCCCTGGGTGTCGAGGGGCTTCCAGTCGACGGCGGCGTACGTCGACAGCTCGGGCCGCATCTGGGCGAGGCGGGCCAGGAAGCCGGGGTAGCGGGTGTAGTTGCTGCCCGTGAACGAGTTGTCCTTGACGCCGTGCTTGTCGGGCCACACGCCCGTCGAGATCGTCGACCAGCCGGGGCCGGAGGAGGTGGCGGCCATCGGCGAGGCGTACAGCAGGGACAGGCCGTAGGTGCCGTTCGCCATCATCGCCTTGAGGTGCGGGGCCTTGGCGGCGTCGATGCGGTCGTGGCGGAGCCCGTCCATGCCGATCACGAGCACCTTGTCGGTGCTGGTGCCGTTCGGGAGGGTGGGCGCGTCCGCCGCCGCGTGGGCCGGGGCGGCCGCGGCGAGGCTCGTGGTGGCGGCTGCCGCGGCGCTGGCGGCGCCCGCGGCGAGGACGGTGCGGCGGGAGATGCCGTCGATCGGCATGGATTCCTCCGTCGAGAGGTCGGCGTTCGTCGGGAAGGTGGCACGCGCACGCCAACGCCCCTGTCGATGCAGGGGCGTTGGTCCGTACCCGTTATCCTTTCGCTACATGGTGCCGGTCGCCAGAGCTGTGCGGTGAACTCTCGGGTGCCCCTCAGCTGCCCGTGGCGGACTTCCACGCGTCGATGTACGCGGGGAGGTTCTTGTCGATGTCCTTCCAGTCCGGCTCGAAGACCTCGACGCCCTCCAGGAGCTTCGCCAGCTCGATCGCGTTGGCGTCCACGGGCTTGATGTCCTTTCGGGCCGGGAAGCCGCCGCCGATCTCGCTGACCTGCTTCTGGGCCTGCTCGGCGAGCATGAAGTCGAGCAGCTTCTTTCCGTTGGCGGTGTGCGGGGCGTCCGCGACCAGGCCGGCGGCGTAGGGCAGGGCGAACGTGGTCGGCCTGCCGCCGTCCTTCGCCGGGAACCAGATGCCCAGGTTCGGCATCGACTTCGACTGCGCGAAGTTCATCTGGACGTCGCCGTTGGCGACCAGCAGCTCGCCCTTGTCGACCTTGGGGGCGAGCTTGGAGGTGGACGAGGACGGGCCGACGTTGTTGGCCTGGAGCTTCTTCAGGTAGTCCATGGCCGGCTTCTGACCGCCGAAGTCGTGCACGGCCTTGATGACGACGGCCGTGCCGTCACCGGCGACGCCGGGCGTCGAGTACTGGAGCTTGTTCCTGAACTTCCCGTCCAGCAGCTCCTCCCATGTCTTCGGCGCCTCCTTCAGCTCCTTCTTGTTGTAGACGAACGAGAAGTAGTTGTTGACGACGGACGTCCACGTGCCGTCGAGGGACTTGTCGGCGCCGCCGACCTGGTCGGAGCCCGCCGGCCGGTACGCCTGGAGCAGTCCCTTGGAGTCGGCCTGCTGGATGAACGGCGGGAGGGTGACGAGGACGTCGGCCTGGGTGTTGGACTTCTCGCGCAGGGCGCGCTGCACCATCTCTCCGGAGCCGCCCTCGACGTACTTCACCGTGATGCCGGTCTGCTTCTCGAAGTCCTTGAAGACCCTGTCGTACCAGCCGTCGCCGTTCTCGCCCTTGAGGCCGTCGGCACTGTAGACGGTGACGACCTTCTCGTCGGCGGCGGCGGAGTTCCCGCCGCAGGCGGTCAGGGAGGCGGCGAGGGCGAGGCTACCGGCGACGGCGGCGACCTGGGTGAGGTTCTTGCGCATGACGTGGGACAACTCCTATCGGAACGAGGCCTTGGTACGGATACGGGAGACGGCGAGCAGGACGAGCAGCGTGGTCGCCATGAGGACCACGGCGACGGCGGAACCGGTGAACAGGGACCCGCGGTCGGTGGCGGTGAAGATCAGCACCGGCAGCGGCATCCAGTCCGGCGGGTAGAGCATCATCGTGGCGCTCAACTCCCCCATGGACAGGGCGAAGCAGAGCCCGGCGGCCGCGTTCAGCGAGGGCAGCAGCAGGGGCAGCCTCACCCGCCACAGGACATACGCCGGGCGGGCACCGAGACTGGCGGCCGCCTGCTCGTACATCGGGTCGAGACGCACGATCGCGGCAGAGACCGACTGGTAGGCGAACGCCGTGACAAGGACGGTGTGGGCGAGGATCACGATCCACCGCGTGCCGTTCAGGAGCATCGGCGGCTGGGAGAACGCGACAAGGACGGCGAGGCCCACGACGACGGAGGGCACGGCGACCGGCAGCACGAACAGCGCGTCCAGCACCCGCTTCCCGCGCTTCGGGAGGGACGCGGCCGCAAGAGCGGCCCAGGTGCCGACGACCAGCGCGAGCAGGCTCGCGGTGACGGCGGTGACCAGGCTGGTGGTGAGCGCCTGGAGCGATTCCCCGCGCAGGGCGGAGGAGTAGTGCTCGGCGGTCGGTCCCGACGGGAAGGCGCCCGACCAGTTCGTGGCGAAGGACGCCGCGACGACGACGAGCAGCGGCAGCGCGAACAGGGGCAGGAAGAGGACGAGGAAGAGGGCCCAGGCGGCCCACTTCCCCGTGCGGCTATGCACCAACACGACGGCTGACCATTCGGTAGAGGCTGTAGAGACCCACGGAGAGCGCGACGTTGACGACGGCGACGACACAGGCCGCGGCGTAGTCGGACTCCAGGATCGCCTTGCTGTAGACGAGCATCGGCAGGGTGGTGACGCCCTTGGCACCGGTGAACAGGACGATGCCGAACTCGTTGAGGCACATGACGAGCACGAGGGAGCCCCCGGCGGCGAGCGCCGGCAGCGCCTCGGGCAGGATCACGCGCCGCACGATCCGCGCGGGCCGCGCGCCGAGCGAGGAGGCGACCTCGATCTGCGCGGTGTCCAGCTGCGAGAACGCGGCGAGCAGGGGGCGCATCACGAACGGCGTGAAGTACGTGATCTCCGCGAGGAGTACGCCCCAGGGAGTGGTGAGGAACCGGAACGGCCCCTCGGCGGCCCCCGTGGCGTCGGTCCACAGGCCGTTGGCCATGCCGACGGTGCCGTAGACGAAGAGGAGGGCGAGGGTGATGAGGAAGGAGGGGAACGACAGGAAGACGTCGACGAACCGGGCGACGGCCCGGGCGCCGGGGAAGGGCACGAAGGCGATGACAAGCGCGAGGAGGAACCCGAGGACGAGGCACCCGACGGTGGCACCGACGGCGAGCCACACGGTGGTGACGAGGGCGTCCCGGAACGCCTCCGACCCGAGCACGCCGCCCCACGCACCGGGCAGGAGGCTCTCGTCGACGACGAGGAGGAGCGGATAGAGAAACACAACGGCGAGCACCCCGACGGGCGGCACGGCCCACACCCAGGCGGGCACGCGCCACACGCGGACGGCGGCGGCTCCGCCGCCGGGCGATTCGTCCCGGCTCCGCGGCGTCGGCGCAGAGCCCGCCCCGGGCTCGCGGCCCGTGCGGTGCGGCGTCCGCGCCGCGTCGTTCGCGGCTCCGCCGCCACCCGCAGCCGCCGACAGCGACCCGCCGCCCACGAGAGGACCCGCACCCGAATCCCCACTCGCACGGGTGGTGCGGGTGGGTACTCCTGGGCGGCCGGAAGCCGAGCGCGCACCGTCCGGGCCCGCAGGCGCGGCCACATCCGGCGCCGAGCCGGCCGCGTCACGGCTGGACATCCGCCACCCCCGCCCCCAGCAGCACCGCGTCCTCCGGCGCGAAGTGCAGCGTCACCTCCGCGCCCAGCTCCGGCGTCTCGCGCAGCTCGCGCAGGTCCGCCTTCACCCGGTGGCCGGCCACGTCCACGTACAGCCGGTGCGTCGCGCCCCGCCACTGCACCTCCGCCAGCGTGCCGCGGAGCGCGTTCGGGCCATCACCCAGGCCCATCAGGTGCGGGCGTACGCACAGCGTCGCCGCCGCGCCCCGCGCCGCCTCCCCGGTCGGGACGCGCAGCGACGTGCCCTCGAAGGACACGCCGGACGCCTCCACCCGCACCGGCAGCAGGTTCGCGTTGCCGACGAACGACGCGGTGAACTCCGTACGCGGCCGCCGGTACAGCTCCTGCGGCGTGCCGCAGTCCCGCAGCCGCGCCTGGTCCATGACCGCGATCCGGTCCGCCAGCGTCAGCGCCTCGACCTGGTCGTGGGTGACGTGCAGGACGGAGACGTCGGGCAGCTCCCGGTGCAGCCGGGCCAGTTCCGCGAGCATCCCGGAGCGCAGCTGTGCGTCCAGCGCGGACAGCGGCTCGTCGAGGAGCAGCACGCCCGGCCGGATCGCCAGCGCCCGCGCGATCGCGACGCGCTGCTGCTGTCCGCCGGACAGCTCCCGCGGGTGGCGCCGGGCGTAGGCCGCCATGCCGGTCATCTCCAGCGCCTCGGCGACCCGCCCGGGGATCTCCCGTCCGGGCACCTTCTGCGCGCGCAGCCCGAAGGCCACGTTGTCCTCGACCCGCATGTGCGGGAACAGCGCGTACTGCTGGACCACCATCCCGATCCCGCGCCGGTGCGGCGGCAGGTCGGTGACGTCGCGGTCGCCGATGAACACCCGCCCCGACACCGGCCGCACGAAGCCGGCGACGGCCCGCAGCGCGGTCGTCTTGCCGGAGCCGGACGGGCCGAGCAGGGCCATGACCTCGCCCGGCTCGACCGTCAGGTCCAGCGAGTCGAGGACGGTGCTGTGCCCGTACGCGACCGAGACGCGGTCGAAGCGGATCCCGCTCGCCACGCCGGTCACGATCCCACCCCGTCGAGCAGCGCGGGGAGTTCGGCGACCGATCCCAGCACGTGCGTCGCGCCGTGCGCCTCCAGCTGCGCCTTGTCGTGGGCGCCGGTGAGTACGCCGGCGACGACGCCGGCCCCCGAGCGGGCGCCGCTGAGCATGTCGTACGAGGTGTCGCCCGCGACCGCGATCTGCCGGACGTCGTCCACGGCCCCGGTGCGCAGGAACGCCGCGAGCACCATGTCCGGGTACGGCCGCCCCCGGCCTCCCGCGTCGGCCGGGCACAGCGTCAGCCCGACCAGGTCCTGCCAGCCGAGGGCGGCGAGGATGGCGTCCTGCGTGACGCGCGCGAAGCCGGTGGTGAGCACGACCGTGCGGCCGCTCTCCTTCAGCGCCGCGATCGCCTCGGCCGCCCCCGGCACGGGCGCGATGCGCCCGCCGTCGACGAGCTCGCCGTACGCCTCCTCGAAGGCGAGGTTCGCCCGCTGGGCGCGCGCCTCGTCGCCGCCGAGGAGGTGGCGGAAGACGGAGATCTTGGACTCGCCCATCGTCGCGCGGACGTGGTCGATCATGGTCGCGGGGTCCTCGCCGAGGCGCTCCGCGGCCACCCGGAACGCCTGCTCGACGAGGCCGCCGTCGGCGACCGTCGTCCCGGCCATGTCCAGTACGACGAGGTTCGTCGGGTTCGCTGTGCTCATCTCGCTCACCAGCCCAGTTCGTTCGCGGTCCGCTCGGCGATCGCCGGCGAACAGGTCATGCCGCGCCCACCGGGCCCGGTCACCAGCCACACCCCGTCGCGCACCTGCTCGCGGTGCACCACGCGCGTGGTGTCGGTGCACTGCGCGTACACCCCGGCCCAACGGCGCCGGATCCTCGGCAGCCGGCGACCGAGGAAGGACTCGACGACGCGGACGAGGTGCTCGTACGGCTCCTCGACGGTGTCGAAGGCGAAGGGGTGCTCGTACTCGTGCGTGTCGCCGATGGTCAGACCGCCGTCGAGTCGCTGCACCATCAGCAGCTGCATGCGGTGCTCGGCGGCGACCGGTTCCTGGGGCTGCGCGGCGTCGAGGCCCGTCGCGTCGTACGCCGGGTAGTAGCGGAAGCTGTCGGCGTCGGCGACCGAGGTGGTGAGCGGCTCGCCGAGCGGGTCGGTCTGCATCATCTGGAGGCGTACGCGGCGCACGGGAAGGGCGGGCGCGAGCTCGCGCACGAGTCCGGACAACGCGGCGCCCGTGCACAGGACGACGGCGTCGCCGCGGTGCACGTCACCGTGGTCGTCGCGGACGGCGCCGGGTCCGGCGACCTCGCGGACCTCGCGCCCGCCGAGGAAGGTGTAGCGGCCGGAGGCGAGCAGCGCCTCCTTGAGGGCGAGCTGAGCGGTGCGCGGCTCGACGGCCGCGTCGCGCTCGCAGTACAGGGCGGCTTCGAACGTGCCGCGCAGCGCCGGGTTGACCGCCCGCGCCTCGGTGGGCGTCAGCAGCTTGTAGCCGCGGGCCGCCGCGTCGTCCCGGGCGACGGCGGCCTCGGCCACGGCCAGTTCCGCCTCGGTACGGACCGGGGTGAGGGAGCCGTTGGCGCGGAAGCCGACGGCGGGCACCCGGCCGCCGATCCCCTCCCACAGCTCACGGGCGCGCAGGGCGGTCTCCAGCTCCTCACCGCCCGCGCGGCCGCTGACCCATATCTGGCCGAAGTTGCGCAGGCTCGCGCCCCGGGCCTCCGTTTCGCGCTCGATCTGGACGACCTCGTGGCCGCGTTCCACTGCGTGCCAGGCGTGCATGGTTCCCACCACGCCGGCTCCTACGACGATGACTCTCACGCCCTGAACGGTCGCGGGGAACAGTGACCCGCAGCGGGCGCGTCGGCGACCGGACGGTGAACTGCCACCCAAACTTGGACCAGACCCGTTACCGTTCCGTGATCAGGCGCCGGTTCCGGGCCCGTTGGGTGGGTGTCAGCCGCCGGACGGCTGCGACGCGAGGTGCGTGGTGAAGCTGAAGCGGTCGCCGCGGTAGAGCGTGCGGACGCGCTCCAGCGGCGCGCCCTGCGTGTCCCGCGACAGGCGGTGGATGAGCAGCATGGGCAGCGCGGGCGGCGCCCCGATGAGCAGCGCCTCGCGCGGGGTGGCGAGCACCGTCTCGATCCGTTCGTCCGCGTCGCCGAAGGTGATGCCGAGCCGGTCGCGCAGGTAGGCGTAGAAGGAGGAGTCGGGGTCGAAATCGGTGTCCAGGTCCGGTACGCGCGCCACCGCGACGTACGTGCTCTCCAGCCCGACCCGCTCGTCGTCCGCGAGCAGCACCCGTTCCATGTGCCACACGGGCTCGCCGCGCTCCACGCCGATCTCCGGGGCGAGGGCGGCGGAGCAGGGGAAGCGGTCCAGCGTGATCAGGTTCCGGCCGGGCCTGCGGCCCTGCCGGCGTACGCCCTCCGTGTAGCTCGCGAGCGACAGCGGCTGCTCCAGCTTGGGGCCGGCGACGACGGTGCCGCGGCCCTGCCGGCGCAGTCGGCCTTCCAGCAGCAGTTCGCGCAGCGCCTGACGGACCGTCTCGCGCGAGACCGCGTAACGGACGGCGAGATCGCGCTCGGTGGGCAGCAGCCCGCCCTCGCCCAGCTCGTCCATCACCTGCGAGATGCGGGCCTTGACGGCGTAGTACTTGGGGATGCGGCCGTGCTCCGGAATGCCGGAGCGGACGGGGGCGCCGGGTGCCTGGTCGTTCGGGTAGTCCACCGGAGGATGTTTGCAGACGTGGGTGAACGTTCAGCGTCGGCGGGCCCCGAAGCGGCGGGACACCAGCACCAGCAGCCCGGTGCCGAGCGCGATGACCGCGCCTGCGGCGGCGATGCGGGCGACGGTCCCGGAGCCGGTGGTGGCGAGCTGGTCGAGGGAGCGGGCGAGGGTCGAGTCGTCGGGGGCCTCCCTGACGTCGAAGCGGTAGTCGCCGGACGCGCCGACCCAGTCGCCGTCGTTGCCCTTGCGCTGGACGACGGCGGCGTTGACGGTGACGGTGTTGGGCGAGGTGCCGGCGGCGAGCGCGAGGCGGACCCGGACCGTGACCGTCTTCCCGGCCGGTACGACGAAGCCGCGGAAGCCGTCGTCGAAGGCGCCGACGATCTCGTCCTCGCTGGTGCGCTCCAGCGCGACGGGCCGCCAGCGTCCGGCGTCCTCGTCGCGGAACTGGACGTCGACCTTGTCGGCGGTGAGCCCGGGGCCGCGGCCGGTGAGGATGACCACGGGATGGATGCGGTGGCACAACTCCTCGGTGGTGTTGGTGAGATCGAGCCCGACGCTCTGGAAACCGCCCCCGGGGTGGACGGTGCGGGGGCCGCCGTGGATCCGGGTGCGGATGGGGAAGTCGGGGTCGGTGACGTCGCCGCAGGTGGGCTGCTGATCGGCGGGCAGCTCCCCCGACCGGTCCTCCGTGACGCCCGCAGGCGCGGCGTGCCGTGGGTGACCCGTGGCCGGCGCGTGCGGCAGCGGGGTGAGGGCCGCCGCAGGGGGCGCGGCCGACAGCACGGCAGTGGTGGCTGTGAGGGCGAGGGCATTGCGCAGTCGCATGGGTGGCCTTTGCTTGCTCGCGTACCGCCGGGGGAAGCCCGGTCCGTGGCCCGGGACCCTGCCATCGTTGCCCGCCGTGACGCGCCGCGTACGGTCGTGTACCGCCGAACAGCGGCGCGACACCCCTCCCGTCAGCGCTTTCTCATTCACCCTCGCTTGCGGCCGCGTCCTCGTTCGCGGGCACGCCCTCGCTCCCGACCGCACCCTCGTTCCCCACTGCGCCCTCGGTCCCGACCGCACCCTCGTTCCCGACCGCGTCCTCGTTCCCGACCGCGTCCTCGTTCCCGACCGCGTCCTCGTTCGCGGTGAACGCCGCCCGCGCCCGGCCGAACACCGGCGCCAGGACCAGCTGCGCCGCGCCCTCCGCCACCGTGCGGCCCCCGCCTCCGACCGCCGTCACCGGCACCCGGCTGCGCGCCGCGAGCACCGCGCCCACCCCGCGGACGAACTCCTCCGCCGCCGCGTCCACCACCCGGCCCCCGAGCACGACGCGGTCGATGTCGAGCAGTTCGACCAGGTTGGCGGCGCCGACGCCGAGCACCCGGGCCGCGCCCGCGATGTCGCCGCGGGCGACGGCCGCCAGGCACAGCGCCTCGACGCAGCCGCGGTTCCCACAGCCGCATGCGGGCCCGTCGAGCTGGACGACCTGGTGCCCGAACTCTCCCGCCCCCGTCCGCGCGCCCCGGTAGAGCGCGCCGCCGAGCACGAGTCCGGCGCCGAGTCCCGTACCGAGGTGGAGGTACGCGAAGGAGTCGCCGGGTCCGCGCAGCGCCAGGCCCAGCGCGGCGGCGTTGGTGTCCTTGTCGAGGACCACGGGCAGCCGCAGCCGCGCGGCGAGCGCGTCGCGCAGCGGGTAGCCGTCCCACTGGGGAAAGCCGGTGACGCGGTGCGGCACCCCGGTGGCGTGGTCGAGCGGCCCGGGCATGGCCACGCCCACGCCGAGCACGCGGGCCTCGCCGCCGCCGGAACCGGCCAGCAGCTCCCGTACCTCCCCGGCCGCGCCCGCCAGTACGGCGTCCGCGCCCGCGCCCAGGTCGAGCGGGGCCGTACGGCTCGCGACGCGGGTGCCCGACAGGTCCAGCAGGACCGCCGTCAGTTCGTCTCGGTCCAGGTGCAGGCCCACCGCGTGGCCCGCCGACGGGAGCAGGCGCAGCACCGTGCGCGGCTTGCCGCCCGTGGAGGCGCGCCGGCCGGCCTCCGCCGCCAGGCCCGCCTCGCGCAGCCGCCCGACGATCTTGCTGACGGCCTGCGGCGTCAGGCCCGTGCGCTCGGCCAGCTCGATCCGGCTGATGCCGGCCTCGCCGGCCGTCCGCAGCAGGTCGAGCACGAGCGCCGCGTTGTGGCTGCGCAGAGCGGGAAGGTTCACCCCGGCGCCGCCACCGCTCGCGCCCGCCCCGGCCCCGGCCGGGACCCCCGCGCCGCCGCCTCGCCTCATGCCCGCCTCCACCCTCGTCACCCTCCCATTCTCCGCAGCGGTTGCACTTTGGCAACAGCGTTGCTTAAGTGGAGCCATGACTGGTTCCGGCTCCCCCCTCCGCGTCGGACTCGTCGGCTACGGCCTGGCGGGCTCCGTCTTCCACGCCCCGCTGATCGCCACGACCGACGGCCTCGTCATCGACACGGTCGTCACCTCCAGCGAGGAGCGCCGGGCACAGGCCCGCGCCGCCCTCGGCGACGGCGTGCGGTTCGCGGCGGCCCCCGACGAGCTGTGGGAGCGGGCGGACGAGCTGGACCTGATCGTCGTCGCCTCGCCCAACAAGACGCACGTCCCGATCGCCACCGCCGCCCTGGAGGCCGGTCTCGCCGTAGTCGTGGACAAGCCGGTCGCCGGCACCGCCGCCGAGGCCCGGGGCCTCGCGGCCCTCGCGGACGAGCGCGGCCTGATGCTCTCGGTCTTCCAGAACCGCCGCTGGGACAACGACTTCCTCACTCTCCGCCGGCTCGTCGCCGACGGCGAGCTGGGCGACGTGCAGCGGTTCGAGTCCCGCTTCGAGCGCTGGCGCCCGCAGCTCAAGGGCGGCTGGCGCGAGTCGGGCGACCCGGCGGAGATCGGCGGCCTGCTGTACGACCTGGGCAGCCACGTCGTCGACCAGGCCCTGACGCTGTTCGGCCCCGCCGTGCGGGTCTACGCGGAGTCCGACGTGCGCCGACCCGGCGCAGCGGCCGACGACGACACGTTCATCGCGATCACGCACGAGGGCGGCGTCCGCTCGCATCTGTACATGAGCGCGACCACCGCCCAGCTCGGCCCCCGCTTCCGGGTTCTCGGCTCCGAGGCCGGGTACGTGAAGTACGGGCTGGACCCACAGGAGGCCGACCTGCGCGACGGCAGGCGCCCGGCCACCGGTGAGCCCTGGGGCGTGGAGCCCGAGTCACTGTGGGGCCGCGTCGGTGCCGGGGAGTCCCCGGTCACGGGCGGGGGCACCCCGGTCGAGACCCTGCCGGGCGACTACCCGGCGTACTACGCGGCCGTCGCGGCGGCCGTCCGCGACAAGAGCACCCCACCGGTGACCGCGCTGGAGGCGGCCGCCGCCCTGGACGTCCTGGAAGCCGCCCGCCGCTCCGCCCGCGACGGCGTCACCGTGGAGATCAGCGCATGAGCACCCCCCGCCAGCACCTCACCGTCGACGAGATCGTCGAGCAGGAGCGGCGGCTGACGCTGCACCGATTCACGCACGACGACGCCTGGAAGCTGGGCAGCCTGCTCGTCGAGATGGCCCACCTGCGCGACGCACCCGTCGCGATCGACATCCGCCGCGGCGCCCAGCAGCTGTTCCACTGCGCCCTGCCCGGCGCCAGTGCCGACAACGACGCGTGGATCGACCGCAAGCGCCGGGTCGTCGAGCGGTACGGCGAGAGCTCGTACCTCGTCGGGGCCCGGCACCGCGCCAAGGGCACCACCTTCGAGGAGTCCTCGCGGCTGGACCCGGACCTGTACGCGGCCCACGGCGGTTCCTTCCCGATCACCGTCGAGGGGGTCGGCGTCGTCGGCTCGGTCACGGTCTCGGGTCTGCCGCAGGCCGAGGACCACGCGATGGTGGTCGAGGCCCTGGAGCGGTTCGCCGCGCACGCCGACGGTTCGAGCGGTACGGCCGGGCCGCCTTCCTGACCCCGCCGCACCGCCCGCCGGCTGTGCGTTGCCCGGTTACGCGTCCTTGAGCTCCTGGCGCTGGCGCCCGAGGCCGTCGATCTCCAGCTCGACCACGTCCCCGGCGCGCAGGAACGGCTTCGGCTCCGGCTGCCCGAGCGCGACACCGGCGGGGGTGCCGGTGTTGATGACGTCGCCCGGGTACAGGGTCATGAACCGGCTGAGGTAGCGGACGACATCGGCCACCGGGAAGATCTGGTCGGCGGTGGTGCCGTCCTGCTTGAGCTCGCCGTTCACCCAGAGCCTGAGGCGCAGCGCCTGGGGGTCGGCCACCTCGTCGGCGGTCACGAGCCAGGGCCCGAGCGGGTTGAACGTCTCGCAGTTCTTGCCCTTGTCCCAGGTGCCGCCGCGCTCGATCTGGAACTCGCGCTCGGAGACGTCGTGGGCGACCGCGTACCCGGCGACGTACGCCAGCGGGTCCTCGTCGTCGGCGATGTAGCGGGCCGTACGTCCGATCACCACCGCGAGCTCGACCTCCCAGTCGGTCTTGCGGCTGCCGCGCGGCACGAGCACGGTGTCGTCCGGGCCGACGACCGTGTCCGCCGCCTTGAGGAAGACGACGGGCTCGGCCGGAGGCTCCGCACCGGTCTCGGCGGCGTGGTCGTGGTAGTTCAGCCCGATGCACACGACCTTGCCGGCCCGGGCCAGCGGCGGCCCGACCCGTAGCCCGGCCGCGTCGAGTACGGGCAGGTCACCGGCGTCGGCCGCGGCGCGGATCCGGTCGAGGGCGGCGGCGTCCGCGAGCAGCGGTCCGTCGATGTCCCCCACCAGACCGGACAGGTCTCGCAGGGTCACGCCGTCCCCGTCGAACAGAGCGGGGCGCTCGGCGCCCGCCGTACCGACACGCAGCAGCTTCATCGTTTCTCTCCCCTGGTCGAGTGCGTCGAGTGCGGACCCGGCCCGACAGGTGCGGCCGTCAGGAGGATCGGAGGGTTGGCTGATCCTCCAAGACATCCGACCACCCTGCAAGACCCTGTTCACAAGCTGGACCTTTACGGGGCGGTAGCAAGCGCCCCGGCAGGCATGTCCCGGTAGAGGAGCACCCGTTCCACCGCGGACCACGTGGTGCTGGTGACGACGTACAGCGCGGCCGCGAGCGGCACGACGGCGACCGTGATCAGCGTGGCGAACGACAGCAGCGGCATGACCTTGAGCATCGGGCCCATGCCCGGCACCTGCTCCCCCGCCGCGGGCGCGGCGGCCGTCTGCCGCTTGGTGCGCACGTAATTGAACGTCGCCACGGCGGCGACGACCGCGAAGAGGACCAGGTACACGAGCCCGGCGCCGCCGAACACGCCGCCGTCGGACAGGGCGTCCGTCCAGCGCCCGCCGAGCGGGGCGGCGGAGAGGGTGTGGTCGAGCAGCCCGTTGGGCTCGCCGCCGATCCGGGCGTTGGAGAACAGGTGGTACATGAGGAAGAACGCGGGCAGCTGGAGCAGGGACGGCAGGCAGCCCGAGAACGGCGACACCTTCTGCTGCGCGTACAGCTCCATCGTGGCCTTCTGCAGCCGTTCCCGGTCGCGGCCGTGCTTCTCGCGCAGCTCGGCGAGCTGCGGCGCGAGCCGTGCGCGGGCCTTCTGGCCCCGGGCGGCGGCTCGGGAGAGGGGATGGACGGCGAGCCGTACGAGCGCGGTGAAGACGACGATGGCGGCGGCGGTGGCCGACGCGGCAAACAGCGGCTGGAGCAGGTCGGCGAGCCGCTCGACGAGATCGGCGAATACGGACATGGGTGGGCCCCTCCGGGGGTCGTGTCGTGCCGGGGACGAGGACATGCAGGGCATGGCGGCATGACGGCCCGTGGAGGGACCCTCGAAGGATCTGTCGCTACACGGCCGCCGGGAGGAGGCGGCCGGGGGCGCGGGGGCGCGTGCGCCCCCGGGCGTCGGGATCGCGCTGCGGGAGGAAGGCGGTGCGCTGCTCGCGGTCGCGGATCGCGGTCCGCACCCGGGTCCGCGGCACCGCCGGCGCGCAGCGCGCGCTGATGACGGCGCAGACGACGAGCGCGGAACCGGCTGCCGCGGTGGCGGTCGCGGCGAGCGCGACGGCGGCGGTGAGGCCGGCCCCGTCGACGAGGACGACCTCGACGAGCACCTCGACGAGAAGGAAGAGCAGGAGCACGGCGGGACGGAACACGCCTGCCGTACGACTGAGCACGCGTCCCTCCTTCTCCCACGCCGAGTGCCCGACTCTTCCGTCGTAGTACACGAGCCGCGGCGCCCGAAGGTTCCCGATCGCTCGGAGCGACATGGGTTCGTGGACAGCGCTTTCACCCGTCTCGCGCCACTTGTTCAACACGCAACACCGTTGCCATCACGTTAGGTGTGCACCTCTTGACGCGCCGCAGCGACAGAGAGTTGGCTTTGCGCCACCTCGGCCGAAACTCGCGGCCTGTCAGGGAGGTTGGATTCCACGAATGAACAGACGTGTGCGCGGTGCCGTGGGTGCCGCTTCAGCCTCTGTACTGACCCTCGTGCTGGCCGGCTGCGGCGCCGAGGAGCACACCGGTGTGATCAGCAACGACATCGTCGTGGGCCTGCTCCTCCCGGACCGGCAGGCGGCGCGCTACGAGAAGTTCGACCGGCCCGTCATCGAGGACAAGGTCGACCGCCTGACGATCGGCGAGGGCAAGGTCGTCTACGCCAATGCCAACCAGGACGCCGCACTGCAGGCCCTCCAGATCAACAACATGATCAAGGACGAGGTCGACGTCCTGATCCTCGACGCCGTCGACTCCAAGGCCGTGGCGAGCAGCGTCGAGAAGGCGAAGGACGCCGGCATCCCCGTCGTCGCCTTCGACCGCCTCGCGGAGGGCCCGATCGACGCCTACACCTCCTTCGACAACGAAGAGGTCGGCCACGTCCAGGGCAAGGCCCTCCTCAAGGCCCTCGGCGACAAGGCCGGGAACAGCCGGATCGTCATGATGAACGGCGCCCTCACGGACCCCAACGCCGCGCTGTTCAAGAAGGGCGCCCACGCCGAGCTCGACGGCAAGGTGACCATCGGCAAGGAGTACGACACCAAGGAGTGGAAGCCGGAGAACGCCGAGGCCAACATGAAGGCCGCGATCAAGGAACTCGGCGCCGGCGGCATCGCCGGTGTCTACTCCGCGAACGACGGCATGGCGGGCGGCATCATCACCGCCCTCAAGGCCGCGGGCGCCACCTCGCTCCCGCCGGTCACCGGCCAGGACGCCGAGCTCGCCGCCGTGCAGCGGATCGTCGCCGGCGAGCAGCACATGAGCGTCTACAAGCCGTACGCACCGGAGGCCGCCGCGGCGGCCGAGATGGCGGTGGCGCTCGCCAAGGGCGAGTCGCTCCACACGGTCGCCCAGACGCACGTGGACAGTCCCACCACGAAGGACATCCCCTCGGTCCTGATCCCGGTCATCCCCCTGACTCAGGCCAACATCGAGGAAACGGTCATCAGGGACGGCATCTACACGGCCCAGGAGATCTGCGTCCCGAAGTACCGGGCCGCGTGCGCGGAGCTGGCCATCGGCTGACCGTTGCCGACGCCCCGGCGCCGTGAACCCTGTTGCTCACCGGGGCCGCATGGAGGTCAGCTTCGCCCAGACCACCAGCCGGTAGCGGGAGCTGAACTCGGGGGTGCAGGTCGTCATCGTGAGGTAGTAGCCGGGCTCGCCGTATCCGGCGGACGGCCGCACGAGGCTGCGCGGCACCGGCTCGATGACGCCGGTGTCGCGGGGCGTCGTCTGCGCGAGCCTCCGGTCCACCGCGTAGTCGAAGATCCCCTCACGGGTCTCGATCCGCACCATGTCACCGGAGCGCAGGCGGTTGATGTACCGGAAGGGCTCGCCGTGGGTGTTGCGGTGCCCGGCGACGGCGAAGTTCCCGGCCCGGCCGGGCTGCGCCGTGCCCGGATAGTGCCCGATGTACCCCTGGTCGAGAACGCCGCGTCTGCCGACGCCCTGCGCGACGGGGGCGACGACGCCCAGGCGGGGGATGCGGAGGACGGCGTAGGCCTGGTCCCAGCGGGGCGGGTCCCGGGGTTCTCGTCGCGTCGGCGCGGGCGCGGGTGCCGGGGCCGTCGCCGGGTCCGGGGCGGGCTCCGGTCCCCCGGCCCGACTCCCCCAGTCCCGTTCCAGCCTCTGAACCGTGCGCTCGGCGCGCTCCTGGGCCTGCCGGTTGGTCCACCAGAGCTGGTGGACGACGAGGAGGAGGACGACGACCCCGAGCGTGACGGTCACCTCGGCGGCGGCCCACAGCCCGCGGGCGAGCGCCGCCCGCGCCCGCCGCCGCCCTGCCCCGCGCCTCTGCCGCACGGGCGCAGGGTAGGGCCGGGGGCGTCAACTCACCAGAGCCCAGGCCCACTCCGTACCGCTTGCCGTGACACGGCCCCCGCAGGTCCGCACAGCCGCAGTACGGTGTGGTGCATGCGCCCCGACACGCCTGCCGACCACACCGCCGAAGCCGAGCGCCTGCTGCGCACCGCAGCGCAGTATCCGGAGGACGACGAACAGCTGCTGCTCCAGGCAGCGGCCCATCTCGAACTGGCCGGCGACCGCGGCCGCGCGTCCAGCCTCTACGACCGTCTCCTGGCCACGGAGCCCGACCATCCGCAGCTGGTCAAGGCCCTCCAGGCGGCCAACCTGTGGGAGTACGGCCATGAGGCGGAGGCCCGCGCGCTGATCGCCGGGATCCGTATCGCGGCCCCTTCACAGGCCGCGCCGTGGGAGATCATCGCGGAGACGCTGGAGTCGCACGACGAGCTGGAGACGTCCCACGAGTGCTTCACCGAGGCGCTGACCCTGCTGCTCCCCGAGGACGAGGACGTGCCGTACGCGACGCGCTCGCTCCTCACGGGCCGCCATCGCGTACGCCGCCTGCTGGGCCTGCCCCACGACGACTACGACGCCCTCGCCGACCGGGTCCACACGGCCCACACCCCGGACATGACGCTCGACGAACTCCACGACCCGAACCGCCTGTGGGCGCTGGGCTCGGACAACCCGGCGGAACTCAAGGCCGAGATCGCCCGCCTCCGCTCGGAACTGGGCTCTTTCCGCTCGGCCCTGTCGCGCCCGTTCCCGGTGGCGGTCCTGCACTGGCCGGCACAGGAACTCGCCGAACTCCTGGAGGCGTACCCGGAGCTCACCGCCGAGTACCCCTCGCACGAGACGCACCTCGCGACGATCGAGTCCTCCCTCCGCGACCTCGCCGCCACGGGCACGGACAACCTGGGCATCGTGACGGCGACGGTCCCGTCCTACGAGGCCTTCGCAGCCTCGGAGGCCTCGTCCCCGTCGAACGTCTCCCTCCTCCCCCAGTACGCGACGACGCTCGCGGCCCGGGGGCGCGCGGTGGCCTGGCCGCCGGCCCGGGGGGCGGGGTGCTGGTGCGGGTCGGGGAGGGCTTATAGGGAGTGTCACGGGGGGTAGACCGAACTCGCTGTCCAGGATGTCAGTTGGGCCTGCTATGACTGACAGGACCTGAACGGGGAGGGAAAGCCATGTCGGGTCCCATCGACGCCAGTCAGCCGGTCGCCGGTCTGTATGAGCAGCTGATCACCTTGCGGCTCGAGAATCAGCTGAAGACTCTCAGCGATGATCGGTGGCATGCCATTGACGGCACGGTGGGACCGGAGTCATCGCCCCATGTGATCGCCCGGCATGTCGCCGACACGATGAGACGGGTGTTGGAGCGCCTTCCTGCCGCCGAGCGCGTCCATGCCGCCAACCACATCCTCGAATCGATGAACACCATCGAGGGGGCACGGGAATGGGTTGACCTGGTCGCCGAGGGACCTCGCCAGCTGCTCGCCATCGCCGAGCAGGAAGCCAAGGGGGTCTACGCCATCAGGCCCGCGACACCCCTTTCCGAAACGGCGCTGATCACCAACTCGCCCGAAGACCCGAGCCTTGGTTTTGAGCTGCGTACCGAGCTGGCCACAGCGGACCGTGTGGACCTGCTCTGTGCTTTCGTCAAGTGGCACGGACTGCGCGTCATCGAGCAGTCGCTTGAGACGGCGCATGCGCGCGGTGTCCCTATGCGAGTTATCACCACCACGTACATCGGCGCGACCGAGCGCCGGGCCCTCGACAAGTTGGTCGAAAAGTTCAACGCCGAGGTGAAGGTCAACTACGAGCTGCGCTCGACGCGCCTGCACGCAAAGGCGTGGCTCTTCCGACGCAACAGCGGGTACGACACGGCGTACGTCGGCAGCTCCAATCTCTCGAAGGCTGCGCTCCTTGATGGCTTGGAGTGGAACGTCCGCTTGTCGTCGATTGCGACGCCCGACGTGCTCCGCAAGTTTGAGGCGACCTTCGACTCCTACTGGAGCGATTCAGCCTTCGAGCTGTATCGCCCTGACCAGGACTCCGCTCGACTCGACGAGGCGCTCCAGCTGGCAGGCCGCGGCACAAGCAGTGCCCCGGAACGTCATCTCACGCTCTCGGGGCTTGAGGTTCGTCCCTACCCGCACCAGCGCGACATGCTGGAACGACTCGAAGTGGAACGCGAGGTCCACGACCGACACCGCAACCTGCTGGTCGCGGCCACAGGGACGGGCAAGACCGTCATGGCCGCCCTGGACTACAAGAAGCTGCGGCAGAAGTACGGCAGGGATCTGCGACTGTTGTTCGTCGCCCATCGGCAGGAGATCCTTCGCCAGTCCCTGCGGACCTTCCAGGATGTTCTGGTGGATGCGAACTTCGGGGAGGAGCTGCACAGCGGCCTCGTGCCGGAGGATTGGAAGCATGTCTTCGCGAGCGTCCAGTCGCTCAATGCGCGGACACTGGAGCGCTTCGCGCCAGACCATTTCGACGTCATCGTCATCGATGAGTTCCACCATGGTGTCTCGCCCACCTACCGCAAGATCATCGAACACTTCTCTCCTCTGGAACTGCTCGGCTTGACCGCAACCCCAGAGCGGATGGACGGCCGTAACGTTCAGGACGAGTTCTTCGACGGGCGCATCGCAGCCGAGATGCGACTGTGGGAGGCATTGGAGAACGACCTGCTGAGCCCCTTCCACTACTTCGGCGTGACGGACAACACCGATATGAGTGCCGTCGTCTGGAAGCGGGGGTCGTACGACGCGTCAGCGCTCAGCAACCTCTTCACCGGCAACGATGCCCGCGCCCGCCTGGTGGTGCAGGCCGTGAGAGACAAGGTGAGCGATCCCGGTTCGATGCGTGCCCTCGGGTTCTGTGTCTCCATCGCCCACGCTCACTTCATGGCCGACTTCTTCCGCCGCGCCGGCCTGAGCGCAGTGGCCCTCTCGGGCGAGTCGCCTCGGGAGGAACGCCGTGCCGCCCTTGCAGCCCTGAGCTCCGGGGAGCTTCAGGTCATCTTCTCCGTCGATCTCTTCAACGAGGGGCTGGACATCCCCGACGTTGACACGCTGCTGCTCCTGCGCCCCACCTCCAGCGCCACGGTCTTCCTTCAGCAGCTGGGGCGCGGGCTTCGGCGCAGCGAAGGCAAGGCAGTTCTCACCGTCCTGGACTTCATTGGCCAGCACCGGAAGGAGTTCCGCTTTGAGGAGCAGTTCCGCGCGCTGACCAACCTGACCCGTAACCGCCTCCTGGCGCACGTTGAACATGACTTCCCGCAGCTCCCCTCTGGGTGCCAGATCATCCTTGAGTCCAAGGCCAAGGAACTGATCATTGACAACATCCGGAGCCAGATCAGCGTCAACGTGACGCAGTTGGCCCGCGAGGTTCGGAGTTACGGCGAGCCGCGCCTGTCGAGCTACCTGTGTGAGAGCGGACGTGAGTTGAAGGAGCTCTACCGCGGGAACGGAAACTCTTGGACGGGCCTTCTGCGTCGCGCGGGCATGCTCTCTGAGCCTGCTCCCGAGGGCGAAGAAGAACTTCTCAAGCGTGTCCCCGCATTCCTTCATGTCGACGACCCCCAACGGATCGCGGCCTACACCCGCCTCCTTGAGGACGACGCGCCCGCGTACAGCGAACTCGACGAACTTCAGCGTGGCTACGCTCGCATGCTGTTCTTCTTGCTGTGGCCTCTGGGCGGCAGCTTCTCCAGCTACCAGGAAGCTCTCGATTCACTGCGTCCCCACCGGATCTTCCGTGACGAGCTCCGCCAGGTGTTGGCGTACACCATCGACCAGGCTGACCATGTCCCAGTCCCGCTACGCGGCCCGCTTGCTGACCTTCCCCTAACGGTCCACGCCTCGTACAGCCGCGAAGAAATCCTTCCGGCCCTGGGTCAATCCGTCATCGGCGGCTTCATGCCAGGCCACTTCCGCGAGGGCGTGAAGTGGTGCGAGGACATCCAGACGGACGCCCTGCTGATCACACTGGAAAAGGATGAGAAGGACTTTTCACCGCAGACGCGCTACCACGATTACGCGATGAATAACTTCACCTTCCACTGGGAGTCCCAGAACCAGACATCAGAAGGGTCCCCGACCGGCGTCCGCTACCAGACCCACAAAGAGAACGGCTCCCATGTCCTCCTCTTCGTGCGCCGCTACAAGAAGACGGACATCGGCGGCCCCCAGCCCTGGATGCTCCTAGGGCCAGCCGAGTACGTCACGCACAAGGGCAGCAAACCGATGGGAATCACCTGGAAGCTCAGACACGAGATCCCCGCCGACGTCTGGACTTACTCAGCCATCGCGGCCGGATAGCCGCCCACGTCCGATATGCGCGCACCACACCAACCTATGAGGAGATGGAAATTATGGCACGCATGAGCGAAAACAGTAGTGACCTGTACGACGATCTAGATGGGGAGGAGAATGAACCGTCTAATGTCTCCTCAGAAGACGTGACACGCGCTGTCGTAACAGACACCGACTGGACCACCGAAACAATTCTTAGTCAACTTCGCCGCGGCAATATCCAGTTGAATCCGAAGTTCCAGCGGCGTGACGCCTGGGATAAACCGAGGAAGAGCAAGTTCATCGAGTCTCTGATCCTCGGTCTCCCCATTCCACAAATCGTTCTTGCCGAGGACAAGAAGCAGCGAGGAAAGTTTATTGTCCTCGATGGAAAGCAACGCCTTCTCGCACTCCGGCAGTTCGCGGCAGGGTCCTCATTTGCCGTTTCCGACGACGAACAGGACTTCAAGGGATTCGGCTTGACTAGCCTAGAGGTAAGGGAGGACCTCCGCCTCAAAACCCTAGCAAAGATAGAGAATGACACCGAACTCGTCGACGATCTCAACGCCTTCCTAAACGAAACGATCCGCACTGTCGTAGTCCGACGCTGGCCTAACGAAGAGTTTCTGAATCTCGTTTTTCTACGCCTCAACACCGGCAGCGTCAAGCTCTCCCCGCAGGAGTTGCGCCAGGCCCTCCACCCTGGAAAGTTCACCAACTACCTCGACGACGCTGCATCGGCTAGCGAATGGCTCCGAGAAGCCCTTCGCATCAAGAAGCCGGACTTCCGAATGCGCGATGTGGAGATAATGCTCCGATACTTCGCCTTCCACTATCGACTGAACGATTACACCGGAAATCTGAAGTCGTTCCTGGATGGAACGGTGAACACTCTAAATGACGCATGGGAGCAGGAAGAATCGGAGATTAGGAAGGTCGGAACTTCATGTGACGATGCAATCAAGACAACCTTCGAAATCTTTGGCGAAAATTCGTTCTACCGGTGGTCAGAAGACGACTACGAAGGTCGCTTCAACAGGGCCGTGTTCGACATCATGACTTACTATTTCGCCAACGAGAGGATCGCCGAAGCAGCAACCCAGAACCGAGTCGCAGTTGAGTCATCATTTAAGCGACTCTGCGACGGAAACACAAGATTCGTCGAATCGATCCAGACCACAACCAAAACACCCTTGGCTACGCATCGCCGCCTGAGCCTTTGGGGGGCGGAACTAGAATCGGCAATCGGAATTCCGGTGCCGACTCCCCGCTTCGACAATAACCGCATCTTCGCATAGGGCGGGTAGGGGATGTCTTCCTCGCGCTATCGAACCCTGTCGCGCCGAGTAAACGAACTTCGCAAAAACCTACTACCGCGCACGTTCAAGCCCACCGGGCTATACACGAACAGAGTGCATGAGCACACGCGAGCCTTTCGTGTTCTAGCTCATGCAGAATTTGAGTCCTACATAGAGGACCGGGCCGTAGAGGTCATCCAAAGAGCTCATTCCACTTGGGATGCAACCGGAAGAATCCGCCCCTGCCTGCTCTCTCTGATGTCACATAAGGAGGCCACATATAGCATCCCTGACAAGCTATCCGAAGTAAGTGACTCGTCGAAGAAGTACCCTTCACTCAAGGGCAGAATAGAGGCTTCAACGAGGCATTACAGCACTTTCATCCGGACTCGAAACCATGGGATCAAGGAGAAGAACCTCCTCTCCATACTGCTACCTCTCGGAATTACCGTCGACGAAATAGACTCAACCTGGCTGGAGGTTACCGAAAACTGGGCAACCGCACGAGGGAAAGTTGCTCATAGTTCTGCCAAAATGCAGGTTCAGATAGACCCGAAAATCGAACTTCAAACAGTTAGTAAAATCCTTGACGGATTCAAGGGAATCGACATGATCCTGGATAAGAAGTAGGAGGCCTGGACTTCGACCTCCCACTCTGAGTCGTGACTGATCCCACTCTCGTGTGAGTGCTTTAGCTCACCTCCGCCTCGAAGTGGATCTGCGCACGGTCCAGGACTGTTTCCGGGTCGCAGCCGTGAGCGCGGAGCCAGTGGAGGATGTCGGCGATCACGTCGATCGCCGATTGCTCCATGGCAGCAAGGCCAAGACGACTGGCGTGCCTCGACCATGGCAGTTTGGCTGCTCCGAATAGGGAGATCACCGCTTCGGCCCGTGTGACACGAGCGCTGCTGTAGTGGCCGTTCGGAGCGGAAAGGTGCGTGTCGATTTCACACCATGTCACCTTGCGATCGGCGCGAAGCTGCACCCCCCATCGGTCGGAGAGTGAATCGACCAGGAGCATGCCTCTCCCTGACTCCGAGTTTGGTGCGGCTTGGAGGAGAGTGGGCAAAGCTCGCGTGTCCGGGTCGTGGACCTCAATGCGCAGGTAGGTATCGCGCATTGACATTGCAAGGGTGGTCGGCGTGCCGTGTCCGACGTGGTTAATGACGTTGGCCACCAGCTCGCTCATACACGACTGGACGATCTCGATCTGCTCAGGAAGACCCCACACGACTAAGTGGGTTCGCACGATGCTGCGGAGCGCGGCGACCTCCTCCGGCTCTGCTAGGAAGGGAAGCTCCCACGCCGGCCTCGGCATGCAGGCTTCATGACTCATGCCCATCTCCTCTCAACGGGGTACTCGCTTCGCTAGCCTGGATGCAACACATCCCTTGATGCAATGTGCACGAAGGGATTCCCACCATCGAGTGATTGGCAAGCACAGTCCCTGGTGAAGAGACTGAACACCCGCTACAGAAAAGAGGGTTGGGATGGCCGGCTCACCAACGGCGCGACGTCGACGTCTGTCGATCGAGTTGAAGAAGCTGCGTGAGACAAACGGCTTCACCTGCGCGCAGGTGGGAGAGGCACTGGACTGGAGTGGGTCCAAGGTCAATCGCATGGAGACCGGCACCGGACGCGTACAGCCCTCGGATGTTGAGGCGTTGTGCCGCTTCTACGGGACGGACGGCGAACTGCGCGAGTTCCTCAAGTCGCTGGCGCGGCAGGCCAAGACACGAGGTTGGTGGCAGGCCCATGGCAGTGGGGTTCCGTCTTGGTTCTCGATCTACATCGGGCTGGAGCAGGACATTTCCACGTTCCGGCAGTACCAGTGCGAGTTCCTGCCGGGGCTGATGCAGACGCCCGCTTACGCCACTGCGCTGCATCGCGCCACCAACCAGATGACCGCTGAGGACGTTGCGCGCGCAGTCCATGTACGGATGGAACGTCAGGCGATGCTCACCCGAGAGGACGCTCCAGACGTGTGGTTCGTCGTGCATGAGAGCACTCTGCGAAACGTGATTGGTGATCGAGCATTGATGCGTGAGCAGCTCGAACGCATCTTGGACGCAGTTGAACTCCCTGCTGTCACGTTGCAGGTGCTGCCGTTCGATGCCGGTCCCTACCCTGCGACGGGCTCTTTCACGCTGATGGGCTTCCCTGACCCCGAAGATCCGGACATCGTGTACCGGGATGGCATCACCGACGCCATCTACCTTGAGGGGGCGGACGATGTACGCGAGTACACACGAGCCTTCGACAATCTGAGAGCCGCGGCTGCGAGCCCTCATCGCTCGGCCCAACTGATCAAGTCATTGCTGAAGGACTACGTACGATGACCAACCCACATCCGATCGCATCCACGAACCCGCGGTGGTTCAAGTCGTCCCACAGCAATGGGTCGGGCGGTGAGTGCGTGGAGTGTGCGCAGGCTGGCGCTGGCATCTTGATACGCGACTCGAAGCGGCCGACGGGACCGGTGGTCGCCGTGACGACCGATACCTGGCGGACCTTCGTTGAAGGAGTGTCCCTCCGGCGTTGAGCTCGTACCGCCCTGGCTCAGACTGTATGGAGCACTACCTTAGGTGACCGGGGCTCTGCAGCATCCGGATTCCCCGACCAGCCAACTTGGAGATTCCCATGACGCTCCGGTTCATTGGCACGACCAGTGTAGACGGCGACTTCCCCACGCTGTACGAGGTCGAGGGAAGCACCGACATTCTCGTCCAGGGGGTCCGCGTCAGCAACCCTGAGCAGCTCGCCCAGCTCCGCGACGTCAAGCAGTCGGAGACCTTGGTAACCGTGCCGCGGGATCTACTCGTCCGGTTCGCTCCGCGGGCCGAGCCGAATCCCATGGTGCCCTTTCCCGAGGTTGCGAACCTGTTTAGGGAGTTCGAGCACACCGCGTTCCGGCTGGAGACCCGTCGCAGCTACGCCACCGACCGGAACGGCGCCAGATGGCGGCGGTGGCACGCCGGTGAGGACATCTCCGTCGAGCCGGCCAATGACTGGCGCCGCAACGTCACCGACCAGACGGCCCAGGGGAAGCGCTTCGAGCGGGTCCGTCTCGTCGACGCACCGCCCACCGAGGGGCAGCGCTTCCTCCTCGCCACCGGTCTCGGCAACGTGGCCGCGGGCGAGGACATCCGCAACCTGCCCCGCGCTGAGGCCGAACGGCTCGGCCTGCCGGACTTCGACTTCTGGCTGTTCGACTCACGCGTCCTCGTGCGTTTCGTCTTCGACGACCAAGACACCACCTTGGGCGTTGTCGTCAGCGAAGCCCCCGTCGAGGTGCTCGCCGCCTGCCAGGCTCGTGACGCGGCCTGGCATCACGCAATCCGAACCGCCGAATTCCAGAGGCAGGTACATGGGCCTGAGTAAGCGACGGTCCGTCCTGACGCGTCCGGTCCGGTTGCACGCAATCAGCTGTAGCCGACCGGGCTGGAGCAATCTCGCGCAACTGGACACCACCCCATGCTGTTGGCCCGCATGCTGGTACCCCGACCAGCGAGAACGGAGCACATGGTGACGCTCAAGTTCCTTGGCACGACATCTGAGCACGGCAACTGCCCCACGCTGTACGAGATCGAGGAGACGGGACAGATCGTGGTCCAGGGTGACCTGCTCACCGATCCTGAGCACCTGGCACAGCTGCGGGACGTCGGTGAGCTTGAGACGTGCGTCGTCATCCCCCGCGAGCTGCTGACCCGCTTTTCCCCGAAGGAGTGACGTGCCTTCCCTGATCCCCTTCGAGGAGATCACTTATCTCTTCTCGGAGTTCGAGCACACCGCGTTCCGGCTGGAGACGCGCCGCGGCTACGCGACCGATCGAAAGGGCGCTCGGTTCCAAGCGTTCCTGAAGGGCATCGATCCTCAGCCGGAGCCGGATCATCCGTGGAACGTGAACGTCCGAGCCAAGGCGGCGGCCGGCGCCGGGTTCTCCCGGGTCCGCATCATGGATGAGCCGCCCACGGAGGGGCAGCGGTTTCTCATGGCAACGGCCGCCGCCAACGTGGAAGCGGGGGAGGACATCCGTGTTCTGGCCCGCGCTCAGGCCCAACGTCTCGGCCTCCCGGACTGGGACTTCTGGCTGTTCGAC
This sequence comes from Streptomyces sp. NPDC015127, assembly GCF_043080095.1. Classification (NCBI taxonomy): domain Bacteria; kingdom Bacillati; phylum Actinomycetota; class Actinomycetes; order Kitasatosporales; family Streptomycetaceae; genus Streptomyces; species Streptomyces sp. NPDC015127. Next base: position 363,897 of record NZ_JBIBVE010000004.1, read on the forward strand.
TCCCGAATTCTGGTCCGCATGCACATCGACGAAACGGACACCACCACCGGTGTCGAAGTGATCGAGGCGGAGGAGCCCGTGCTCGCCGCGTGCCGAGCCCGTGATGCGGCATGGGCCGCGGCCGCCCCTACTGCCGAGGTGTGGGCCCGGGTACGTTCGTCCGCGTGAGCAGCACGGACTTCCAGAACGCCCGCGTCGCCCTCGGCGCACGCCTGCGAGAACTCCGCGAGGAAACCGGCCTGACCGGCAAGGGCCTTGCGGAGCGCCTCGGCTGGCAGCGGTCGAAGGTGTCCCGTTTGGAGACCGGGAAGCAGACGGCGAGCGAGGCCGACCTCGATGCCTGGGCCGTCGCCGTCGGTGCCCCCGGGCAGGCAGGCGACCTCAAGTCCCGTCTGCGCGGACTGGAGTCCCAGCAGCGGTCTTGGCGGCGGCAACTCGCCGCCGGCCATCGGCCGGTGCAAGACCGGTACGTCGTGGAGTACCAGCGCACTGCGACGATGCGCGGTTACGAGGCGACCGTGGTCCCCGGCCTGTTCCAGACACCCGACTACGCGCGGCACCTTCTCCTCCAAAACGCTGTCCTGATGCGCTCCCCTCGTGACACGGACGAGGCAGTCGCCGGTCGCATGCGTCGGCAGGGGGTGCTTTACGAGGCCGGGAAGCTGTTCCGCGTCCTCATCTGGGAGGGCGCCCTGCACGCGCTGATCTGCCCGCAGGACGTGATGAGAGGCCAGCTCGATCGGCTCGTCGGGCTGATCGGGATGAGCACGGTGGAGCTTGGAATCGTGCCGTTCGGGTCACGGCTGCCGATGACTCCGAAACACGGGTTCTGGATCTTCGACGAGGAGCGGGTCATCGTCGAGACCATCAACACCGAGCTGGCCTACGATTCGGCCGAGGACCTCGCGCTGTACGCGCGGGTGTGGGACGGACTGCACGGCGTGGCAGCCTACGGGCCGCAGGCACACCGGCTGATTGCTCGGGCTCGGGCACAGTTGCAGACCAGCTGAGCAACCCGCACCAACCTCCCGCCCGGCCGCGCAATCCAGCGCAATCGGCGCGCGCCGCCCACGCTCGGATTCCTACCGTCCTCGTCATGGACGCACACTCCGACAGGGGACGGTCCGGCTGGTGCCACTGGCACGCGGACCCGTCCGCAACCACCCAGTACGTGCGCTCGCAAGAGCACCAGTCCGGACCGCCACTCGCCCTGTTCACTCCGGTCGGCCTCGCCCTGTGCTGGTCCCCAAAACCTGACGCACCGGTCCGCTGCTGCACGCTGCCGCCCGACCATGCCGGCGACCACTTCCACGAGTACTCAGGCGCTTCATGGCCGCAGGAGCTGAAGTGATCACCGTTGCCACGGCATCCCGCTGCCGCGAGGTGACAGTCCCACCGGCTGCCGCGTTGTCCTGGGAGGCCTACGCGGGCCGCGCCTGTTACGCCTGCGGACGACAGCTCACCCGCGGCGGCGTCCTCGTCGGCCGCGCCGTCGGACACCAAGGCGCCCACGTCCTCGACACCGACGTCTACGCCTGCCCGTGAGACGTCCACGGGTGCCGCCGATCACCCGTGGGACACAGCCCCACCCAGACCGAGTGCCCCGGCAAAACCCGGTCCGGGACGGGTGTCGGGCTCCCCGGCAGGAGCCCGACGCGCACCACGGCGCGCGGGTAGGCCGCGCACCGAGCACGCACCAAGGAGCATCGCATGACCGCTCTCGCAACAGAATTGGCCTGCGGCCGCGACCTCGTGGCGGCCCCGCTCTTCGACCGGCTCGTCACCTTCCTCGCGACCGAGGAGAAGATCACCCGTGAACGAGCCGAGCGTGTGATGGACCAGGCGCTCGCCTTCCTCCACATGTCCGCCCACCGGAACGAGGGCCTGTCCCCGTCCCGGGCCGTGGATCCCGGGTGGCACGCGTTCATGCTCCACACCCGTGAGTACGCCGCCTGGTGCCAGGAGCAGTTCGGCCGGTTCGTCCACCACAACCCGTTCCCGTCACCGCAGCTCTTCGACGGCGCACAGATGCGGGCGACCGTCGCCGCAATCGAGGAGGCCGGATTCGCCGTCGACCACGAGCTGTGGGGCACGGCGGCCACCTGCAACCCGCCGGCCTGCTGCGGCGACGGAGGCGGCTGCGGCGGCAAGTGATCGCCCCGCTCGACGCGCGGCCGCCGCTGCGGCGGTCGCGCGTTCCCTCGGATCGGAGCCGCCATGCCCACCGCACCGCACGTCACCGCCGTCAGTCGGCTCACCGTCTTCCCGCTGTACGGCCTGCTGATCGCCTACACCACCCGGTCCAGTGACCAGCGCGGTCTCGGCGACATCGCCGTCGTCGGTGTCGTCGGCCCAAGCGGCGCGACCGGAGATGCCGTGTGGCGCCTCGCAACGAGCATGTACGCCAACCCGCCCACCAGCCAGGCGCAGGCCCGCTGGATCCTCACTCAGTGCACCCGGGCCCGCATGTGCCGCGCCCCCTCCTACCGTGACCTGCCGCAGGCGAAGTGGACCGCGGAACTGACCCGCACCATGCATCTCGACGGGCTGTTCGCCAACCACGACATCCTTCGCACCGGCACCCTGGTGATCGAATAGCGTCCATGGACGCCCCCCGCCCCGGCAGCTCCTCCGTAAGCGCGCGGATCATCAGCAACTCTGAAGGACCTCCGCGAACTTCGCGGCCATGTGCCGTACGGGGCCGAGGCGGGGGATCCTCGGGGTGCGCGTGCGGCCCCAGGATCTTCGCCGCCACGAAAAGCGTCATCAGCCCGCCGTCCCGGCTCTCGAAGTCGTCCCGTCGCTCAGTGCGGACGCGGTCGGCCAGGGCTGGGACGGTGCTCAGCAGGTTAGGCGGTGAAGCAGCCCTCTCGGACTGCTTGCTGGGCACGCCGCCAGTCATGAAGGATGGGCCTGTGGCCGACCGCATCAGCGCGCTCATTTCCCTGTTCGGTGTTCTCGTCAGCTCGATGATGCTCTTCGGGGCCGTACGCGACTACCAAGTCGGCTCATCCGTCCGCTGGGTAGCCGCCGGAGCCGTGCTCGTCCTCGTCGCCTGCCTCACCCTCGTGCGGGACATCCGGCGGCTGCGGACCGCCGCTACCGAGGCCAGGAAGCCGTGATGGACGCATACGCCACCGCCCCCGACGGCACCCCCATCGCCTACCAGGTCCGGGGACAAGGCCCCGGCACGCCCCTCGTGTTGCTTGCCGGGCAGGCGAACAACCATCACTGGTGGGACGGCGTACGCGACGACTTCCACGTCGACCGGACCACCGTCACCCTCGACTACCGCGGCACCGGCGACAGCGGCAAGCCCGATGTGCCGTACAGCACCGGCGGGTTCGCCGAGGACGTCGTCGCCGTGCTCGACGCGCTCGGGGTCGAGCAGGCCCACGTCTACGGCACCTCTATGGGTGGGCGGGTCGCCCAGCAGGTGGCGGCGCGGTTTCCGGGGCGGGTCGGTGCACTGGTGCTCGGTTGCACGTCGCCCGGCGGGCCGCGCAGTGTCGAGCGCAGCGCCGACGTCCGCAGGGCGCTGGTGCAGCGGGGCGACGCCGGGCGGGACGCGCTGGTCGACCTGATGTACACGCCGGCGTGGGTGGCCGCACACCCGGGGCCGTACCACACGCTCGGCGACCCCGGCATGCCCGCGTACGCACGGTATCGACATCTGGTCGCCGGCCACCGGCACGACGCCTGGGACCTGCTGCCCCGCATCACGGCGCCCACCCTCGTGGTGCACGGAAGTGACGACCTGCTCAATCCCGCCGCGAACGCCGAACTGCTCGCCGATCGGATCCCGGGAGCACAGCTGCGGCTGATCCCCCTTGCGAGGCACGCCTACTTCGAGGAGTTCCGCGAAACCGCCGGGCCTCTCGTCCGCGAATTCCTGCGCGAACACGACTCCTCGTGCTAGTCGGACGGCCGCGTCCCCAACGCCCGTGCCAGGCGCTCGTTCTGCTCTCACACGATGCCCTGGGCGAGGCGAATCTCGCAGCGCCGGCTCAGCTGTGGCTCAGCACGTTGACCACCCGCCCGTTCGGGTCCCGTACGAAGAATCGGCGTACGCCCCACTCCTCGTCGCTCAGCGGGTACACGATCTCCGCCCCGCGCGCCCGCATCGTCTCGTACGCCGTGTCCACGTCGTCCACCTCGATGCTCATGTCCGGGGTGACCGGCGCGGTGCGGTCGCCGGGGGTGAAGCTGACCTGGGCCGACGGGTGGGACGGGGACGCGAGCGTCAAGATCCAGCCGTGGTTCATCACCTCCTTAAGGCCCAGCAGGCCGTAGAACGCACTGCTCTCCTCCAACGCATCCGACTGGACGATGGGCATGATCCGGCGCACTGTCATCGACGACTCCTGGCCAAAAGGGGGAACCTGCCTCCGACGCTCCCCCAGCATCTCAGGGCCGAAGCGCTCACACCGCCGTCGGCAGATCCCCCGCCTCCGACAACTCCTCGTCGATCGCCGCCGCCGCCGCGCGCAGCACCTCGACCGCCTGGTCCAGGAACGGGTTCGGGTCCCCCGACCGGCGGACCGCGAACACCCGGCGTACGTGCGTCGGGTTGGCGAGGCGGATCAGGTGGACGTCATCCGACTTGCTCAGGGCCAGTTCCGGCACGATGGCGACACCGAGCCCGTTGCGTACGAGCTCGAAGGGGAGGTTGTAGTCGTTCGTGCGGAAGATGACCTCCGGGCGGAAGCCGCCCGCCGCGCAGATGTGGAAGAGGGAGCGGGCCGCGTCCGTGTCCTCGCGGTAGCAGATCCAGCGCTCCGCCGAGAGGTCGCTGACCTGGATGCGCTTGCGGCGGGCCAGCCGGTGCCTCTTGGGCACGAGGACGTACAGCGGCTCCTCCAGGATCAGAGTCCGCTCCAGGTCGGACGGGTCGTTGCGGGGCACCGTCCCGTATTCGAAGATCACGGCGAGGTCGAGCCTGCCCTCCGCGACGGCGGGCAGGGTGACGGGCGGGTCGCCCTCCTCGTAGCGGACATCGACGTGCGGGCGGTCGCTCAGGAACTCGGTGAGGACGGCCGGCATCAGGCGGAAGCCGGCCGACCAGAAGCTGCCGACGTGCAGTCGCCCGCGTTCGGCCGCCGCGAAGGACCGCATCTCGTCCTCGGCCGCCTCCAGGTCGGCGAGCAGCCGTGCCGCCCGGCGGGCGAGTTGGGCGCCGGCGGCGGTCGGCCTGACGCTGCGCGGCGAGCGTTCGAAGAGCGGCACGCCGAGGGCCCGTTCCACCGACGCTATCTGCTGGGAGACGGCGGACGGGGAGTAGCCGAGGCGGCGGGCGGCGGTGCGCAGCGAACCGGTGGCCACCACATCGCGGATGGCCTGCAACTGCGTCGGGGTCAGCATCAGCCGAACTTAACAACGGCTCCGACGACGCCGCCAGAGGTCGCGCTCGACGAAGTTCCCTGCTGCCCGGGCGTGTCAGCTGCTCGACGGACTGTTTCACAGGTGGGGCGGGGGTGTGCCGGTGCGGTCGAGCAACAGGTCAGCTGAACGATGTGTGCGGCAACGTTCATTCTGATTCATCTTGTGCCGCCGGTTCGACTGTCGCAGATTGAGCGGCATCGAGCGGCAGGAACCGGCCACGATGTGGCCGACCGACCAGCGAAAGGCACTGCCATGGACATACGGCTCCCGAGGTCCCGAGCCCGCCGGACGAGGCGCGCCACCGCTGTCGGCGTGGCGCTGGCCGGACTTCTCCCGCTGCTGGCGGCGTGCGGCGGCACGCCGTCGGCGGGTGGGACGGGGCCCGGATCCGCAGCGGAATCCGGCCAGGCCGCCGCGCAGGAGAAGGACCCGAAGCTTGCGGCGCTGCTGCCGAAGAAGGTGCGGGACTCCGGCGAGCTGATCGTGGCGGAGGGCGACGACTATCCGCCTCTGGTGTCCCTCGGTCAGGACAACAAGACGCTGGTCGGCATGGAGCCGGAGCTCATGAGGGCGATCGGGCAGGTGCTCGGCGTCGAGGTGACGTTCTCCAAGGCGAGCTTCGACAGCATCATCGGCGGCGTCCAGTCGCGCCGCTACGACCTCGCCATCCAGGCGATGCTCGACAAGCCGGAACGCCGGCAGCACGTCACGTTCGTCGACTACTTCCGGACCAGCAGCGCCATCCTGGTGCAGCAGAAGAACGCGGAGTCGATCGGCTCCCTGGACGATCTGTGCGGCAGGACGGCGGCCGTCGAGAACGGCACCGCCCAGGTCGAGGACATCGAGGCGCAGGCGAAGAAGTGCGAGGCCGCGGGCAAGCCCGCCGCGAAGGCACTGGTCTTCCCCGACTCCGTCGGCTGCTTCCAGGCGCTGTCCACCGGCCGTGCCGACGCCTTCGTCGGCGGCACGCCCACCGTCGCCTACCAGGCCGGGCAGTCGGGCGGCCAGCTGCGCCAGGTCGGCGAGCCGTACCGATTCCTGCCGTACGGAATCCTGGTGAACAAGCAGGACAAGGACCTGGTCGACGCCGTGCGGCAGGCGCTGCAGAAGCTCATCGACAACGGGACGTACGGCGAGATCCTCAAGCGCTGGGACGTCGAGTCCGGCGCCCTCGACAAGGTCACGGTGAACGGCGGCGCCGCGGCATGAGCGAGTCCACGCTCCGCACCGCCCACGTGATCAAGACGAGCACGGGCCGCAGGGAGATCGACGCAGTGCCGGTGCGCCGGCCGGGTCGCTGGTTCGCCTCCGCGGCGCTCGTGTTCCTCGTGGTCTTCCTCCTCGAAGGGTGGGCCTCGAACGACCGGATGCAGTGGGCGACGGTGGGCGACCATCTCTTCGCCCCCGTCGTCCTGGAGGGCCTGGCCACGACGCTCTGGCTGACGGCGGCCGCCATGGCGATCGGTGTCGTCGGCGGTGTCGTCCTGGCCGTGATGCGCCGGTCCGCCAACCCGCTGCTGTCGCGGCTGAGCTGGGTCTACGTCTGGGCGTTCCGCGGCACACCTCTCCTGGTGCAGCTGCTGTTCTGGTACTTCCTCGCCGCGATCGTGCCGGAGGTCGGGCTCGGAGTGCCGTGGGGGCCGACCTTCGTCGAGTTCGACACGAACCAGCTGGTGACCCAGACGTCGGCCGCGCTGCTCGGTCTGGGCCTGCACGAGGCCGCGTACATGGCGGAGATCGTCCGTTCCGGCATCGCCTCCGTGGACGAGGGGCAGACGGAGGCGGCGCACGCGCTCGGCATGACGCGCCGCCAGACCCTGCGGCGCATCGTGCTGCCGCAGGCGCTGCGCATCATCATCCCGCCCACGGGCAACCAGGTGATCTCCATGCTCAAGACCACGTCGCTGGTCTCCGTGATCGCCGTGCCCGAACTGCTCACCTCCATCCAGGCCATCTACTCGCGCAACTTCCAGCAGATCCCGCTGCTGACGGTGGCCTGCGCCTGGTACCTGCTGGCCGTCTCGGTGCTCAGCGTCGGCCAGTACTACCTGGAACGCCGTTACGGACGCGGCGCGAGCCGCGATCTGCCGCCCACGCCGCTGCAGCGCGTACGCACAGCCCTCGCCGCTCGCCGGCCCGCCGATCAGGAGCCCGTACGCCCGAAGCCCGCGCCCCAGGAGGACCGATGACGACGACCACCGCATCGCCCGTGGTGCGCGCCGAGGGCGTCCACAAGAGTTTCGGCCGGACGGAGGTGCTCAAGGGCATCGATCTGACCGTCGCGGCGGGCGAGGTGATGTGCCTCGTCGGCCCGTCCGGGTCCGGCAAGTCGACGTTCCTGCGGTGCATCAACCACCTGGAGACCATCGACGCGGGACGGCTGTACGTGCGCGACCAGCTCATCGGCTACGAGGAGCGCGACGGCCGCGTCCACGAGCTCACCGACGCGGCGATCGCCCGGCAGCGGCGTGGCATCGGCATGGTCTTCCAGCGATTCAACCTCTTCCCGCACATGACGGCGCTGGAGAACGTCATGGAGGCCCCGGTCCAGGTCGGGAAGGAGTCCAGAGCGGAGGCCCGGGAGCGTGCGCAGGCCCTGCTCGCCCGGGTCGGCCTGGCCGACCGTGGCGGCTCCTACCCGTCGCAGCTTTCGGGTGGTCAGCAGCAACGGGTGGCGATCGCCCGGGCGTTGGCGATGCGACCCGATCTGATGCTGTTCGACGAGCCGACCTCCGCGCTGGACCCCGAGCTGGTGGGCGAGGTGCTCGACGTGATGCGCGGACTCGCCGAGGACGGCATGACGATGATCGTCGTCACTCATGAGATGGGGTTCGCCCGCGAGGTGGGCGACTCGCTCGTGTTCATGGACGGCGGTGTCGTCGTCGAGTCGGGGGACCCGGCCGAGGTGCTGGGCTCTCCGCGTCACGCACGTACGCAGGCGTTTCTCGGCAAGGTGCGCTGACCGGTAACGCGCCTTCCCCGGCCGGCTCTTCCGGTGCCGGCTCCTCCGGTACCGGCCCACCGGCATCGCCCCTTCCCGGCGGCCCCCTTCCTTCCGTACCGCAAAGGAAAGACTTCCCATGCCTCGTGTCCTCGTCGTCGGAGCCGGCGTGCTCGGCGCCTCCGTGGCGCACCATCTGGCCCGAGCCGGTGCCGACGTCACCGTCATCGAAGCCGGCGGCCCGGCCGCCGGGACGTCCAGCGCCACCTTCTCCATCGATGTCACCCACCTCAAGACGCCGTTCAGCTACTACGCGTTGAACCGGCGGGGCGCCGAGCTGCACCAGCGGCTCGGCGAGGAACTGGGCGGCGCCGACTGGCGCCACGATGCGCCGCTCGTGCAGTGGGGCCACACCGACCAGGAGCAGCGCGTCATCCGCGAGCGGGCCGAGCGGCTGCGGGGCTGGGGCCACGCCTGCCGCTCCGCCCACCCCTCCGAGCTGGCCGACCTGGCACCGGGCGTCTCCACGGACGCCTGCCGGGCCGACGAGCTCGTCGTCCACGAGCACGCGTGCTGGTACGACGCCCCGCTGTTCACCCGGCGGCTGCTCGACCGGGCGGCGCTGGGCGGCGCCGACATCCGCTTCGGGCTGCGCGTCACGGAGTTGCTGCGCACGGGCGAGCGCATCACCGGCGTGGTGGCGGAGGGCCGCCGGTTCGAGGCGGACTGGGTGGTCAACTGCGCAGGGCCGGACGCGGGGCGCATCGCCGCGCTGGCAGGAACGTCGCTGCCGCTGAACCGGGTGCCCGGGCTCGTCGGCGAGAGCACGCGGCTGCCGGAACAGGAGCGGCTCGGCGCGATCCTGGCCACGCCGGGTGTCGACCTGCGGCCGGCGCCCGACGGGCGGGTCGTGTCGATCTCGTGGCCCGTGGACGCCATGCTGCCGCCGGACGCCGAGGGCGCGGCCGGTGCGAAGGGCTCGGCGGATGGGGCGCGGCAGGCCGACCCGGCGCTGGAGCAGGAACTGCACCGCCTGGGCCGGGAGGTGTTCACGCCGCTGCGCGGTGCGGGGATGGCAGGCGTACGGCTCGGAGTGCGTCCGGTGCCCGCAGACGGGCTGCCCCTGGTCGGCTGCGCGGCGGCAACTCCCGGTCTGTACACGGTCGTCACGCACAGCGGTGTCACGCTGGCTCCGGCGCTCGGCCTGCTCGCCGCGCAGGAGCTTCTGGGCGGCCGCCCCTGCGAGGAACTCGCGGACTACCGTCCGGACCGCATCCCCGCCACGGACGTACTCGACGAGAGCGTGCAGGTCATGAGCGGCGCGGCGGCGATCACGGCGGCGTGAGCGGGAACGCTCGGGGGTGGCGCATCCGGCGGCGCCCGCAGGGCCGGGCCGTTGTCAGTGGGCCACGACATGCTGGTGGACATGGACACCCGGACGCTCACCGGCATCGAGGCGGCCCTGCGGGCCAGTTGGGCCGCCGACACGTGCTCGCCGGACGACGTGGCGCGCGCCGCCTGGACCGAGGACAACCCGGCGTGGGGGCACTGCGACATCACCGCGCTGGTCGTGCACGACCTGTTCGGTGGCGACCTCGCCGTCGGGGAGGTGTGGCTCGGCGGTGAGCAGCACGGCTACCACTGGTGGAACGTGCTGCCGAGCGGCGTGGAAATCGACCTCACCCGCGACCAGTTCCGGGACGGCCAGACGGTGACCGGCCGGCGGACCGTCCCGCGGCCGGTGGGGCGGCCGCTGCGGCGGGCAGGGGAGTACGAGCTGCTCCGCGACCGGGTGGAGGCGCGGCTCGGCGCGCCGACGCTTCGGCGTGGGGCGTAGGCCCGTGAGGCGGCGGGGGGCGCCGCCTCACGGGACGACCGCGGACGGAGACCTGCGGGAGGGCGACCAGGACGGGACCGCCGTCGTACGGATCACCGTGGCGAAGCCCACCCCCACCCCCACCCCCACGCCGAAGCCGACGCCGACCAAGGCACCTGCCGCACCGAAGGTGTCGTACGCGAACTGTGCTGCCGCGCGAGCGGCGGGGGCCGCACCGGTTCACGAAGGCGATCCCGGATACGGACGCCACCTGGACCGGGACGGCGACGGCGTCGCCTGTGAGTGACGAGGCGGCGCGGGCCGGGCTCAGACCACCGTCTCCGCCTCCGTCCTGATCAGCTTCCCGTCCGCCGCGATCACGAACCACTCGCCGTCCAGGCCCTGGCCGTTGACGTCGCCCGGCGTCACGTCGCCCACGTAGTAGTACAGCGGCCAGTCCCCGTACACCGCCTGCTCCGCGCCCACGCTCAGCTTCGTCTCCTTCAGGAGCGCGGGGTCCGCGGCGCCGGTGGCGGTGACGTCCTGGGAAGAGATGAGGGCGGGCCAGACCGCGATGCAGTCGGCGTCGCAGGTCGCCTGCCCCGGCTTGTCCTTGGTGAAGCCGTAGAGCGTACGGCCGCTGCCGTCGACGAGGATCGTGCCGAGGTCGGAATCGGCCGTCGTGACGGTGACGGAGGCGGGGGCGGGGGCGGGATCGGGCGCGGAGCCGGGGTCGGCCGCATCGGGGGCCGCGTCGGCAGGGGCGTCGGCGGGTGGCTGCTCCGGCGGGCGCTGCTCGGCGCTCGGGGACGCCGGCCCCGCGCCGTATCCCGAGCCCGACCCCGAGCCGCCGGAGTCCTCGCACGACGTCACCGCGAGCAGCGCCAGCGCGATCAGCGGGGCCGCGAGCAGGGTCCTGGTCCGGGCTGTTGTGCGGGTGCCGCGCATGGTGAGATCCCCTCGGATTCCGGGTCGGCGGGAAGGACAACGTACGGCCGGATGTACGGGCTCGACTGACCGGCTGTTCAACCGGACCGGCGGCGGCTTGCGTTGAACGTGGCGCCGGAGAAGCCCGTACTTGACGCCGACCGGCCACGACCGGGCCGGCCCCCAACGGGAGGTTCATCCGCCATGCACAAGCGTCACGTCTCCGTCTCGGCCGCCGCCGCCCTGGTGCTCTCCGCCGTGGCGGGCGCCGTTCCCGCCTCCGCGCACGGCAGCCACGGAGGAGGGGGCGGTACGGCGAAGGAGGACGCGGTGACGTTCACGAAACCGGCCCACGGCCGCGCCGTCACCTTCGCCGCCGTCCTCACCGGTGCGCACGAGGTCGCCGAGAAGGGCGGGCCCGCCGTGAACGACCCCGACGGCAAGGCCGTCGCCCTCGTCAAGGTGAAGGGCGACCGGGTCGTCTTCGCGATGCAGTGGAAGGGGTTCGTGCCGAGCCAGGGGCACATCCACCAGGGCGCCGCCGGGCAGAACGGCGACGTGAAGGTCCCGCTGTTCGGCACCGAGATGCCCGACACCGTCCACTCGGCGGCCGGGCACACGGTTCTCACCGACGCCGAGCTGGCCGACAGCATCCGCGAGCATCCGTCGGGGTTCTACCTGAATCTGCACAGCAAGGAGTTCCCCGGCGGAGCCGTACGGGGGCAGCTGAAACGCCTGAAGAAGAACATCAACCCGCTCCACATCATCAAGGGCGGCAAGCTGCGGGCGTTGCAGAGCGGCGCGCAGGAGGTCCCGGTCACCGACCCGCACAAGGTGGGCGACGACGACGGCTACGCGGTGACCTTCCTGCACCCCGCCGGCCGCAACGTCGACTTCTCCCTCGCCTGGGTCAACATCCAGGCGCCCCAGGCCGCCCACATCCACAAGGGCGGATTCGGCAAGAACGGGGACGTGGTGCTGGGGCTGCTCAACAAGCCCGTGCCCGAGGGGCTGTTCGCCGTCTCGGGGCGGCTGGAGGACCAGCACAAGGGGCTGCTGCACGAGATACGGCACAACCCGTGGGCGTTCTACTCGAACATCCACACCAAGAAGTTCCCGGACGGCGCGGTGCGCGGCCAGCTGTTCCACTGAGGGGCGCGGGCACGGGCCGCCGAGCGCGGCGTGCCAGGCTCGGCGCATCAGCGTTCGAGAGACCAGTGAGAGAGCCAGTGAAAGGCGGCAGCACCATGGCCAAGGTTCCTGCGGCAGCGGTGGCGGCAGGCGGACTCGTGGGCGGGTACTCCGTCGCCCGCTTCACGAAGAGGCGTCCCCTCGGCGGGGTCGCGCTCGCCGCGGCCGGCGCCGTCGCCGCGCGCCAGTGGCATCAGGATGCCGGGCCGAAGGCCGCCGCGGGGCTCAGCGCCGCGTACGTCGCCGCCTTCGCCGGGTCGCATCCCCTGGCCAAGAAGGTGGGCGCCTGGCCGGCCGTCCTCACCGTGGCGGCCGGTATCGCCCTGGCCTCCGTGGCGGTCACGCGCCGAAGCCACTGAGCGGGCGGAGCCCACCGGGAGCCTCCGCGCGGGCGCTGAACACTTCCGGCCCGCCGTACGTATTCCATGACACCTCCCCTGGAGGCGCCGGGCGCGTGACCGTCGGCAGGGACCGGTCACGCGCCCGGCGCACGCACGCCGGAGCATCGTCCGCAGGCGACGCCAGGACGTCTCAGCCCTGCAGTCCGGCGGGCGCCGCCCCCACCAGGCCCCCGTCGACGACGAGGTCCTGCCCGGTGATGTACGACGCCTCGTCGGAGGCCAGGAACGCGACGGCCGCGGCGACCTCGTCCGGATGGCCGAGCGTGCCGAGGGGCACTTCCGACGTGATGCGGGCCTCCGCGCCGGGATCGGTGATGGCGGTCCGGTACATCTCCGTCTCGATGTAGCCGGGGCTCACAGAGTTGACGCGGATGCCGCGCGGTGCGAGGTCCGTGCCGAACGTGCGGGCCAGGTTGTGCACGGCGGCCTTACCCGCGGCGTAGACGGATGCGACGGCGAGGCCGCTGTGGAGGGTCCAGGAGGCGTTGACGACGATGGCGCCGCCTTCGCGCATCAGCGGCAGTGCCGTGGTGATCGTGAAGAACACGCCCTTGAAGTTGATGTCGACGGTGTGGTCGAAGTCCGCCTCGGTCACCTCGTCGACCGGCTGGAAGACCGCCACGCCCGCGTTGGCGAAGAGGACGTCGAGAGTGCCGCGCCACTCGCCGATCCGCTGGACCAACAGGTCGAGGTCGGCCTGGACCGCGACGTCCGCGCGGACGGCGAGCACCCGCTCGGAGCCGGCGTCCAGGCGCTCGGCCGCCGCGTCGAGGCGCGCCTTGTCGCGGCCGGTGATCACGACGTACGCGCCTTCGTCGAGCAGTCTGCGCGCGGTCGAGAACCCGATGCCGCTGGTACCGCCGGTGATCAGGGCCGTCTTGTTCGTGAATCGCTTCATGAGGACGATCCTCGGGCGGTGGACGCCGGCCCGGCAGTGTCGGTCGAACCTGGGTCCGGCACCACCACCCTCGGGACCGGCGAGGGGCCCGATCCGCCGGGCCTCTGCCCGGCTCAGGCCACCGCGGGCTCCGCCGCCAGCAGCGATGCGAGCCGGGCAGCCGTTCCCGTGCCCGGAGCGGGGCTGTGCAGGAGCAGGCGGTGTCCCGGCAGTTCCGGCAGGGGCAGCGCCGTGGACTCGAACGTCAGCGTCCCGACACCGGGGATCTCCAGCGCTTTGGTGCCGTGTGTGGAGCTGCCCACGGGCAGTTCCGCCCAGATCTCGGCGAAGGCGGGGCTGGCGGCGCACATGTCGGAGGCCAGGCGCCCGAACTGCGGGTCGTCCGGGTAGCGGGCCGCGTCCGCCCGGAACTGGCCGACGATCTCGCGCGCGGCATCCCGCCAGTCCGCGAGCGCGGCCCGGTAGCGGTCGTTGGTGAAGAAGCTGACCAGGCAGTTGTGGTCGTGCTCGTTGCACTGGAACACCAGCCGCGCGGCACGGTTGACCACCACGACGTTCCAGTGCCGGTCGATGACGTACGCGGGCCGGGGCAGCCAGCCGTCGATCAGGCGCCGCAACGGTTCCGGGACGGGGAGGGCCGCCGGAGGCGACTGCGGGGGGTTGAGGCCGGCGAGCAGGTACAGGTGCTCGCGCTCGGCGGGTTCGAGCCGCAGCACGCGCGCGACGGCGTCCAGGACGTCCGCGGACACATTGATGTCGCGCCCCTGCTCGAGCCACGTGTACCAGGACACACCCACCCCGGCGAGCACGGCCACTTCCTCCCGCCGCAGCCCCGGCGTACGGCGTCCGGTGCCGGGGGGCATGCCCACGTCCGCCGGCGTCAGCCGGGCCCGCCGCGACCGCAGGAACTCGCGCATCTCGGCACGGCGCCGCTGCCGGGCGTCTGCGGGAAGCCGGGAAATGTCCACCGGTTCATGCTAGGTGCCGCGCCGGGCGGGCCCATTGCGCGGGCGCGGCCGTTGCGCGGGTGCGCCCGGTGTGCGGGGTGCGCCCGTTCCACGGGTACGGCCGGCGAGCGCAGCCGGCCCTGCCGCTCACGCACCCAGCGCGTGCGCGACGGTGTAGATCAGCAGACCGGCGAGTGCGCCGACCACCGTGCCGTTGATCCTGATGAACTGCAGGTCGCGGCCGATGTGCGCCTCGATCTTGCGCGAGGTGTGCTCCGCGTCCCAGCTCGCGACCGTCTCCGAGATCAGTGACGTGATCTCGGTGCGGTACGTCGTCACCACGTACACCGCCGCGTCCTCGACCCAGCCCTCCACCTTCGCCTGCAGCCTGCTGTCCGTCGCCAGCCGCGCGCCCAGCGACAGCAGCGAGGCGCGGGCGCGCAGCCGCAGCTCGCTGCGCTCGTCCTCCGCCGCGGAGATGATCATGCCGCGCACGGCGGCCCAGGCCGACGCGATCACGTCCTGCACCTCCGAGCGCGACAGCATGTCCGACTTCATCCGCTCGACGCGCTCGCGGGTCTCGGTGTCCGACTGGAGGTCGGCCGCGAAGTCCCCGAGGAAGCGGTCGATCGCGCCGCGCGCGGGGTGGGCCGGCATGTCGCGCGTCTCGGTGACGAAGCGCAGCAGCTCCCGGTAGACGCGCTCGCCGACCTTCCGGTCCACGAACCGGGGCGTCCAGCCGGGGGCGCCCCCCTCGACCGCGTCCATGACCGAGTCCCCGTGGATGATCAGCCAGTCGTGGGCGCGGGCGAGGATCAGGTCGACGGCCCGGTGGTGGGCGCCGTCGGCCACGACCTTCTGGAGCGTCTTGCCGATACCGGGCGCGATCTCGGCGGCCTCCGCGCGGCGGGTGATGGCCTCACCGACGACCGCCTGGACGTCGGAGTCGCGCAGGACGGTCAGCGCACCGCGCAGGGCGGTGGACAGTTCGGCGGTGACGCGGTCGGCGTGGGCGGGCTCGGCGAGCCAGGTGCCGAGGCGGCCGCCGATGCCGAGGGCGTGCAGGCGGGCGCGTACGACGCCCTCGGAGAGGAAGTTCTCGCCGACGAAGGCCCCGAGGGAGGTGCCGAGCTGGTCCTTCTTGTTCGGGATGATCGCGGTGTGCGGGATGGGGAGTCCGAGGGGGTGGCGGAAGAGCGCGGTGACGGCGAACCAGTCGGCGAGCGCGCCGACCATGCCGGCCTCGGCGGCGGCGGCGACGTATCCGGCCCAGGGGCCGAGTCCCGCGTTCTTCGCCCAGGTGGCGAGCACGAAGATCAGCGCGACGAGGAGGAGCAGGCCGGTGGCGGTGGTCTTCATGCGCCGCACGCCCCGCCGCTTCTCCTCGTCGGCGGCGGTGTACGCGAAGCCGGGCAGCCCGACGCCTGGCCGGGCACGCCCGCGGGCGACGCCTTCCCTGACTGCGGCCTCGGTGGCCTCAGCGGTCTTCGTGGCGTCCACGGTCTCCGTGGCCTCGGTGGACCCGGCGGACCCGGCGGACCCGGCGGACCCGGCGGACCCGGCGGACCCGGCGGACCCGGTGGCCTCCGTGACCGTCACGCCGTCCGTGACCGCCGGGCGCCCAGCCCCACCCAAGCCACCGGCACCACCCGAGCCACCGGCCCCGCCCGTGCGCTCGGGGCCGGCCGCCTCCGAGGGCAGGTCCGGCTCATCCGGTTCTGTGCGTTCCATCCCGCTCCACCCGTCCGCGCATGCGTACCGTACGCATTGTCCCTACCTCGTGTACTCCTGGGCGGCACGTCGAGTTCCCAGGGCATGCCCGATGATGTGTCCATGAGCAAGCGTCAGGGGTATGCGGGTCTCGCTGCCCTCATGGCCGCAGTTGTCCTGATCTGCGGCGGTATCTATCTCGGTGTCGGCGCCGTCAAGGACAAGCCGCCCGTTCGCACACCCGCGGCGGCCGCCCCCGTGTGGATCGGCACCTGGTCGGCCGCGCCCGTCGGCGTCGCGCCCCTCGTCACCGCCCCCGGGATTCCCAGCGGCCGGGACGGCCGTTCCGTACGCAACGTCGTGCACACCAGTATCGGCGGCACCGCCGCCCGCGTCACCGTCTCCAACCTCTTCGGCACCCTGCCGCTGCGCATATCCGGCGTCTCCCTCGCCGTGCGCGCGGGAGACGACGGACCGGACGCCGTGCGGGGCACGCTGCGGCCCGTCACCTTCGACCGGGCGCCGGGCGCCACCGTCGCCCCCGGCGGGCAGCTGGTCAGCGACCCGGTCGTCCTCCGCATCCCGTACGACAGCGATCTCCTGGTCACCGTCCACACGTCCGCTCCGGGCGGCCCCGTGACCTCGCACCCCCACGCCCGCCAGACGTCCTACCTCGCCGACGGGGACCACACGCGGGAGGAGGCCGGGGACGCGTACACCATGGAGACCCGCGCCTGGCACCACGTCACCGCCGTCGACGTCCTCACCTCGCAGGCACGCGGCGCGGTCGTCGCCGTCGGGGACTCGATCACCGACGGGGTGTCGTCGACGCCGGACACCAACCGCCGCTGGCCCGACGTCCTCGCCGACCGGCTGGCCGGCCGGTACGGGGTGCTGAACGAGGGCATCAGCGGCAACCGGCTCCTCAGCCACGACCGCGGCCCGAGCACACTCGACCGCCTCGACCGCGACGTGCTCTCACGCTCCGGCGCCCGGACCGTGATCGTCGCCATCGGCATCAACGACGTGCTGCGCGCGCCGTACGCCACCACCGGCGACGGCGTCGTCACCGGCCTGACCGACCTGACCCGCCGCGCCCACGCGCACGGGCTGCGGGTGATCGGCACGACGCTGCTGCCGTGCGGCGGCCACCCGCGCTGCACCCCCGCCGCGGAGACCGAGCGCGTCAGGGTGAACGCGGCGATCCGCTCGGGCGGGATCTTCGACGCGGTCGTCGACTTCGACCGGGCCCTGCGCGATCCGTACGCGCCCCACCGGCTCAGCCCGGTGTACGACTCCGGGGACCACCTGCACCCGAGCGACGCGGGCTACGCGCGGATGGGCGCGTCGGTGGACACCAAGGCGCTGTGACCCGTACGCGGAATCCGGACGCCGGCCCGCCCGAAGACCGCTGACCGGCGCGAACACCTGCCGCGTGCGGAGACCGTCGCCCCGCGCGGACACCTGCCCCGCAGGGACACCGTCGCCCCGCGCGGACACCTGCCCCGCAGGGACACCGTCGGCCCGCGCGGACACCGTCGCCCCGCGCGGCCTCCACCACCCGCGCGGGACACCCGTCGCCGCACAGACACCACGCGCCCCGCGCGGGCACCATGGCTCCGCGGACCCGCGCCCCGCGCAGGCCCCCCGGGCGACGTCAGTCGCCCGACCCCGGGCCGGCGTCGTAAGCGGTGGTGCCGCCGTCCTCGTGGCCTCCATGGCCCCCGTGGCTTCCGTCGCCGCCGTGGCCCAGGTGGCGGCGGCTCTTCGCCTCCTTCTCCAGCCGCGCCCGCTCGGCCCGTTCCGCCTTCAGGCGCTGCTTCTCCGCCTTGGTGCGCTTGCGCTCCACCCCGACGCCGCCCAACAGGGCCAGGCCCTTGACTATCACGCGCGGTGCGGACGGGTCCGGTGCGCCGTCGACGCTGCCCTGCTCGCCGAAGCCGCCGAGCAGGCCGATGCCCTTGACCTCGACGTTCAGGTCGGGCGGGACGACGACCTGCACGCCACCCATGATCGCGAAGCACGTGATCACGGTCTCGCGGTCCTCGAACCGGGCCTCCCGCAGATCGAGTTCGCCGCCGCCCATCAGGGTGAACGCGGTGAACCGCCGCCCGATCGTCCAGGTCCCCCTGCGCCCGAACCCTCCCCAGAAGGCGAACGCCCCCTTCGAGGTCGCCGGCCTGCCGATGCGCTCGGCCCAGGCGCCGGAGACGGGGGCGGGAGCGGCCGCGTCGACCGGCGCGACCGTCCCCGCGGCCGGCAGGTCCTGCACGAGCGGCACCAACTCCCCGTGGGTCCGCGCGGTGTACGCGGCTTCGAGGCGCTGCTCGAACTCCTCCATGTCGAGCCGTCCCTCGGCCACGGCGTCGCGCAGCCGCTCGGCCACCCGCTCGCGTTCGGAGTCGGACGCACGCATCTCGGGGAGATCTCTCGTCATATCGCCAGACTAGTCAAGCGGATCGGTCCGCGTACATCTTCGCGATCACGGCTTCGATGTCCGGCTCCCGTACCGACAGGTCGACCAGCGGATAGCGCTCCGCGAGTGCGGCGACGAGAGGCGCGGCCGACATCGACGCGGGGAACGCCAGCCACTGCCGGGGGCCGTCCACCTTCACCGTCCGCGCCGCGTCCAGGTCGATGGGCGGGATCTCCCGCTCCAGGTCGACGACCAGCGTCCGCTCGCTCTCCCCCACCTCGTGCAGTCCGGCGAGCGCCCCGTCGTACATCAGTTTTCCGTGGTCGATGACCATGACGCGCTTGCACAGCTGCTCGATGTCGGTGAGGTCGTGCGTGGTGAGCAGCACCGTCGTACCGCGCTCGGCGTTCAGGTCGCGCAGGAACTGACGCACCTTCGCCTTGGAGACGACGTCGAGGCCGATGGTCGGCTCGTCCAGGTAGAGCACTTCGGGGTCGTGCAGCAGGGCGGCCGCGATGTCGCCCCGCATCCGCTGGCCGAGGGACAGCTGACGCACCGGCACGTCCAACAGCTCGCCCAGGTCGAGCAGTTCGACGCAGCGGTCCAGGTTCTCGCGGAAGACGGCGTCCGGGACGCGGTACATGCGGTGCACCAGCCGGTACGAGTCGCGCAGCGGGAGGTCCCACCACAGGGTGGTGCGCTGCCCGAACACCACGCCGATCCGCTGCGCCAGCCGGGTGCGTTCGCGCGAGGGGTCGATGCCGGCGACCCGCAGGCGGCCGCCGCTCGGGGTGAGGATCCCGGTCAGCATCTTGATGGTGGTGGACTTCCCGGCGCCGTTCGGGCCGATGTAGCCGACCATCTCGCCGCGCGGCACGGTGAAGCTGATGCCGTCCACGGCCCGCACCTGATGCCGCTCGCGGCGCAGCCGCCCGACCTTGCGGCGTACGTCGAAGACCTTCTCGACCCCGTCGAGTTCGATGAAATCCATGACCTGACCAGCCCCTCAGTTTCCCGTGCTGCGGTACGAACGAAGGCCCGTCCGCCAGGCCAGTGCCGCGAGCCCGCAGCATCCGGCGGCGACCACGGGCGGCAGGAACGCCAGCCAGTCCGGCAGTCCGAGCGGGTCCTCGCGGCCCAGCACGTACAGCGACGGCACCCAGTTGACGAAGGCCAGCGGCACGACGAACGTCACGCCGCGCACCAGGTCCTTCGCGAAGATCGACGGCGGGTACTGGAGCAGGGTGTTCCCGCCGTACGTGAAGGAGTTCTGCACCTCGGAGGCGTCCTGCGCGAGAAACTGGAACGCCCCGCCCGCCACGAACACGGACGCGAAGATCGCCCCGCCGCTGAGCACCATCAGCGGCACCATCGCCACCTTCAGGGCCGTCCACTCGACATCGAGGGACGCGAGTCCGTAGCAGAGCACCAGCAACCCCTGCGTGATGCGGCCGAGCCTGCGCAGCGCGAACCGGTCGGCCGCGACCTGGGCGAGGACGGGGACGGGCCGCACGAGGAGGGTGTCCAGTGTGCCGTCGCGCACGCGCCGGCCCAGCCGGTCCATGGATCCCATGACGAGGTCGGCGAGGCCGAAGGCCGTGCTGGTGGTCCCGTACAGGAAGGCGACCTCGGGCAGCGAGTAGCCGCCGAGCGCGTCGACGTGCGAGAACATCAGCAGGATCGTCACGAAGTCGAAGCCGGTGGCGGCGAAGTTGCCGAACGTGGTCATCGCGAACGACGCCCGGTACGCCATCGTGGAGCGGACCCACATGGCCACGATCAGCCCGTACGCCCGCAGCGCCTCAGCCACCCTGGACCACCACCCGTCGTGTCGCGACCGACTGCAGCAGGCGTCCGGCGGCGAGCAGCACGAGGGCCCAGCCGGCCTGGAAGGCATAGGCGCCCATCAGGTCCCAGCCGGTGCGCCTGCCGAGGAAGACGTCGGCGGGGACCTGGAGCAGCGACGACCAGGGCAGGGCGCGCGCCACCTCGCCGAGGACACCCGGGAAGAGGTTGAGCGGCAACAGCATGCCGGAGAAGAAGAGCGTCGCCAGCCAGCAGATCTGCATGACCCCGGCCCCGTCCATCAGCCAGAAGGCGGACAGCGCCACGAGGAAGCGCACCGCGAAGCTCACGATCACGCCGAGCGCGACGGCGAGGAGGAAGGCCAGCCAGGTCAGCGGGGAGGCGGGCATCACCAGGTCGAAGGCGAGCGAGCCGAGCACCATCGGCACGATGCCGCGTCCCAGCAGGTGGAAGGCGGCCCGGCCCACATCGCCCGCCAGCCACCACAGTTGGAGGTCGGCGGGGCGGTAGAGATCGACGGCGATGTCCCCGGTGCGGATCCGTTCGATCAGCTCGTCCTCGAAACCGCCGCCCATCATGGCGCACGTCATCAGCAGCGCCTGACCCAGCCACACATAGGTGAGGGCCTGGGAGAGGTCGTATCCGCCGAGCTGCGGTCGCTCGTCCCACAGGGCGATATAGGTGTACGCCACGATGAAGCCGAAGACCGTATTGGTGAACACCCCCGCCACCGTCGCCACCCGGTACGTCGCATAGCGCCGGAACCCACCCGCCGCGACGACCGCGTACAGCCGCACAACAGCTCCTTCCCACGCGGGCGATGCGTCCGGCCCGGCCGGACACCAAAGCGCACGACCCTAGCGGAGCCCGGCCGCGGCCCGCGAGCGCATTTCCGGCCGGAAGTACCGGGATGCAAGGGATATGAGGACATAAAGGGCACTATGGGGACATGAGTGACGAGCCGCAGCTGGGCTGGACACCCCGCGACGCGACAGTTCCGACGCCGGAAGCACCCGCCCAGAAGGCGGCAAAGGACGGCAAAAGCCGTCGCGCGCGCACTGGCTGGCGCCGCGTCATCCCGACCTGGCGCATGACACTCGGCGCCCTCCTGCTCGGCGCGCTCCTGCTCATCGGCGGCCTCCTGGCCGGCTATCTGCTCGTCGACATCCCACCCGCCAACGCCTCCGCAGTCGCCCAGAGCAACGTCTACCTCTACAAGGACGGCACGCCGATCGCCCGCGACGGCGAGATCAACCGGGAGAACGTCTCCCTCTCCCAGGTCCCCCTCGGTGTGCAGCGCGCGGTCCTCGCCGCGGAGGACCGCGACTTCTACTCCAAGCCGGCGATCGACCCCCAGGCGATGCTCCGCGGCGCCTGGAACACCGTGACCGGCAAGGGCAAGCAGTCCGGCTCCACGATCACCCAGCAGTACGTCAAGAACTACTACCTCGGCCAGGAACAGACCGTCACCCGCAAGGTGAAGGAGTTCTTCATCGCGGTCAAACTCGGCCGCGAGGCGAGCAAGAGCGAGATCCTCCAGGGCTACCTGAACACCAGCTACTTCGGCCGCAACGCCTACGGCATCCAGGCCGCCGCGCAGGCGTACTACGGCAAGGACGTCACCGACCTGGACACCGCCGAGGGCGCCTACCTCGCCTCGCTCCTCAAGGCACCCAGCGCGTACGACGTCGCCACCCACCCCGGCAACCGGCGCGCCGCGCAGAGCCGGTGGAACTACGTGCTCGACGGCATGGTCAAGGAGAAGTGGCTGACCCCGGGCGCACGCACCGCCATGGACTTCCCCGCACCGCAGCGCGCCCGGGCCGCCGACGGACTGTCCGGCCAGCGCGGCTACATCGTCCAGGCGGTCGAGCAGTACCTCACCGGCCTCGGCGTCATCGACGAGAACACCCTCGCCACCGGCGGCTACCGGATCACCACCACCCTGGAGCCGGGCAAGCAGGACGCCTTCACCGACGCCGTCGACGAGCAGGTCACCTCCCGGCTCGACCCCGCACGCGAGGCCGACCGCAACGTCCGTGTCGGCGGTGTCTCCATCGACCCCGCCACCGGCAAGGTCCTCGCCATGTACGGCGGCGTCGACTACACGAAGCAGTTCGTCAACAACGCGACCCGCCGCGACTACCAGGTCGGCTCCGCCTTCAAGCCGTTCGTCTTCACCGCGGCCGTCCAGCACGGCTCCACCACCCAGGACGGCCGGCCCATCACCCCCAACACCGTCTACGACGGCACCACCGAGCGTTCCGTCCAGGGCTGGACCGGCGCTCCGTACGCGCCCGCCAACGAGGACGACGTGTCCTACGGCCCCATCACCGTCAGCCGCGCCACCGACGAGTCCGTCAACGCGGTCTACGCGCAGATGGCCGTGGACGTCGGCCCCGCCAAGGTCCGCAAGACCGCGATCGCGCTCGGCCTGCCCGGCAGCACGCCGGACCTGACGGCCTCCCCCTCCATCGCCCTCGGCCCGGCCACCGCCAGCGTCCTCGACATGGCACAGGCGTACGCCACCCTCGCCAACCACGGCCGGCACGGCACGTACACCCTGGTCGAACAGGTCACCAAGAACGGCACCGAGCTCGCCCTGCCCGCGAAGAAGATGCGCCGCGTCGTCTCCCGCGAAGCCGCCGACACGACCACAGCCATCCTGCGCAGCGTCGTCGACGGCGGCACCGGGACCGCGGCGCGAGCGGCCGGCCGGCCGGCCGCGGGCAAGACCGGCACGGCCGAGGAGGACCGGGCCGCCTGGTTCGCGGGGTACACGCCCGACCTGGTGACCGTCGTCGCCGTGATGGGCCAGAACCCCGACACCGGCGCGCAGACCCCGCTGTACGGGGCGCTGGGCCGGAGCAGGGTCAACGGCGGTGGCGCGCCTGCCGAGATCTGGGCCCGGTACACGGCCGCGGCACTGGAGGGCAGTCCGGTGAGGGACTTCGAGCTGGAGGTGGTGGAGGACGTCGAGGACGTGGAGGACGGCGAGGACGGCGAGGACGGCGAGGAGGGCCGGTTCCCGTTCGACCCGCGGGACCCGCGGGACCCGGCCGGACCCCGGGATCCGGGGTGGACCGGCCGTACCGGCGGCCGGAGCGAGGGCGGTTCGTGGGCTCCGGGCGGCCAGGCGGGTCCCGGGCCCTTCCCCACCCCGAGTAGCCCCGTCACCGGAGGGACGGACTCAGGCCCCACCGCGAGCGGCCCGGTCCCCGGCGGGACGGTCACCGCCGGCCCCACCGCGAGCGGCTCGGTCCCCGGCGGGACGGTCACCCCCGGCCCCACCGCGAGCGGCCCGGGCGTGGCGCCGAGCGGAACGCCCGGGCCCGGCGGCACCACGGAGATCCGCCCCACCCCCGCGCCTCAGTGACCCGAGGTCGCCTTCAGCCCCACGACGGCCACCAGCAGCAGGCACACGAAGAAGATCCGGGCCGCCGTCACCGGCTCGTCCAGCACCAGCATGCCCACCACGGCCGCGCCGGCGGCACCGATGCCGACCCAGACGCCATAGGCCGTACCGATGGGCAGCGTCTTCGCGGCATGCGACAGCAGCATCATGCTGGCGACGATCCCGAGCCCGGTGAACACACTCGGCCAGAGCCTGGTGAACCCCTCGGTGAACTTCATCCCGATCGACCAGCCGACCTCGAGCAGACCGGCGACAACAAGCAGAACCCAGGCCATGACGGCACCTCCGAGATGCGGAACAACACGGGGTGCGTCGTCTTTGCGTAACCCGGTACGGCGCGTCTCGTCGGGTTCCTCCAACGTAGCAAAGGGCGCACACAAAGGGCTGGTGACGTCCGCCACCAGCCCTGCGGCCCCTCCGGGGTCCCGCGATCGCCTACAGGTACAGGCCCGTGGAGTCCTCCGACCCCTGGAACCGGTCGGCCGCCACCGCGTGCAGATCACGCTCGCGCATCAGGACGTACGCCACGCCCCGCACCTCGACCTCGGCCCGGTCCTCGGGGTCGTACAGCACCCGGTCCCCCGTCTCCACCGTGCGCACGTTCTGCCCCACGGCGACCACCTCGGCCCAGGCCAGCCGCCGGCCCACCGCGGCCGTCGCCGGAATGACGATGCCGCCGCTGGAGCGCCGCTCGCCCTCCGGGATGTCCGTCCTGACCAGCACGCGGTCGTGCAGCATCCGGATCGGAAGCTTGTCGTGCTGGGTGCTGTGCTGATGACTGTTGGTGCTCACGCCTCGAACCTACCTGCCCCTCGGCCCTTCGTACGCCGCAGGGTCACGCCCGTCGGCGGCGGGCCGACACGGCCAGCAGCCCCACCAGGCCCACGGCCACGACCGCCACCGGCACCACCCGCTCCAGCCGCGGCGTACCGTCCTCCGCCACGAACTGCGCCTTGACGTCCGACACCGCGCGGTTCACGGCGACGAAGGCACGGCCCGCCGTCCGGTCCACGCTGGAGGCGACCTTCGCCTTCGCGTCGCCGATGACCGTCTTGGGGTGCACGCGCACACCGATCTCGTCGAGCATCTCGGCGAGCTGCTCGCGTCGGCGGACGATGTCCGCCTCGATCTGCGCTGGGGTCCTGGTGTCCGACACCGCGCCGCCTCCGTCGTCGTGTCCGGTAGTCCTTCATCGACAGTCTGTCAGCTCCGCCGCGCCTGCACCCCACGGCACCCCCATTACGCTCGACGGCGTACACCTATGTGTCTGACGAGGAGAACCATGAGCGAGCGACTCCAGCCCGGCGACACCGCCCCGGCCTTCACCCTGCCCGACGCGGACGGCAACGAGGTGTCGCTCGCCGACCACAAGGGCCGCAAGGTGATCGTGTACTTCTACCCGGCGGCGCTCACGCCCGGCTGCACCAAGCAGGCCTGCGACTTCACCGACAACCTGGAGGTGCTCGCCGGCGCGGGCTACGACGTGATCGGCGTGTCGCCCGACAAGCCGGAGAAGCTCGCGAAGTTCCGCGAGAAGGAGAGCCTCAAGGTCACGCTGGTCGGCGACCCCTCCAAGGAGGTCCTGGAGGCGTACGGCGCGTTCGGCGAGAAGAAGCTCTACGGCAAGACGGTGACGGGCGTCATCCGGTCCACGGTCGTCGTCGACGAGGACGGCAAGGTCGAGCGCGCGCTGTACAACGTCAAGGCGACCGGGCATGTCGCGAAGATCATCAAGGATCTGGGCATCTGACGCCTCGGCGTCAGCCTCCTGTCGCCCGGCCAGTACGATGGCCGGGCGACTCGCGGTCGTGGTGGAACTGGCAGTCACGCTGGGTTTAGGTCCCAGTGGGGTAACTCCCGTGAGGGTTCGAGTCCCTCCGACCGCACCATCGACTCCCGGCGTCAGCCGAGGAGTTCACGCACCACCGGCACCAGCGCCCTGAACGCCTTCCCCCGGTGGCTGATCGCGTTCTTCTCCTGCGGGCTGAGCTCCGCGCACGTCCGCGTCTCGCCCTCGGGCTGGAGGATCGGGTCGTAGCCGAACCCGTTCGTCCCGTGCGGGGAGCGGCGCAGGGTGCCGCGGAGCCGGCCCTCGACGACGCGTTCCGTGCCGTCGGGGAGGGCGAGCGCTGCCGCGCAGGCGAAGTGGGCGCCGCGGTGGGCGGTGTCGATGTCCACGAGCTGGGCCAGCAGCAGTTCCAGGTTGGCCTTGTCGTCGCCGTGGGTGCCGGCCCAGCGGGCGGAGAAGATGCCGGGCGCGCCGCCGAGGACGTCGACACAGAGTCCGGAGTCGTCGGCGACGGCGGGCAGGCCGGTGGCGCGGGCGAGCGCGTGGGCCTTGAGGAGGGCGTTCTCGGCGAAGGTGACGCCGGTCTCCTTGACGTCGGGGATGTCGGGGTAGGCATCCGCGCCGACGAGTTCGTGGGTCAGCCCTGCGTCGGCGAGGATGGCCTTCAGTTCGGTGATCTTCCCGGCGTTGCGGGTGGCGAGGATCAGGCGGGTCATGGCCCCAGTATCTACGGCGTGCAGACCTTGCCGATCTCGGCGGCCGCGTCGGTGACGGGCTTCAGGTCGGGGGTGGTGTCGCCGCCGTCGATGGACTTGCGGACGTTGTCGACGCCGGCGGCGAGGTCGTCGACGGCCTTGCTGAGGTCGGCGTTGTCGGTCTTGTCGCCGAGGTTCTTCAGCTCGCGGTCGATGTCGTCGAGGGCCTGCCGGGCCTGGGTGGGGTCCTCGGTCGCGCTGGAGGCGGCCTGCTGGAGCTTGTCCACGCTGGTGGCGATGGCGTCGGCGGTCTCGACGCAGTCCATCGCCTTGTCGAGTGCGCTGCAGCCGACGGCTGCGGGCACCAGCAGGGCGGCTGTGGCGATCGTGAGGGCTATTCGGCGGCGCGCAGACATGAACGGGTCCTTCCGGATACGGACGGGCGCACGGTTCGGCCCGTGCGCCCGTGACTCTAACGACGCCGCGCGGGCGTCGGCGGTTGCTGCGCGGTGTCAGGCAGGCTGTCCGGTTCCGAGCGCCTCGGTCTGGAGCGCGGCGAGGTCGGCGCAGCCCCCGGTGGCGAGGTCGAGGAGGGCGTTGAGCTCCTTGCGGTCGAAGGGCTCGGCCTCGGCGGTGCCCTGGACCTCGACGAAGCGTCCGTCGCCGGTGCAGACGACGTTCATGTCGGTCTCGGCGCGGACGTCCTCCTCGTAGCAGAGGTCGAGGAGGGGGGTGCCGTCGACGATGCCGACGCTGACGGCGGCGACGGTGCCCGTGAGCGGCTTGCGCCCCGGCTTGATCAGCTTCTTGCCCTGCGCCCAGGTGACGGCGTCGGCGAGGGCGACGTAGGCACCGGTGATGGCGGCGGTACGGGTGCCGCCGTCGGCCTGGAGGACGTCGCAGTCGAGGACGACGGTGTTCTCGCCGAGGGCCTTGTAGTCGATGACGGCACGCAGGGATCGGCCGATGAGCCGGCTGATCTCGTGGGTGCGTCCGCCGATCTTGCCGCGTACGGATTCGCGGTCGCCGCGGGTGTTGGTGGACCGCGGGAGCATCGAGTACTCGGAGGTGACCCAGCCTTCGCCGCTGCCCTTGCGCCAGCGGGGCACGCCTTCGGTGAAGGAGGCCGTGCAGAAGACCTTGGTGTCGCCGAAGGAGATGAGGACGGAGCCCTCGGCGTGCTTGCTCCAGCCGCGTTCGATGGTGACGGGGCGGAGCTGTTCGGGGGTTCGGCCGTCGATGCGTGACATGGTTCGAGCCTATCGGCACATGGGGGAGGGGCCCGTTCCGGTGGTCCGGATCAGGCCCCTCGGTGTCCGGCGCCGGGCGGTCCGGAACCGGCGCGGCTCACGCACCGGCGGCATCGTCGTCGACCGCCCCCGGCAGCCTCGCGCTCACATCATGTCTTCGATATCGGCGGCGATCGGGTCCGCGTCGGTGCCGATGACGACCTGGATCGCGGTGCCCATCTTCACGACTCCGTGCGCGCCGGCGGCCTTGAGCGCGGCCTCGTCGACCAGGCTGGGGTCGGCGACCTCGGTGCGGAGGCGGGTGATGCAGCCCTCGATCTCTTCGATGTTGTCGATCCCGCCGAGCCCGGCGACGATCTTCTCAGCCTTGCTGGCCATGTGATTCTCCCTGCGTTCGAGCGCGCTGAGCGCTGTCTTGGCCCACCGTTGATCCGGGTCGGTCCGCTTTGTCACGGTAACGCACGGTTGGCCCATCTTCCCGGGCGAGTAACCGTCTTGTACCGAAAGATGACGATCACCAGCGCCCCGCCCTTCGCGGGGCGCCGGAACCGTATGCCGACTGGTCTACACCAGTCCGCGACGCCTGCCAAACAGGGGCCGTTCCGGGAGGACGCCGATGAGCACCGAGAGCGCGGCCGCGCCGCGGCACAAGTGGCGGAGCGGACTGTTCCAGGGGCTCCAGAAAGTGGGCCGCAGCCTCCAGCTCCCAGTGGCCGTCCTGCCCGCGGCGGGCCTGCTCGTCAGCCTCGGCAACCTGTTCGCCGCGTACCTCCACGGCGACTTCTGGGACAAGACGTCCGACGTCCTGATCAAGGGCGGCACCGGCATCCTCGACGGCAGCCTCGGCCTCCCGCTGCTCTTCTGCATCGGCGTCGCGATCGGCTTCGCCAAGAAATCCGACGGCTCCACCGCGCTCGCCGCGGTCGCGGGCTTCCTCGTCTACCACAACGTCCTCAAGGCCTTTCCCGTCGACGGGTCGGTCACCGAGGAGATGCCCGAGGGCACACCCCAGAACCCCGGGGTCCTCGGCGGCATCGTGATCGGCCTGCTGACGGCGGTCATCTGGCAGCGCTACCACCGCACGAAACTCGTCGACTGGCTCGGATTCTTCAACGGCCGGCGGCTCGTGCCGATCATCATGGCCTTCGTCTGCTGCGCCCTCGGCGTGCTGTTCGGGCTGCTGTGGGACCCGGTGGGCGACGCGCTGACCTCGTTCTCGAAGCAGTTGATCGACCTCGGCGCCTGGGGCGCGGGCATCTTCGGCGTCGCGAACCGACTGCTCATCCCGATCGGCATGCACCAGTTCCTGAACACGTTCTTCTGGTTCCAGGCGGGCGAGTACACGGACGACGACGGCACCGGCGTCCAGGGCGACCTGACCCGGTTCTTCGCCGGCGACCCGGATGCCGGCCAGTTCATGTCGGGCTTCTTCCCGATCATGATGTTCGGCCTTCCCGCGGCCGCCCTGGCCATCACGCACTGCGCCCGCCCCGAGCACCGCAAGCGCGTGGCGGGCCTGATGCTCTCCGTCGGCCTGACGTCGTTCGTGACGGGCGTGACCGAGCCGATCGAGTTCTCGTTCATGTTCGCCGCACCGCTGCTGTACGGGCTGCACGCGCTGCTCACCGGTGCCTCGATGGCGATCACCTGGGCGCTCGGCGTCCACGCGGGCTTCAGCTTCTCGGCGGGCCTGATCGACTACGTCGTGAACTGGCACCTGGACACGAAACCGTGGCTGATCCTGCCCATCGGCGCGTGCTTCGCGGTCGTCTACTACATCGTGTTCCGCGTGGTGATCACGGTGTTCGACATCCCGACCCCCGGCCGCGAGCCCGAGGAGGTCGAGGAGGAGATGGAGCGCGACGCGACGAAGTGACGCCCTGCCGAACAAGGGCGTAACGCCCCCGGGCCCATCGGCCCGGGGGCGTTTGCGTGCATTCACCGGATTGTTACCGCGGCCGCGAATTTCGCAGGTTCCTTATCCAACCCTCACCGTGCTACAACAGGTCTACACCACTGAGTGGTGTAGACCATGCGGTCCAGACCACGGCCGCATCTTCCCTCGAGACGCCGCCTCTCCCCCATTTTCCCTGTTGTCCGGCGGCGCCTTGCCCTCTCCCGGCCCCCGGCCGGGGGTACCCCCAGGAGGAAGTTGATGTCCACGGCCAGCGCCGCCCCCGGGGCGGACAAGAAGAAGACGGGCGCCGGTGCGATGGCTGTGCTGCAGCGCATCGGCCGCAGCCTGATGCTGCCGGTCGCCGTGCTGCCCGCGGCCGCGCTGCTCGTGCGGTTCGGCCAGCCCGACATGCTCGCGCGGGAGTCGTTCCCGACCTTCGTCACCAAGATCGCCGGATACATGGCGGCCGGTGGCGGTGCTCTCCTGGACAACATGGCGCTGCTGTTCGCCGTCGGCATCGCCATCGGCTTCGCCAAGAAGTCCGACGGCTCGACGGCTCTGGCCGCGGTGGCCGGCTACCTGGTCTTCAAGAACGTGCTCGCCACGTTCACGGACAGCAGCCTGCCCAAGAAGGAAGCCATAGTCGACGGCAAGATCGTCATGGTGGAGCAGGCGGTCGACGCCAAGGTGCTCGGCGGCGTGGTCATGGGCATCATCGTGGCGCTGCTCTACCAGCGCTTCTACCGCACCAAGCTGCCCGACTGGGCCGGCTTCTTCGGCGGTCGCCGCCTCGTTCCGATCCTGTCGGCCTTCGCCGGTCTGCTCGCCGGCATCGTCTTCGGTCTGATCTGGCCGTGGCTCGGCTCGGGTCTGCACTGGTTCGGTGAGAGCCTCGTCAACTCCGGCGCCGTGGGCGCGGGCATCTTCGGTGTCGCCAACCGTGCGCTGATCCCGGTCGGCATGCACCACCTGCTGAACTCCTTCCCCTGGTTCCAGGCGGGCGAGTACAACGGCAAGAGCGGTGACATCGCCCGGTTCCTCGAGGGCGACCCGACCGCAGGACAGTTCATGACCGGCTTCTTCCCCATCATGATGTTCGCCCTCCCCGCGGCCTGCCTGGCGATCGTCCACTGCGCCCGCCCCGAGCGCCGCAAGGTCGTCGGCGGCATGATGTTCTCGCTCGCGCTGACCTCCTTCGTCACCGGTGTCACCGAGCCGATCGAGTTCACGTTCATGTTCATCGCGCCGGTCCTGTACGCCGTCCACGCGGTGCTCACCGGTGTCTCCATGGCCCTGACCTGGGCCCTCGGCATGAAGGACGGCTTCGGCTTCTCGGCCGGCGCGGTCGACTTCGGCCTCAACCTGGGCATCGCCTCCAACCCGTGGGGCCTGGCCCTGGTCGGCCTCTGCTTCGCGGCGGTCTACTACGTGGTCTTCCGCTTCGCGATCACCAAGTGGAACCTGCCGACGCCGGGCCGCGAGTCCGACGAGGAGCTCGCCGAACTCCAGAAGGCCGAGGCCAAGTAGACCTCGCCCACACCGCAGCCCCCGCCTTGTCCTCAGGGCGGGGGCTGCGTGCGTGCGTGGGCAGGGTCAGATCTCGTACACCGCGCCGGGCACCGCGATCTCCGACGGGCCCTCGAACACCGCGCGCGCGTCACCCAGGTTCCGGCCGCCGTCCGTCCACGGCGGGATGTGGGTCAGCACCAGCCGCCCGACGTTCGCCCGCTGCGCGCACGCGCCCGCCTCGCGGCCGTTGAGGTGGAGGTCTGGGATGTCCTCCTTGCCGTGCACGAACGACGCCTCGCACAGGAAGAGGTCCGTACCCGTGGCGAGTTCGTCCAGCGCGTCGCACACGCCCGTGTCGCCCGAGTACGTCAGCGACCTCCCGCCGTGCTCCACCCGGATGGCGTACGTCTCGACCGGGTGGGCCACCCGCTCCGTGCGCACGGAGAACGGGCCGATCTCGAAGCTGCCGGGCTTGAGGGTGTGGAAGTCGAACACCTCGCTCATCGACGTCGCCGAGGGCGTGTCGGCGTAGGCCGTCGTCAGCCGCTGCTCGGTGCCCTCGGGGCCGAAGACCGGGATGGGCGCGCAGCGACCGCCGTCGTGGCGGTAGTAACGCGCCACGAAGTACCCGCACATGTCGATGCAGTGGTCCGCGTGCAGGTGGCTGAGGAAGATGGCATCGAGGTCGTACAGACCGATGTGGCGCTGCAGCTCGCCCAGGGCGCCGTTGCCCATGTCGAGGAGCAGCCGGAAGCCGTCGGCCTCTACGAGGTAGCTCGAGCAGGCCGAATCCGCGGACGGGAACGACCCCGAGCAACCGACGACGGTGAGCTTCATTGAGCGGGAACCTCCGTGGACGAAGGAGGGCTGGGGGAAGGTCGTGCGGTGCGTCGAGCGTAAGGCGCGAAAGGGCCGGTCGCTCCTCAGCAGCGCTGTGTTGTGGGAGAACTCACCCTTACCCGGGACCGGTGTGCCGGTCCCGGGGGCGCGGGCAGCGGGAGGGCGGCGACGATAACGTCTGCGGTATGGACACGTCGTGGTGGCTCGCCGTGATCGCCGTCGTCGCGGT
Organism: Streptomyces sp. NPDC015127; assembly: GCF_043080095.1. Lineage (NCBI taxonomy): Bacteria > Bacillati > Actinomycetota > Actinomycetes > Kitasatosporales > Streptomycetaceae > Streptomyces > Streptomyces sp. NPDC015127. The sequence goes on from NZ_JBIBVE010000004.1 coordinate 395,956, forward strand.
CGCACTCGTCGTCGCGGTCTCCGACGGGCTCGGCCGCGGCATGCGGCGGCCCGGGGGGCGCGGGCGGCCGCCGGGGCGGCCGGGAGAGCGCGGGCGGGTGCGCGAGCGCGGCGGCCGGCCGCAGCGGCTGCCGTCGGCGGGCGAGATCTGGTGGGCCGACGTGCCCTACGAGGACGGACCGGGATCGAAGGACCGCCCGTGTCTGGTGCTGTCCGTACGGGGCGAGACGGCCCTCGTCGCGAAGATCACGAGCCGGTACCACGACGAGCGTCCCGCGGTGATCGCGCTGCCACCGGGCACCGTGGGCGATGCGCAGGGCCGGCCGAGCTTCCTGGAGACGGACGAGCTGCGGGACGTCCGGATGGGAGAGTTCCGCCGCCGGGTGGGGACGGTGGACCCGGCGGTGTGGGACCAGGTCCGGCATCTGTCGGCGTGAGGGGCGCCCTCCCCAACCGGGCTCCGCCCGGACCCGTACCGCGCTTCGCGCGGAGTTCTCGAGGTCCCCTACGGCCTGGCGGCCGTGGGAGGGCGCCCGGACCGGGCTGCTTCCGCGGCGCGAGATCAGCCCGCCGGGAGGCACCTCCCGCCGCCCGCCACGCCTGGGCGCGCACATCGAGGCGCGGGGCTCCGAGCGCGTCGAGCGACATCAGCCGACGGGCGTCCCCCCGCGCCGCCCGGGCGCAGGGGGACGAGCCTTCGGCTCACGCCCAGAGCTGGCCCTGCAGCGTCTCGATCGCCTCTTCCGTCGTCTTCGCCGTGTAGACGCCCGTCGACAGGTACTTCCACCCGCCGTCGGCCACCACGAACACGATGTCCGCCGACTCGCCGGCCTTGACGGCCTTCCTGCCGACGCCGATCGCCGCGTGCAGCGCCGCGCCCGTGGAGACGCCCGCGAAGATGCCCTCCTGCTGGAGGAGTTCGCGGGTGCGGGTGACGGCGTCCGCGGAGCCGACCGAGAAGCGGGTGGTCAGGACGGACGCGTCGTAGAGCTCGGGGACGAAGCCCTCGTCCAGGTTGCGCAGGCCGTAGACGAGGTCGTCGTAGCGCGGCTCGGCGGCGACGATCTTCACGTCCGGCTTGTTCTCGCGCAGGTAGCGGCCGACGCCCATGAGCGTGCCCGTCGTGCCGAGGCCCGCCACGAAGTGGGTGACGGACGGCAGGTCGGCGAGGATCTCGGGGCCGGTGGTGGCGTAGTGGGCGCCCGCGTTGTCCGGGTTTCCGTACTGGTAGAGCATCACCCACGACGGGTTCTGCTCGGCGAGCTCCTTGGCGACGCGTACCGCCGTGTTGGAGCCGCCCGCCGCGGGGGACGAGATGATCTCGGCGCCCCACATCGCGAGGAGGTCCCGGCGCTCCTGGGAGGTGTTCTCCGGCATGACGCAGACGATGCGGTAGCCCTTGAGCTTGGCCGCCATCGCCAGCGAGATGCCGGTGTTGCCGCTGGTGGGTTCGAGGATGGTGCAGCCGGGGGTGAGCCGGCCGTCCTTCTCCGCCTGCTCGACCATGTGGAGCGCGGGGCGGTCCTTGATCGAGCCGGTCGGGTTGCGGTCCTCCAGCTTGGCCCAGATGCGGACGTCCTCGGACGGGGACAGCCGCGGGAGCCTTACCAGCGGCGTGTTGCCGACGGCGGCGAGCGGGGAGTCGTAGCGCATCAGGATCAGACCATGCCGCCGGCCACGGCCGGCAGGATCGTCACGTTGTCGCCGTCGGAGAGCTTGGTGGAGATGCCGTCCAGGAAGCGGACGTCCTCGTCGTTCAGGTAGACGTTGACGAAGCGGCGCAGCTGGTCGCCCTCGACGATGCGCTCCTGGATCCCGTTGTACCGGGACTCGAGGTCGGCGAACAGCTCGGCGAGGGTGTCTCCGTTGCCTTCGACGGCCTTGGCTCCGCCGGTGTAGGTGCGGAGGATGGTCGGGATGCGGACCTCGATGGCCATGACGTGGGCTCCTGTCGGAAGGTGGCGTAGGGGCGCGCGGCTGTGGCCCCCGCGCGAGGGGGTGCTGCTGGCGTGGTGCGCTCGTACGTCAGAACGCGGCGCGGGCCGTACACATCGCGCTGGCGAGGCGGCACAGGTCGACGTGCAGCCGCGCCACGAGCAGCAGGGTGCCCGGCGTCTTGTCGCTCACGTCGTGAAGAACCATGGGGTCATCGTATCGATTCCCGGTCCCGATCCTTGAGTGTGATCTCGCATGGCGGACGCAATTCGCTCAGGATGTGAACTGCGGGGGCGGAGCGTCACGCCGCACCGACTGCCCGCGCCCCTGCTCAGGATGCCTCAGTATGCCTCGACGACCTTGACGTCCTCCTCCGTGACCTCGCCGTCCACGATGCGGTACGAGCGGAACTGGAAGGGGCCGGCGTCGTCGGAGTCGGCGGTGGAGACGAGGACGTAGTGCGCGCCGGGCTCGTTCGCGTAGCTGATGTCGGTGCGCGAGGGGTAGGCCTCGGTCGCCGTGTGCGAGTGGTAGATGATCACCGGCTCCTCGTCGTTGTCGTCGAGCTCGCGGTAGAGCTTGAGGAGGTCGGCCGAGTCGAACTCGTAGAACGTGGGCGAGCGGGCGGCGTTCAGCATCGGGATGAAGCGCTCGGGGCGGCCGGAGCCCTCCGGGCCCGCGACGACTCCGCAGGCCTCGTCGGGGTGGTCCGCGCGGGCGTGGGCGACGATCTGGTCGAACAGGGCCTGGGTGATGGTCAGCATGAGCCACAGGATAAGCAGACGGGCCGCCGCGTACCGAGTGGTGGTACGCGACGGCCCGGATGCTGGACGGAACGCTTACGAGCGCTTGGCGAAGGCCGCGCCCTGGGGGTTGCGGCTCTTGAGCACCAGGTAGGAGATGCCGAGGATCAGACCCCACAGCGGAGCGCAGTACAGCGAGATCCGGGCGTCCTTGTCGACGCCCATCATCACGATGACCATGCCGATGAAGGCGAGGGCGAACCAGCTGGTGAAGGGGGCGCCGGGCGCCTTGAAGGTCGACTCGGGCAGTTCGCCGCGGTTGGCCTTGGCCCGGTAGCGGATCTGGCTGACGAGGATCATGATCCAGGCCCACATGCCGGAGATCGTGGCGAAGGAGACGACCATCTCGAACGCCTTGCCCGGCCACTGGTAGTTGATCCAGACGCCGAACATCATCAGCAGCGCCGAGAAGGTGGTGCCGATGAGCGGGGTGCCGCTCTTGGTGAGGCGGGTGAAGAGCTTCGGGCCCTGGTTGTTGAGCGCGAGGTCGCGCAGCATCCGGCCGGTGGAGTACATGCCGGAGTTGCAGGACGACAGCGCCGCGGTGAGCACGACGAAGTTCACGATGCCGGCGCCGACGGCGAGGCCCATCTTGTCGAAGGCGGCGACGAACGGGGAGACGCCCGGCTGGAAGTTGGTCCAGGAGACGACCGACAGGATCATGATCAGGGCGCCGACGTAGAAGACGGCGATACGCCACGGCACGGTGTTGATGGCCTTGGGCAGCGTCTTCTCCGGGTCCTTGGACTCGCCGGCGGTGACACCGACCAGCTCGACCGCGAGGAAGGCGAACATGACGATCTGCAGGGTCATCAGCGTGCCGCCGATGCCCTTGGGGAAGAAGCCGCCGTCGGCCCACAGGTGGGTGACGGAGGCGGTCTCACCCGCGTCGGAGAAGCCGAGGGTGAGGATGCCGAGACAGATCAGGATCATGCCGATGATGGCGGTGACCTTGACCATGGAGAACCAGAACTCGAGCTCGCCGAAGAGCTTCACGGAGATCAGGTTCGCGCCGTAGAGGATGATCGTGAAGATCAGGGCGGACACCCATTGCGGGATGTCGAACCAGTACGTCATGTACTGGGCGGCTGCCGTGACCTCGGTCATTCCGGTGACGACCCAGAAGAGCCAGTACGTCCAGCCCGTGACGAAGCCCGCGAAGGGGCCGACGAACTCCCGCGCGTACTCGGAGAACGAGCCCGAGACGGGGCGGTACATGAGCAGCTCGCCCAGCGCCCGCATGATGAAGAAGATGACCAGGCCCGCGATGGCGTAGGCCAGGATGAGGCTGGGGCCGGCCTTCGAGATGGCCTTGCCCGCGCCGAGGAAGAGGCCGGTGCCGATGGCACCGCCGATCGCGATCATCTGGATCTGCCGGGCTCCCAGTCCACGCTGGTAGCCCTCGTCCGCGCCCGCGGCCTCTTTGCCGTCGTTCGGTTCGACCTGCAACGAGGTCATGGTGATGCGCCCTTTCTCCATGCTGATCCGCCGCGACCGCTGCGCGGTAACGGATCAGGTCCTGATCCCCCCGGATGTGGATGGAGTGCTACCGGCGGTCTGCCGGTCCAAGCGCCCTCGCGGACAGGGGTGGCGTCCGCGAGCGGTCGTGAAGATTTATCACGGCCGCAACAGTGATCCACTGAGGTGAGGGTGACGCACCACACAGGAAGAAGCGGACAAAGGGCACGCGAAGCAGCAAAGTGTCACAGTGCGGTGACGCGATCGTTATCCGGATTTGAGTGTCCGTTGAGCGAACACTCGTCCGGGACGGGTGTCACCGTCCCGGACAAAGAGGCCCCGATCCGGTGCCGTCAGGGCCGTAGCGTCTCGATGAGCGTCTCCTGGAGGGCCCCGAGCCAGAGGTAGGCCATCACCATGGGCTTGCGCGGGTCGGAGTCCGGCAGCCGGTACAGCTCGTCGTTCTCGTCCTCGTCGGTGACATCCAGCCGGGTACCGATGGTCAGCCGCAGGTCGTTGAGCGCGCCCAGCCAGTGCAGGCAGTCCTCGGCGCCGAGCTCCAGCACGGCGCCGCCGTCGCCCGCCACGGTCAGCGAGTCCAGGCTGCGGACCACCGCGAGCGCGTCCTCGCGCTTACGGGTACGCAGGTCGTTCTCGGTGAAGCGGCGGAACTCGGCGGAGGCGGCGCGCAGCTCCTCGTTCTCCTGTACGGCCTCGGGGTCCGCGTACGCCTCGGGGAACAGGCGCGCGAGCGCCGGGTCGGAGGGCGGTTCGCTCGGCCCGTCGGCGAACAGGGCGGCCAGCGGGTCCTCGCCCTGGGCCGGCTCGTCACCGGGACCGATGAGCTCCAGCATCTGGACGGCCAGGGAGCGCAGGATGGAGATCTCGACCTCGTCCAGCGCCACGGCGGCGCCGCCGCCCTTCAGCGGCTCGAAGTGAGAGCTCATCAGCCACGGTCCTGGGAGAGCGTGGCCCACAGTCCGTATCCGTGCATCGCCTGCACGTCCCGTTCCATCTCCTCGCGGCTGCCGCTGGAGACGACGGCGCGTCCCTTGTGGTGGACGTCGAGCATCAGCTTGTGCGCCTTGTCCTTGGGGTAGCCGAAGTAGGCCTGGAAGACGTAGGTGACGTAGCTCATCAGGTTGACCGGGTCGTTGTGCACCAGGGTCACCCAGGGCACATCGGGCTCGGGGACGGCCGCACTCTCCTCGGCCGACTCGGTCTGCTCGATCTCCAGTGGCACAGTCACTCCACCCATGCTGCCACCTGAGCCCCCTCGTCGCACAAACGACCCCGCCGGTTCAGCGAGGAGATCTCGTCAGAGTGACGAAATGTGCGCTAGCATGACGTCATGAACACTGCAGACCTTGGACTGCCGGTGGACGTGCCGTCGACCGCGCTCTTCACCGATCAGTACGAGTTCACGATGCTCCAGGCGGCGCTCAAGGCCGGGACCGCCGAGCGGCGCTCGGTCTTCGAGGTCTTCACCCGCCGGCTGCCCGAGGGCCGCCGTTACGGAGTCGTCGCGGGCACCGGCCGCGTCCTGGACGCGGTGGAGAACTTCCGCTTCGACGCGGGCGTGCTCGGCTTCCTGCGCGAGCGGCACATCGTCGACGAGCCCACCCTCGAATGGCTCGCCGGCTACCGATTCCGCGGCGACATCTGGGGCTACCCGGAGGGCGAGGTGTACTTCCCCGGCTCGCCGATCCTGCGGGTCGAGGGCTCCTTCGCCGAATGCGTGCTGCTGGAGACGGTGATCCTGTCGATCCTCAACCACGACTCGGCGATCGCCGCCGCGGCCTCGCGCATGTCCGCGGCCGCCGGCGGGCGCGGCCTGATCGAGATGGGCGCCCGCCGCACGCACGAGCTGTCAGCCGTCGCGGCCTCCCGCGCCGCCTACGTCGGCGGATTCGACTCGACCTCCGACCTGGCGGCCGGTTTCCGCTACGCCATCCCCACAGTCGGCACCAGCGCCCACGCCTTCACCCTGCTGCACGACACCGAGCGCGGCGCCTTCCGGGCACAGGTCGACTCGCTGGGCCGCGGCACGACCCTGCTGGTCGACACCTTCGACGTGGCCGAGGCCGTGCGCACGGCGGTCGACATCGCGGGCCCGGAGCTCGGGGCCGTACGGATCGACTCGGGCGACCTGCTGCTGGTCGCGCACCGGGTGCGCAGGCAGCTGGACGAGCTGGGCGCGGTGAACACCAGGATCGTCGTGACCTCCGACCTCGACGAGTACGCGATCGCGTCGCTGGCGGCGGCCCCGGTGGACGCGTACGGCGTGGGTACGCAGCTGGTCACGGGCAGCGGGCACCCGACCTGCTCGATGGTCTACAAGCTCGTCGCGCGGGCCCGCTCGGCGGATCCGAAGGCCCCGCTGGAGCCGGTGGCGAAGAAGTCGCTGGGTGGGAAGCTGTCGATCGGCGGCCGCAAGTGGGCCGCCCGCCGGCTGGACGAGCAGGGGGTCGCCGAGGCCGAGGTCGTCGGGCTCGGCGACGTACCGCCGGCGCTGGTGGACCGGCAGCTGCTGGTGGAGCTGGTCAAGGGCGGCGAGAGCGTGGCCCGTGAGCCGCTGGACGCGGCGCGCGAGCGGCACATCGCGGCACGGGCCGGGCTGCCCATGTCGGCGATCCAGCTCTCGCGCGGCGAGCCGGTGATCCCGACCGAGTACGCGTAGACGCCGGGAGAGGGGGCCGCGGGCCCGAGGCCCCCTCCCGCCGGGCGTGTCGAGTCTCTACGCTCGGTAGTTGAACGCTCCGCAGTCGTCCGGCCGACCCCATCCTGCCGGACAAGGTCCGCCCGGCCACCGTGCCGATCGTCATCCAGCCACCGAAGGACACCCGCCATGCACCGCGCCTTGATCGTCGTGGACGTTCAGAACGACTTCTGCGAGGGCGGCAGCCTCGCGGTGCCGGGGGGTGCCGATGTCGCAGCCGCCATCACCGAACTGATCGGCCAGGCCCAGCCGGGCTACCGCCATGTGGTGGCCACGCGCGACCACCACATCGACCCCGGCGGCCACTTCTCCGACCACCCCGACTTCGTCGAGTCCTGGCCGCGGCACTGCGTCGCGGGCACGGAGGGTGTCGGATTCCATCCGAACTTCGCGCCGGCCGTCGCCTCGGGCGCCGTCGCCGCGGTCTTCGACAAGGGCGCGTACGCGGCGGCCTACAGCGGCTTCGAGGGCACCGACGAGAACGGCTCGACGCTGGCCGAGTGGCTGTGGGCCCGCCGCGTCACCGAGGTGGACGTCGTCGGCATCGCGACCGACCACTGCGTACGCGCCACCGCGCTCGACGCGGCCCGCGAGGGCTTCACGACCCATGTGCTGCTGGACCTGACGGCAGGGGTCGCGAAGGAGACGACCGAGCGCGCCCTGGAGGAGCTGCGCGCGGCGGGTGTGGAGCTGAGCGGGAAGCCGGTGGTGGCCTAGGGGTGTTCGGCGGATCAGGGCCGGACAGGACGCGGCGTCTGGTGCATCTCCCGAGGCCCGCAAGGGCCGAGGTGCCGTCGCCCGGGGGGTGCCCCCGGGCGAAGCCCTGGGGGAGCGTCGTGGCCCCGGCCAAGATCCGCCGGACACCCCCCTGGGCCGCCGAACCCCTCGCGGCCGGTCAGGCGGGGCGTGCGGATCTGAGCAGGGCCCGTATCGGGCGCCAGAGCTCCGGGGCCGTGCCCTGGTCCGCGCGCCACAGCAGACCGTCCGGGTGGTGCAGCACGGCGGTGACCTCGTCCGGCGTGGGCGGCGCCGCGTTGCCCCGGAGGTAGACCGCGCGCAGGCCCAGATTGCGCAGCCGGGTCAGGGCCCTGGCCCGGTTCGCGGCATGCACCAGGAACCGGACGGTGGTCCCGTCTCCGGCCGGGCTGGGCAGGCTGAGCGCGACGACCACGCTGCCGTTGGGCAACTTGCAAAAACCTCCGCCGGGCATGCGGAACCACTCCCCCGTGCGTTCGCTGTCAATAAGGACTTCGTCCCCCGCACCTAAACACGATCGGCCGTCGCCCGCTAGAGGGCGACGGCCGATACTCCTGTGACCTGCTGTTTTACAAACTACTTGGTCGACGGACCGACCTGGACCGTGATCGTCTGGCCGCTGCGCGGCTCCTTGACGATCGCGATCTTGGTGTTGGTGTCAGTTACCTTGACGCCGGCTGTCGGATTCTCGGCGTACCAGTAGACGCCCTTGCGGTCGTCGAACACGGAGGTGCCGGGCTGCGACGCCAGCGAGAACGGAACGCCCGCGTTGTGCAGCTGGAAGGCGTCCGTGCGGTACCGGCTGAACGTCGAGTCGAACGTCTGGATCTTGTTGCGCATGAGCGTGCCGTCGGCCCACTTCAGCGGCTTGGCGTGCGCATCGATCGGAAGGACGAGGCCCTGGCCCGGGTGGGCGCTGGTGTTGTTGTCCTTCTGGGAGGTGTCCCACTGCCAGATCAGCAGGCCGTTCTGGTACGGGTAGTGCTCGACCCAGCCGTCCTTCGGCGCCTTCCAGCCGAAGTTGTACGGGCCGACCTTGAGGGTCTTGTCGTACGAGACGTACTGGCGGTTCTCCGCGATGTAGTACTGCTCGTACTCCTTGGTGAAGCCCTCACCGATGCGGGAGAAGCCCTTCGCGGTCCAGCCGGCGACCTCGGTCTCGGCGTTGTCCGAGAACAGCGGGGCGCCGTCCGCGTTGATCACGAGGGAGTCGGCCGCGAAGCCCTTGCCCGCGACGCCGCCGTCCGTCTGGTAGCGGAAGCGGACGTCGACCTTCTTGCCCGCGTAGGCGTCCAGCGCGTAGACGAGCTTCTTGTGGCCGCCCGACGGGCCGGTCAGCGCCGGCTTGTCGCTCGCGTCGCGGGTGATGGCCTTGCCGTCGGCGGTGCCCTCCACCGGCGTCCAGTTGGCGCCGCCGTCCGTCGACACCTCGGCGTAGAGGTAGTCGTAGTCCGCCTCGATGTCCCACCAGCCGGTGAGCTCCAGCGTGGCCTTGGACTTGCCGGAGAGGTCGACCGTGCGGGACAGGGTGTTCTTTAGGTCGTCACCCATGTCGCTCCACCACTGCTGCGAGCCCTCGGCGGGCTTCACGACATTGGTGGTGACCTTCTTCTTCGGCAGCTCGACGAGGAGCGCCTGCGGCTTCTTGGTGTTGTACGCGGCCACACCCAGCGTGTGGGTGGACTTCGTGGCCGCCTTGGCCTTGGTGTAGTTGAGCCAGCCCAGCTGCAGCTTGTCCCAGGCGGTCATGTCGCCGGGGAGGTCGCCGATGGAGTCCTTGCCGGTGCCGAGCCACGAGCCGGCCGACATCAGGGTCCAGTAGCCGGTCGAGTTCTCGCCCTTGCCCGAGGTGTCGTAGTGGTCGGGCAGACCGAGGTCGTGGCCGTACTCGTGGGCGAAGACACCGAGGCCGCCGTTCTCGGGCTGCACGGTGTAGTCGCCGACCCAGATGCCGGTGTCGCCGATCTGGGTGCCGCCGGCCTTGTTCTGGCCGGGGCCGGTCTTGCCGGCGTCGGTGCCGTACGCGTACCAGCGGTGGGCCCACAGGGCGTTGGGGCCCTCGGCGCCGCCGCCCGCGGACTCGTCCTCGCCGGCGTGGACGAACTGGAAGTGGTCGATGTAGCCGTCGGCCTCGTTGAAGTCGCCGTCGCCGTCGTGGTCGTAGCGGTCCCACTTGTCGTACTCGGCGAGGGTGGCCTTGATCTCGGCGTCCGACCTGCCCTTGGCCTTCTGGTCGGCGACCCAGGCGTTGACGCCGTCGCGGACGGCGTCCCAGGCGTTGGCGCAGTTGGACTGGCCGCAGTAGTTGGAGCCGTAACGAGCCTCGTTGTAGTCGACCTTGACCCAGTCGGAGACCATGCCGTCGACCGAGTAGCGGCCGGAGGAGGTCTTCTCGTAGTAGGTCTTCAGGGAGTGCTTCGGCCGGCCGTTCTCGTCCTTGCCGGTGCCGAAGTACAGGTCCTCGAAGTGCTTCTGGTTGTAGTCCGCCTGCCAGGCCGTGGAGTTGTCGACCGCGCGGTCGGGCTGGGCGATCTTGTTGTGCAGCGGGCCGGGCGTGCCGCCGTACTTCTTGACCGGGGGCTTGGGGCCGTCCGCGCCGTCCGGGTCGTACATCGTCGTGTCGTCGACCTTGTCGCCGAACTCCACGAGGATGGTGAAGATCTTGTCGGTCTTCTCCCGGGCGAGCTCGACGTACTTCTTGTCGTCGAGCTTGACGACGTTGGAGCCGCCGCGCTTCTGCACGGTGGCGTCGCCGGATATCAGCTGCTCCATGGCAGCCTCGCGCTGCGCTTCCTGCTGCTTGCTGAAGGGGCCGTCGAGGTCGTGGTCGACGTGCTCCTTCTGCGGTGCCGGGTCGTGCCGCTCGATGGCGGCCGCCGGGTCCGACGCCTGCTGGTTGTCGGCCTGGGCGAAGGTGAACGCCGAGGCCGTCGCGGTCGTCGCGGCAAGGGCAACGACAACCGCGGACGCTCTGAACGTCCGTCGCTTGCTGGTCACTTGATGGTGTCCTCCCCCGCGTTCCGTCGCCGCTGCGGACCGGAGTGTGGGGTCGTCCGCGCGCGCGGTATACGCGTCTCAAGTGACGACATTTGACCGGAGTTGAAGAAGAAAAGACAGCCCTTGACTTGCACACTCCAACTGCACTATGCAGGAGTGGAGTTCCGCTATCCGGACGATGCCGAATACGGACAAGAGGCGCAGAATCCCGGCCGAGCGGGGGCGGAATGACTCCGTGCGCCCCCCATGCACCGGCACCGTGGGTTAGGTCACGCTTACTGCCGGTTCCTCACGGGCATTCAGGACCGTAGAGTCTTGCGGCGGTGCGACTACCGGCCCCCAAGTCTCTCCCCGCCCCTGTCCCGAGGACGGATACCGTGATGCCGCGTCCGAATGCCGCACAGTACGCCTACGGTTCGGCCACCGTCGTCTTGTCGACCGTCGCCCTGCTGCTGCTGACCCGCGCGACGAGCGGCATCCCCGTCGCCGCGATCGGCGTCCTCGCCCTGGGGCTCGGCCTCGCCGTCGCGTTCGCCCTCCCCGCGCGCCGCTCCGCCCGGCCGTACGGGGAGTCCGCCGCCGCCGACGGTCTCACCACCCGGGTGCCGACGCCGCGCGCCGGGGCCGGGGTCGCCGGGCACTCGCTACGCCGCTGAGACGACGACCGTCTTTCCCGCCTTGTCGTGCAGGCCCTGCTTGTAGGGCTTGTCGGTCAGCACGGTGACGAGGATGACGAGCCACCAGAGGCAGTAGCAGCACACCAGCGCGGGCACCCACAGCACGACGGCCCGCATCAGCGCGGAGCTCGTGTCCGGCGTCCGCCCGTCGTTGAGCATCGCAACGCGCAGCTTCATCAGCCGTTTGCCGACGGTCTGCCCGTTTCTCTTCGTCGTCATGATCGTGTCGTAACCGATGTACGCGACCAGGGAGATGAGCGTCAGCAGCCACTGCCGGCCGGTGTTCACCTGGTCGGTGATCTCCTCCCAGTCGTCGCCGTCCGCCGTCATGTCCCAGCCGCCGATCAGCAGAGAGATCACCGCGAGCGGGATCGCGATGATCAGGATGTCGATGAGCCGGGCGACGAAGCGCTTGCCGAACTCGGCGAGCGGCGGCATCCCGGCGAGCGGGTCCGCCCCGCCGTAGGCGCCCCCATAGGCGTTCGGACCGTAGGGAGGCGGCATGCCGCCCTCGCCGTACGGACCGCCGGGCGCGCCCGCGCCGCCGCCGGGGGTGTCGTACGGGGACCCGCCACCGGGCGGCGGGCCGCCCTGCCCTCCGCCCGCGCCGTACGGAGAACCGGGCGGTGGGCCCTGCCCCGCGCCGCCGCCCTCCCCGCCGGGCGGAGGCTCCTGCGGCCTCTTGCGGAACGGGTCGTCATCGGGCGGCGGACCGGGCGGCGGCTGATCGTTGCTCATGGGGGCAGTGCATACCGGCACAAAGGGCCTCGCAACGGCTCGCGCGCGTTCGGGCGAACGCGCGCGCGGCGGCGTGCGACGCGGATCAGCCGGTCACGAACGTGTGCGCCGCCTTGTCGTGCCAGCACTGCCGCCACGGGCGGTCGAACAGGCACCACAGCACATTGAGCACACCGACGACGAGGACGCCCAGCACGCTGTAGGCCAGCCAGCGGCGCAGGGCCGCGCCGAACGGCGGCGGTTCGTGGGACTCGATGTCGACCACCTTCACCCCGCACAGCTTCTTGCCCAGGGTGCGGCCCCACTTGGCGGTCGGCAGCGCCTCGTACAGCGCGCCGAGGACGAGGAGCGCGCCGAGGACGATGCCGAGCTGGCCGGCGGTGGTCCCGTCGATGAGCCAGACCGTGACCGTTTCGCCGGACAGCTTCGCCGCCTCGATCTTGTCGCCGATGTGGTCGAGAGCGCTGGAGACGACCGGGACGGCGACGGCGCCTACCAGCGCGCCGAGCACCAGGGTGTCGACGAGCCGGGCGGCGAGCCGCTTGCCGAGGGATGCGGGCCGGGCATTCGCCTGGGCCTGGGCGGCCGCCAGGAACGGGTCGTTGACCGGGGGCTTCCACGGCAGGACGGGCTGGTCGCCGTCGGACGCCGGGCCCGACTGGGCGAGCTGGTGGACCTGCTGCGCCCAGGAGGCGGCGCCGCCGCCGGGGCCGTTGGTGACCGGCGTCTGCGGGGCGGGGGCCTGGGCGCTCTGTGCCTGCGGCTGCGACTGCTGCGGCTGCTGTTGCGGCTGCGGCTGCGGCTGCGGGGCAGGAGAGGAGGCCTGCGGCTGGGCGGGGACGCCCGGCTGGGGCCGCTTCGGGGGCGCGGCGGCACCCGCTCCGAGCGCGCGGATCGTCATGGTGCCGTCGGGCTGCCCGTCGGGAGCAGGGCCGCCGGGACGCCGGGCGCGGATGGCGGCCGTGTGCTCGGCGGGCTGACGGCCCGAGGGGGCGTCGCCGGACGGGGCGCCGCCGGATTCGCCGGCACCGGGGCGCAGCGCGCGGATGGCGACCGTACCGTCCGTGAGGGGCCCGTCCGTGGCGGAGGGCCCGATCGGACGGGCGTCGCCCGGGGCATCGCCGCGGCCAGTGCCGCTCTGCGGCGTGACCGACCGCATGCCGGGCAACTGGCCGCCGCTCGGGTCGACGGTGCCCGAGGGCTCGGCCGGCCGTCGCGGGTCGGACGCGCCCGCGCCGGGGCGGTCGGCGGCGCGCGGGTCCTGGGCGCCGCCCCAGGAGACGCGGTTGTCCAGGTCGCCGCCGAAGCCGGACTGGCGAGCGGCGTCCGCCTGCCAGGCGGACGCGGGCTCGGGGCGCGCCGGTGCGGCGTCGGGCTCCTCGTCGAGGAAGACGGGGCCCGTCTCCTCCACGGCCGGAGTGGGCGCGGGCGTCGCCCGGGCGGGTGCGGACGCCGCGGAAGCGGGCGGGGTGGGCATCTCCTCGCCCGACGCGGGCGCGGGCCTGCTGGTACCGGGCACCCACGCGGAGCCGTTCCAGTACCGGACATATCCGGGAATGGAAGGGTCCGGATAGTAGCCGGGCGTGGGGCTGCTGTCGCCGGTGGCCGGGGTTGGGGCGCTCATCACCGTGGTCCCGTATCTCTTCGAGGCCTCAATTCAAGGCTCCACATCTATCAGACCCTCGCCCGCGCCTGGACCGGTCCGTCGGTAACGACCACTTTCCGGTAGTGGCGGGGTCACGGAAAGTTACCACCCGAAGTCGCGTAAGAGCAGTGGGGGAAGCCGCTCTCTTCCTGTGAGGCCCGCTGCGGGCGGGCCCGATCGTCACACAGAAGAGAGGAAAAGCGACGATGAAGAACACCGTGGTGGAACGCGAGCTGGAGCTGAAGCTGGTGCTGTCGCCCGAGCGCAGCGTCCCCGTGCCGGCCCGGCTGACCTACCGGACCGGCGACCCGTACGCCGTCCACATCACCTTCCACATCGGCTCGGACCACCCCGTCAACTGGACGTTCGCACGCGAACTGCTCGTCGAGGGCGTGTTCCGGCCGTGCGGCAACGGGGACGTGCGGGTGTGGCCGACGAAGTCGCAGGGCCGCAGCGTCATCCTGATGGCGCTCAGTTCACCCGACGGTGACGCGCTGCTGGAGGCGCCGTCGGCGGTGGTGTCCGCATGGCTGGAGCGGACGCTGCGGGTGGTGCCGCCCGGCTCGGAGACGGAGCAGCTCGGCATCGACGACGGCCTGGCCGAGCTGCTCTCCCCGACCAGGACCGAGGACGCGTAGCGGAGCGAAGGGGTGAGGTCTCAGAACAGCTTGCCGGGATTGAGGATCCCGAGCGGGTCGAAGGTGCGGCGAATACCGCGCTGCAACTCCAGCCCCACCGGCCCGAGTTCGCGTGCCAGCCAGTCCTTCTTCAGCACGCCGACGCCGTGTTCGCCGGTGATGGTGCCGCCCAGCTCCAGACCGAGCGCCATGATCTCGTCGAACGACTCGCGGGCCCGCCGCGACTCGTCGGGGTCGAGGTGGTCGAAGCAGACGACGGGATGGGTGTTGCCGTCACCGGCGTGCGCACAGACGCCGATCGTGAGGTCGTACTTGTCGGCGATGGCCGCCGTCCCGTCGATCATCTCGCCCAGCTTCGAGCGCGGGACGCAGACGTCGTCGATCATCGTCGCCGACTTGACGGTCTCCAGCGCGGTCAGGGACAGCCTGCGGGCCTGGAGCAGCAGTTCGGACTCGGCCACGGTGTCGGCGGGTACGACCTCGCTCGCACCCGCCGCCTCGCAGAGCGCCGCGACCGCGGCGAGGTCGGCGGCCGGGTCCGGGGTGTCGAAGGCGCACAGCAGCAGGGCCTCGGTGGTCTCCGGCAGACCCATGTTCGCCAGCTTGTTGACCGCCCGCACGGTGGTGCGGTCCATGATCTCCAGCAGCGACGGTGTGTGGCCGCGCTCCATGATCGCGCAGACGGCGTCACAGGCACGCGCCGCGGAGGGGAACTCGGCGGCCAGCACGAGCTGGGCGGGCGGCTGCGGCCTCAGTGCCAGGACCGCCTCGACAACGATGCCGAGGCTGCCCTCGGAGCCGACGAACAGGCGCGTGAGGTCGTATCCCGCGACGCCCTTGGCGGTGCGCCGGCCCGTGGTCAGCAGCCTGCCGTCGGCGAGGACGACCTTCAGCCCGAGCACGTATTCGGCGGTCACCCCGTACTTGACGCAGCACAGACCGCCGGACGCGGTGCCGATGTTTCCGCCGATGGTGCACATCTCCCAGCTGGAGGGATCCGGCGGGTAGTACAGGCCGTGCTCGTTCACCGCACGGGACAGCGCCGCGTTGACGACGCCCGGCTCGACCACGGCGATCCGGTCGACCGGGTTGATCTCCAGGATCCGGTCCATCTTGGTCAGCGAGAGCACGATGCAGCCGTCCGAGGCATTGGCCGCGCCCGACAGGCCGGTGCGGGCGCCCTGCGGCACGACGGGAACGCGCAGCGCGGTGGCGGTCCGCATCACGTGCTGGACCTGCTCGACGGTCCGGGGCAGGACCACGACGGCGGGGCTGCCCGCGTCGCAGAAGCTCGCCATGTCGCGTCCGTACGAAGCGGTCACGTCCGAGTCGGTGATCAGTGCCTCGGCGGGCAGGCCGGCACGCAGCCGTTCCAGAAGATCGTCCATGATCCCAGCGTCGCACCGGGGGCCATCGGTGTGAACCCGTCTGCGTTCCGCTTCGCACAGCCGAGTGTGTTCTTCGTATGGGCTGCCCGCTGACGCACAGTGAGCGCCATGAAGAGCGAAACCCTGAAGAACGCCGCAGTCAGCACGCTGGTCGGCGCGACGCTGGTCACCGGGGTGATCCTGCTCGCGCCCACGTGGGGGGAGGAGGGGAGTACGGGGCCGTCCGTCCAGCGGCCCGCGTCCCGCGCGATGGCCGCCGCCGGGGCGGGCGCGCCGGCCGCCCCGGCGGATCTGAAGGCGCTGATCGGCGACCATGAGGCATGGCTGCGCGACCATCCGCGTGACGGGCAGTCATGGGCAGTGCTCGGCGCGGCGTACGTGGAACGGGGCAACCGGCTCGGGCAGCCGGCGGACTTCCCGAAGGCGGAGCAGGCGCTCAGACATGCGATGGAGCTCGGAACGGGGCAGGAGGGCGACGTCCGCGCGCTGGTGGGGATGGCCGCGCTGTCCAACGCCCGGCACGACTACGTGGCCGCGCGCATCTGGGGCGAGCGGGCACGCAGACAGGCGCCGAAGGCGTGGACGGTGTATCCCGTGCTCATCGACGCCTACAACGGTCTGGGCGACCGCAAGGCCGTCGGCAAGGCGACGGACGCCTTCCAGGAGCTGCACTCGGGGCCCCAGGTGCAGGGCCGCGAGGCGCAGCTCTACCAGGACCGGGGCTGGCGCGAGGACGCGGCGGCCCTCGCGTACGACGCGACGGCGAACGCCCGCACCCGCCCCGAGAAGGCAGCCGCGCTCGTCCGGCAGGGTGACCTGGCCTGGGAGCGGGGTGAGGCCGCAGAGGCCGTGCGCCACTACGACGCGGCGCTGGAGGCCGACCCGGACAGCCACCGGGCCCTGACAGGACGTGCCCGGGCCCTGGTGGCGCTGGACCGTACGGATGACGCACAGCGGGACTACCAGGAGGCGCTCGACAAGGCACCGCTGCCGGAGTACGCGCTGGAGGCGGGCGAGTTGGCCCAGTCGCTGGGCCTGGACGGGGACGCCGCGACGCACTACGCCCGGGTACGGACCCTGGTGGAGGAGGCGCGCGCCCACGGGGTCGACGACGATCTGGTGCTGGCGCGGTACGAGGCGGACCACGGCGACGCGGCGTCGGCAGTGCGGCGCCTCCAGGGCGAATGGTGGCGCGGCCACCGCAGCGTGGACGTCGCGGACGCGATGGGCTGGGCGCTGTACCGGGCTGGCCGGGCGAAGGACGCGCTGCCGTTCGCGAAGCTCGCGACGGGGCCGGAGCAGCGGAACGCGCTGTTCTCGTACCACCGGGGCGAGATCGAGCGGGATCTCGGCAACCATGGGCCGGCGCGCCGGCACATCGAGGAGGCGCTGCGGACGAACCCGGACTTCTCGCCGCTGCACGCGCCGGTGGCGCGCGATTCCCTGTCCGCGCTCGGCGAGCCGCCGCCGGGTGGCCCGGTGGACATGGACGGTGACGGGCCGGATGCGGTGACCGTGCCGGCGCCGTCGGCGGGGGCGGGGGTGCCGTCTGCGGTGCCGTCCGTCGTCCCGTCTGCCGTGCCGTCTGCCGTGCCGTCGGCCGGGGTGGAGGCTTCGACGTCCCCGTCCGCCAGTTCGTCGGCGGGGGCTTCCGTGGCACCGCAGCAGCGGATGGCGCAGCCGTCGGCGGCGCCGTCCGCGCCGTCGGGGCCGGAGTCGGCTTCTGCGTCGGTGGCGGGGGGCGGGGAGTCGGATTCCCCCACCCCGCCCCTTCCCGAAACCGGGGCTTCGCCCCGGACCCCGTAGGTCCGGGGCCGGGGTGGGTTGCCGCTGCGCGGCACCCGCCCCGTAGGCGGGGCCACGACGAGGGGGCACCCGGGGGCAGCGCCCCAGGGACTACAGGTTGCCGCGCTTGTCCTGTTCGCGCTCGATCGCCTCGAACAGCGCCTTGAAGTTGCCCTTGCCGAAGCCCATCGAGCCGTGGCGCTCGATGATCTCGAAGAAGACCGTCGGGCGGTCCTGGACCGGCTTGGTGAAGATCTGCAGCAGGTAGCCGTCCTCGTCGCGGTCCGCGAGGATCTTCAGCTCGCGCAGCTCGTCGATCGGCACCCGCGTGTCGCCGACCCACTCGCCGAGCGTGTCGTAGTACGCGTCCGGGACGGAGAGGAACTGGACTCCGGCCGCGCGCATGGTGCGCACGGTGGCGACGATGTCGTTCGTCGCGAGCGCGATGTGCTGGACACCGGCGCCGCCGTAGAACTCCAGGTACTCGTCGATCTGCGACTTCTTCTTCGCGATCGCCGGCTCGTTGATCGGGAACTTGACCTTCTTGGTGCCGTCGGCGACGACCTTCGACATGAGCGCGGAGTATTCGGTGGCGATGTCGTCGCCCACGAACTCCTTCATGTTGGTGAAGCCCATGACCTTGTTGTAGAAGGCCACCCACTCGTTCATCCTGCCGAGCTCGACGTTGCCCACGCAGTGGTCGATGGCCTGGAAGGTGCGCTTGGCCGGCGGCTCGACGATCGGGTCGGCGGCGACGAAGCCGGGCAGGTAGGGGCCGTCGTAGTCCTTGCGCTCGACGAGCGTGTGGCGGGTCTTGCCGTACGTGGCAATGGCGGCGAGGACGACAACCCCGTGGTCGTCCTTGACCTCGTACGGCTCGGCGATGCCCGTCGCACCGTGCTCGACGGCGTACGCGTAGGCGGCGCGCGCGTCCGGCACCTCGATGGCGAGGTCGACGACACCGTCGCCGTGGGCGGCGACGTGGTCCGCGAGGAAGCGGCCCCAGTCGGTGGACGCCTTGATCACGGAGGTGAAGACGAAGCGGGCGGCACCGTTGGTGAGGACGTAACTCGCGGTCTCGCGGCTGCCGTTCTCCGGTCCGGAGTAGGCGACGAGCTTCATGCCGAAGGCCGTGGAGTAGTAGTGCGCGGCCTGCTTGGCGTTGCCGACGGCGAAGACGACCGCGTCCATTCCCTTCACCGGGAAGGGGTCGGCCTCACGCGCGGTGTCCGGGGTGTGATGCGTGGTCTCAGTCATGGCAGCAGGCTCCCCCTGCTCCGCAAGGTGCGCAATAGTTGGCTTTTCGGCTGGACAATGTGCTCAGCCGGACGGGCGGTCCGCCGGACGTTGTGTACAGGATGACCATTGGGAGGGCGTCATGGCGATCGATCATCTGGACGGGCGGCTCATCGTGCTGCTGGCACGCGAGCCGCGGATCGGGGTCCTGGAGGCATCGCGGCGTCTGGGTGTCGCGCGCGGCACGGTGCAGGCGCGGATGGACAGGCTCCAGGCGAACGGGGTGATCAGGGGCTTCGGGCCGGACGTCGACCCGGCGGCGCTGGGCTATCCGGTGACCGCGTTCGCGACGCTGGAGATCAAGCAGGGGCAGGGCTCCGACGTACGGGCGCATCTGGCGACGGTTCCCGAGGTGCTGGAGCTGCACACGACCACAGGCCACGGCGACATGCTCTGCCGGCTCGTCGCGCGGTCCAACGCCGACCTGCAACGCGTGATCGACCGCGTCGTCGGCTTCGAGGGGATCGTGCGCGCGTCGACGGCGATCGTCATGGAGAACCCGGTGCCGCTGCGCATCATCCCGCTCGTGGAGCAGGCGGCGGAGGACCCTGCCGACCGGTGAGCGGGACCGGCGGCCGGCGCCACGGAGGAGGCTGCAAAGGAGTCGTTGCAAAAAAAGCTTGCAACGACTCCTTTGCAAGGATAGCTTTGCATCCATGAGCGAGAACCCGCCGCCGAACATCCACACGCTCGACCCGCACTCGCTGCGCGGTCTGGCCCATCCCCTGCGTATGCGCATCCTGTCGTCACTGCGGCACGACGGCCCGGCCACCGCCTCACAGCTGGCGGAGAAGTTCGGCGAGTCGAGCGGCGCCACCAGCTACCACCTGCGCCAGCTCGCCGCCCACGGCTTCGTCGAGGACGATCCCGGGCGCGGGAAGGGCCGGGAGCGGTGGTGGAAGGCGGCGGCGCACGGCACGCGCTTCGACGACGCCCTGCTCAGCAACCCGGACCCGGCGGTGCGCGGCGCCGCCGACCTCTTCGTCCACGAGATCGCGACCACGCACGCCCAGGAGGTCGCGACCTGGCTCGGCACCAAGGACGACTGGCCCGAGGAGTGGCGGCGCAGCGCCGACCTCAGCGACTTCACGCTGCGGCTGACCGCCGCGGAGGCCCTCGAACTCAGGGACAGGCTCCACGAGCTCATCGATAGCTACCGGGACCTCACGCACGCCCCCGGCACCGAGGGCGTCGCCCAGGTCCGTCTGCACACGCACGCATTCCCGCGCACCACCGACTGAGGGGACGAAGGACATGCACGCCGACATCCATCTGATGCTGCACGAACTGTGCGCCGAGGAGCTGCGCACCCAGGCCGCCACGCATGTGCCACCTCGACCCATGCGCATACAAGTGGGCTGGTTACTGGTCGAGTTGGGCCTCCACCTGGTGGGTCGTCAGCAGCCGGGACCCGGCCTCCGCACCACCCGTCTCGCGTGAGCGCGCAGGAGGCGCACGGCACCACCGCCGTGCGCGACCGCCGGCCGCTCGCCGCCGTGCTGGCGGCCAACGCCGTGTCCATCAGCGGCAATTCGCTCACCCTCATCGGGGTCCCGTGGTTCGCCCTGGAGACCACGGGCAGCCCCGCGAAAGCCGGGCTGGTCGCCTTCTGTGCGACGCTCCCGGTGGTCGTCTCGGCGATCACGGGCGGGCCGGTCATCGACCGTCTCGGCCGCCGCCGGGTCAGTGTCACGACCGACCTGGTCTGCGCCGCCGCCCTGGCGGCGATCCCGCTCCTGCACCAGGCGGGTGCGCTGCGGTTCTGGATGCTGTGCGCGCTGATGGCCGTCACCGGCCTGTTCCACGCTCCCGGCGAGACCGCGCGCCACGTCCTGGTGCCCGACCTCGCCGAGCGGGCCGGTACGAGCCTGTCCCGCGCCGCGAGCCTGTTCGACGCGGTCTCGCGCGGCGCGCGGATGACCGGGGCGGCACTGGCCGGCGTACTGATCGCTCTGATCGGCGCTGAAGCCGTCCTGCTCGTGGACGCGGCCACCTTCTGCGGCTCGGCGCTGCTGATCTCCCTCGGCCTGCGCGGCCTGCGCGCCGCCGCACCCGAGCGGGACGCGCCCCGGATCTCCTTCGCCGCCTACCGGGGCGAACTTCGGGAGGGGTACGCCTTCCTGCTGCGCAGCCGACTGCTGCTCGGCGCCGTCCTGATGGTGATGCTCACCAACGGCCTCGACCAGGGCTGGAGTTCCGTCCTGCTGCCCGTGCACGCGCGCGAGAACCTGGGCGGCGCACGCGATCTGGGCCTGCTCGTCGCCGTCTTCGGCGGCTGCGCGCTGCTCGGCGCACTGCTCTACGCCGCGGTCGGGCACCGTCTCCCGCGGCGCCTGCTGTTCACGGTCGCGTTCGTGCTGTGCGGGCTGCCGCGGTTCGTGGTGGCCGCGCTGGTGGACGGGACGGCGCCGCTCGCCGCCACGATGGCGGTCGGCGGGCTGGGGGCCGGCATGCTCAACCCGATCCTGACGACCATGATGTACGAGCGCATTCCGGACGCCCTGCGCAGCCGCGTGGCGAGCACGACGACGGCCGGGGTGCTCATGACGACGCCGCTCGGGGGTCTGGCGGCCGGCTACCTGATCGAGCAGGCCGGGCTCGTGGCGGCGCTGCTGACGCTGGGCGGGCTGTACTTCCTGGCGACCCTGGCACCGGCGGTGTTCCCGGCCTGGCGTGAGCTGGACGCAACGGCCGCGGGCGGGGGCGAGGGCGGTGCCGGGACTGGGACCGGGACCGGGACCGGCGACGGGAGCCGGGACGTCAGCAGCTCGGGACCTTCCCGCCCCGTTCCAGCGCCCGCAGGGAGTCGACCGCGCCCTTGAGCGTGGTGACCGGGATCAGCCGCATCCCGGAGGGCAGTTCCGCCTCGGCGTCCGCGCACTCGGCCTTGGGGACCAGGAACACGGTCGCGCCGTCACGCTTGGCCGCCTGGGTCTTCAGGGACACGCCCCCGACCGGGCCGACCTTGCCGTCGGCGCTGATCGTGCCCGTACCGGCGATGTTCCGGCCGCCGGTGAGGTCGCCGCCCGCGCCGTCGCCCTCGATCTTGGCGACGATTCCGAGGGAGAACAGGAGTCCGGCACTGGGCCCGCCGACGTCGGCCAGGTGCAGGGAGACCTTCACCTTCGCGGGGTCCTCGCCGAGATAGCCGAGGGCGGCGCGGGTGGCGACGTCCTGCGACTGCTCCATGTCGCGTACGTTGTGCCGCTCGATCTCCTTGTCGGACTTGCCCGCGGGGTAGACGGCGTCGCGGGGCAGCACCGCGCGGTCCGTACGGAACCACCCGTCGACGACGTCGCCGAGGTCGACCTCGGCGGACGGTCCGCTCGCCACGATCGTCGTCATGCGCAGGGCACCCTCGGTCTCCTGCGTCGGAGCGCCGGAGATCGTGATGATCTGCCGCCCCTGGTCCTTGCCGAGCACGTCCGCGGTCATCCCGGGCTGCGCGACGACGAACGGCAGCGGCGCCAGCCCGGCGACGGCGAGCAGCGTGACGACGGGCAGCGCGCAGAGGGCGAGGGCGCGGGGGCGCGTGAGACTGGAGAGCACGGTGCCAATCTATCTGCCCGCGCCGCCCGTCCCCCGGGGGGCGTGATCCCCCCACGGGCGCCCGCCGCCGCAGGCCGTCGGCGCGGGGCGTCGGAACGGAGCCGCCGCCGCACGCCGTCGGACGCGGCCGTCAGCGAAGGGCGTCCGCGACCTCGCGGGCCGCGTCCAGTACGCGGGGGCCGACCCGCTCCGGAACCGCGTCCGCCAGCATCACCACACCCACGCTGCCCTCTATCCCGGTCACGCCCACGAGCGCCGCAGCCGCGCCGCACGCGCCCGCCTCCAGCTCGCCGTGCGTGAGGGTGTAGCCCGGCTCCGCCTTCCCGTTCTGGCGGGCGGCGAGGATCGCCTTGCCGGCCGCCCCCCGGTCCAGCGGATGACGGAAGCCCGCCCGGTAGGCGACGTGGTAGTCGGTCCAGGTCGGTTCGACGACGGCGACCGCGAGGGCCTCCGCGCCGTCGACCAGGGTGAGGTGGGCGGTCGCCCCTATGTCCTCGGCGAGCGAGCGCAGGGCGGGCATCGCCGCCTCGCGTACGAGCGGGTGCACCTGCCGGCCGAGCCGGAGCACACCGAGGCCGACCCTGGCCCGGCCGCCGAGGTCGCGTCGGACCAGGGCGTGCTGCTCGAGGGTGGCGAGCAGGCGGTAGACGACGGTGCGGTTGACGCCGAGTTTGTTGGACAACTCGGTGACGGTCAGCCCGTGGTCGGTATCGGCGAGCAGTTTGAGGACACGTAGTCCCCTGTCGAGCGTCTGGGAGGTTTCCGCGGTCACGACGCCCTCTCTTTCGGAGTGAGTGACGGCGGTCCTCGAAGAGATGTCGCGGCACCGGTCCCATCGGCGACGCACCCAGAGGCCGCCGGCAGGCCATGGCACACCGACTGCGCTCCGCGGCGGCGCTGCCACGGGGCGTTTGCATTGCGGGGACAGTAGCGACAGGCACCGCTCAGCGGAAGGGCTCGTCCAGAATCCGGGCGATCTTGCGCCGACGACGGGCTATTGGTCCCCATAAGGGACCCCGGCCAGAAGAACGGCGGGGTCAGCGGGACGCGGGAGCGGAACAGGGAGCGGCGGGGGCGGGAGCGGGGGGTCACCGCATCCGCGTCGCCCACTCCTGCACCTTCTTGATCCGCTCGCGGATCTGCCCCGCCGTCGCCTCCGCGCTCGGCGGCCCACCGCACACTCTGCGCAGCTCGGTGTGGATGACACCGTGCGGTTTGCCGCTCTGGTGCACGTATGCGCCGACCATGGTGTTCAGCTGCTTGCGCAGCTCCAGCAGTTCCTTGTGGGAGACGACCGGACGCCGCTCGGCGGGCAGCTCCAGCAGGTCGGCCTCCTCGTCGGGCTTCTTGCGGCTGTGCGCGATCTGCCGCGCCTGCCGCTTCTGCAGGAGGAGTTGCACCTGGTCCGGTTCGAGCAGGCCGGGGATGCCCAGGTAGTCCTGCTCCTCCTCGCTGCCCGGATGGGCCTGCATGCCGAACTCGGCGCCGTCGTACAGCACCCGGTCGAATACGGCGTCGGACTCCAGCGCCTCGAAGGGCAGCATGTCCTGTTCGCCGGTGTCCTCGTCCTGCTGCTTCTCGGCCTCCGCCATCTCCTTCTCGGACTCGGCGTACGGGTCCTCCTCGCCGTCCTTCTTCGGCCGGTCGAGCACGTGGTCGCGCTCGACCTCCATCTCGGAGGCGAAGCCCAGGAGGTTCGGGATGGTCGGCAGGAACACGGACGCGGTCTCGCCGCGCCGCCTGGACCGTACGAAACGGCCCACGGCCTGCGCGAAGAACAGCGGCGTCGAGATGGTCGTCGCGTACACGCCGACGGCGAGGCGCGGCACGTCGACGCCTTCGGACACCATGCGGACGGCGACCATCCACCGGGAGCCGTCCTCGCTGAACTCCTCGATCCGCTTGGACGCGGCCGCCTCGTCGGACAGGACGACGGTCGCCTTGGTGCCGGTGATCTCGCGGATCAGCTTGGCGTACGCGCGGGCCGAGTCCTGGTCGGAGGCGATGACGAGCCCGCCCGCGTCGGGGATGCCCTTTCTGACCTCGGTCAGCCGCTGGTCGGCGGCGCGCAGCACGTTCGGCATCCAGTCGCCGCGCGGGTCGAGCGCGGTGCGCCACGCCTGCGAGATCGCGTCCTTGGTCATCGGCTCGCCGAGCCGGGCGGCGATCTCGTCACCGGCCTTGGTGCGCCAGCGCATGTTGCCGCTGTAGCTGAGGAAGATCACGGGCCGGACGACGCCGTCGCCGAGGGCGTTGCCGTAGCCGTACGTGTAGTCGGCGGCCGAGCGCCGGATCCCGTCGTTGCCCTCCTCGTACGCGACGAAGGGGATGGGGTTGGTGTCGGACCGGAACGGCGTACCGGTCAGCGCGAGCCGCCGGGTGGCCGGCTCGAACGCCTCCAGGCACGCCTCGCCCCAGGACTTGGAGTCACCGGCGTGGTGGATCTCGTCGAGGATGACGAGGGTCTTGCGCTGCTCGCAGCGGTTGCGGTGCAGCATGGGCCGTACGCCGACACCGGCGTAGGTGACCGCGACGCCGTGGTACTCCTTGCTCAGCGGACCCGCGCTGTACTCCGGGTCCAGCTTGATCCCTATCCGCGCCGCCGCGGCCGCCCACTGCTTCTTCAGGTGCTCGGTCGGCGCGACGACCGTCACCTGCTGCACGACGTGGTGGTGCAACAGCCAGGAGGCGAGGGTCAGCGCGAAGGTCGTCTTGCCGGCGCCGGGCGTGGCGACGGCGAGGAAGTCGCGCGGCTGCTCCTGGATGTACTTCTCCATGGCGCCCTGCTGCCAGGCACGCAGCTTGTTGGCCGTGCCCCAGGGGGCACGGCCGGGGAAGGCGGGTGAGAGGTGGTGGGAGGCGGTAGTAGTCACGGTCTCCGGTTCGGGGGCTCTCGGCGGGGGCTCTCGTACGACAACCGGGCCACCCTACCGGTGGCCCGGTCGTCGTCCGGGCGGCGCGACGCGGTGACCGCGCCGGGTGCGACTCAGCTCACACGAAACGCCGCGAGCGCACGCAGCCTCCCCGCGATGCGGACCGGATCGTCCACCGCGCCGGAGGCCACATCGACGACGAGGTCGTACGCCGCGTCCTGGTCGACGCCGGCCAGGTCGGCACCGTTGAGAGCGAGGAACGTGACGGCGGCCAGCCACGCCGTGCGCTTGTTGCCGTCCACGAAGGGGTGGTTGGCGGCGATCGCGTGCAGCAGCGCCGCGGACTGCTCGTACAGGTCCTGGTGGGCGATCACGCCGAACATCCGCGCCCGGGGCCGGTGCACCGCGGATTCCAGCAGGCCGGGTGCGCGCAGCCCCGGGGGCGTCCTGCCGAAGGCGAGCGTCGCGATGCCGGTCACCTCGGCGACCGTGAGGTGGCGTGTCACTCGCCCAGCCTCCTCAGGAGATCGGCGTGGTCCGCGGCGTACCGCGCCGCCACGGCGTGGACGCGCTCGCCCTCGGCGTGGAGGAAGTGGCGGGTGGCCTCGGTGAGGAGGTCCTCGACGCCGACGCCGCGGGCGTCGGCCAGGTCCCGGACGGCCTCCTGCTCGGTTCCGTCAGGCCGACGGTGAACTCGTCTTTCCGCTGCATGCCGTGATCGTAGAGAGGGCGTACGGCGGCCTCACTCGAATTTCGTCCGCAGCCGCGTCGCGACCCACGCCCCCACCAGCGCCACCCCCGCCATCGGCAGGAACACCGCGGCAAACGCACTCGGGTGCGAGGCGTCGGCCGCTGAGACCGCGTGGCCGCCCACCGCGCCGCCGCCGAGCGCGGCGAAGGCCGCGCCGCCCGCGGCCAGCAGCAGGATGTTCGACAGCGCGTCGGAGATCTGCAGCGCGGCCGAGTTGGTGCCCGCCTCATCAGGGGCCGACAGCTTGAGGAGCAGCACGCTCGTCGACCCGATCACGAGCCCCATGCCGAAGCAGCCGAACCCCCACGCCACGCCCACGATCCACACGGGCACGGCGTCGATCAGCACGCTGGGGGCGGTGGCGATCGCCGCGGCGACGAGCAGCATGCCGAGGACGACCAGGGGTTCGCGATACGGCTCGGTCCGCGGCCGGGACTGCACGTACGAGCCCAGCGCCCAGGTCGCGCCACCGACGGCGAGCGAGAGGCCGGCCAGGGTCGGGGACAGCCCGCGCTGGGTGACGAGCATCAGCGGCACGAAGGACTCGGCGGCGATGAACGACCCCGCGGCGATGCCGCGCAGCAGCACGACGGACGGCAGCCCGCGGGCCGCCCGGTACGTCCCCCGGGGCAGGATGCCCAGGACGCACGGCACCAGCAGCGCCGCGCCCGCCACCGCGGGCAGCACGGACAGCGGGCGCAGGTCCTGTCCCGCGTACTGGAGCAGCCCCGCGCCGAGCGAGATCCCGAGGGCCAGCCGGATCCTGCGCCGGTCGAAGGGCGGCACGGCCGCCGCCGGGTCGGCGGGCCCCGACGCGCGCTGCCGGATCGCGGGCAGCGCGAGGGCGAGCGGTACGGCGACGAGCGCGGGGATGCCGAGGAAGACCCAGCGCCAGCCGAGCTGTTCGGTGACGGTGCCGGAGGCGAGCGGGCCGACCACGGACGGGATCACCCAGCTCGCCGCGAAGGCCGCCATGATCGCCGGCTGGAGCCTGCGCGGGTAGGCGCGGCTGACGACGACGTACAGGGCGACGATGACGAGCCCGCCGCCGAGTCCCTGGACGGCGCGTCCCACGACGAACACCCACATCGCACCGGCCGTGCCCGACAGCAGCAGTCCGGCGGCCCAGGCGCTCATCCCGCCGGCCAGCGCGCCCAGCGGCCCCCTGCGGTCGGCCCACTGCCCGGCGACGACCATGCCGAAGAGGCTGGTGGTGAAGTAGGCGGAGAAGGCGAACGCGTAGAGCGGGATGCCGTGCAGCTCGCGCGCGGCCACGGGCATCGCCGTGCCGACGGCGGTCGCCTCGAAAGCGATGAGGAAGACGACGGAGACGATGCCGATGCTGAGGGCACGGTGGGCCGGGCCGAGAACACCGCCGCCGCCCGGTTCTTCGGGGCGGGCGGCGGTGCCGGCGGGCGGCTGCGTGACGTCGGTGTCACGCGGTTCGGGGGCGGTCATGACCCCCAGAGTAAGGGGCATGACACGCTTTGGGCCCTGTCGTTCGACCGGACCCTTCTGGTCCCTTGGTCGTACGACCGGCGCCCGACCGTGAACGGCGTGTGGCAGTCGTGTTGCGACCCCGGCCGGACGCTTGAGCGCCCCGCCGACTCCCGCCTACGGTCGAGGAGTTGGAACGCACGGCCGTGTGCCCGAGTGGCTGAGGGGCTCGCCTGCAAAGCGAGTTACGCCGGTTCGAATCCGGTCACGGCCTCTGCACGTACGGACGGGCGGTGGCCCTGGGAGACCCCGGGGCCACCGCCTTTCCGTGCGAGTCCTGCCTGTCACTCGTTACGAGTTGGGCGCCGCCACCGCCGCCTGGGGCCGGATCGGGAGCCTGTTGACCGGGCGGCCCGTGGCCGCGCGGACCGCGGCGGCCACCGCCGCCGGGGACGTGACCACCGGGACCGCGCTCGCCGCCTTCGCGCCGAAGGGGGCCACCACGTCCCGTTCCTCGATCAGTTTCACGAGGCGGATGTCCGGCGCGTCCAGCGATGTCGGGAGTGCGTAGCCCGTCAGGTCCGGGTGGCGGATCAGGCCACGCGCCGTGCGCAGGTTCTCCGTGAGGGCCGCGCCGATCCCCTGGGTGACGCCCGCCTCGATACGGGTCGCCAGCTGGGCCGGGTTCAGGACGCGGCCCACGTCCTGGGCCACGGCCATCTCGACCACACGGATCGAGCCGAGTTCGATGTCGACGTCCACCACCGCGCGGATCGCGCAGAACGCCAGCCCCACGAACGCGTCGCCCTGCCCGGAATCGTCCAGCGGCTCGGTCGGGTGGGGGCGGCACTGGGCCGTCGCCCACAGTTCCTTGCCGTCCATCGCCTCCGTGACGGTGGTGGAGAGTACGCCGTCGTACGACGTGATCTTGCCGTCGGTGATCTGGAGCAGCTCCGTGGACATGCCGAACTTGTGCGCCAACGGCTGCAGGAGCTGGGTGCGGACCATCTTGGCCGCGCGTTCGACCGCGCCGCCGGAGACCCAGGTGTGCCGGCCGTGCGCCGCCGGGCCCGCCGGGGGCTGGTCGGTGTCGACCGCCGCCACGTGGACCTCTTCGATGCCCAGCGTCTCCTGGACGATCTGGCGCGCCAGGGTGGAGAAGCCTGAACCGGTCTCCACCGCCGCGCAGATGACCGTCGCGACGCCGTCGTGGACCTTGACCGTCGCCGTGGAGACCTCGTCCGTGCCCTCCGCGCCGAGCATGTGCACCATGCCGAGCGCGTAGCCCACACCGCGGCGCACCGCGCCCGGTTCGCCCGCGCCCTCCGGGCCGCCCGGGAGGAGCCAGTCGTCCTCGGGGGTGTCCTTGGGGAGGGAGGGCAGCGGGAAGTCCCGTACGGCCTGGAGCAGCTCGGCGACCGGCGCCGGGCAGGTGACCGTCTGGCCGGTGGGGAGTATGTCGCCCGTGGCCAGCACGTTGCGCAGGCGGATCTCGGTCTGGTCCAGGCCGAGTTTGGTCGCGAGCTTGTCCATCTGCGCCTCGTACGCCGCGCAGACCTGCATCGCCCCCTCGCCGCGCACATGACCCGACGGCGGGTTGTTGGTGCGCACCGCCCAGCCCTCGATGAAGGCGTGCGGGACGACGTAGGGACCGCAGGCGAACGCGACCGCCGCGGCCAGGGATTCGGAGGACGCGTCGGCGTAGGCGCCCGCGTCCAGGAGGAGTTGTGCCTCGACCTTGACCAAGTGGCCCTCGGCGTCCGCGTGGTGGCGGTAGCGCAGCAGCGTCGGGTGGCGGTGGGCGTGGCCGAGGAAGGACTCCTCGCGGGTGGCGGTGAGTTTGACCGGGCAGCCGGTCCGCAGGGCCAGCAGGCCGAGCGGGAGCTGGAAGCCGGGATCCTCGCGATCGCCCGTCGCCCCGGGTACGCCGGTGACGACGACCTTGACCCGCTCCTGCTCCAGGCCGAAGCAGGCGGCGGCGAGGGCGCGGTCGGCGTGCGGGTCGGTCGAGGCCATGTAGAGCTCGACGCCGCCGTCGGGCCGCGGTACGGCCAGGCCCGCCTCCGCGCCGATCGGTGCCGGGTCCTGGCGGCCGATCCGGTACAGGCCCTCGACGATCACCTCTCCGGTCACGTCCGGGTCGCCGTAGCGCAGCGGGATGTGGCGGATCAGATTGCCGTCGGGGTGCAGCGGTTCGGCGGCGAACGCCTTCTCCGGGTCGGTCACCGGGTCGAGGAGCTCGTACTCGACGGTGATCGCGGCCGCGGCGAGGCGCGCGGTGTCCGGGTGGTCCGCGGCCACCGCGGCGATCGCCTCGCCGTGGTGGCGGACGATCTCGGACGCGAACACCGGCCGGTCGGCGATGCGCCTGCCGTACGCCGCGTCGCCCGGGATGTCTTCGTGGGTGATCACCACGCGGACGCCGGGCATGGCGCGGGCGGCCGACGTGTCGATGGAGACGATGCGCGCGTGCGGGTGCGGTGAGCGCAGCAGCGCGCCCCACAGCAGGCCCTCGGCCCACAGGTCGGAGGCGTACGGGAACGTGCCCTCCGTCTTGGCGCGGGTGTCCGCGGCGGGGAGGGAGGCGCCGAGCCCGTGGGCCGGCGGTTCCGGCCGGGGGCCGTCGACGGCCTGCGGATTCGCCGTGGTGGCCGCGTCGTTGCTCACGCCATGCCTCCGTCGTGCGGGTGGGCCTGCACCCTACCGGCGCCGGGGGGTGCCTGGTGCGGGATGCGGGCTTCCTCCTGCGCTTCCCTGTGCACTTCCTCGTACGGCTCGGCCGGCGCTTCCTCGGCCGCCGCGGCCGCGCTCGCGGCCCGCTCGGCGACGACCTCGCGTACGGCCTCCAGCACGCCCCGGTAGCCCGAGCAGCGGCACAGGTTGCCGCACAGGGCCTGGCGGGTCTCCAGTTCGGTGGGGGCGTGGTTGCCCTCCAGGAGGTCGTGCACGGTCATGGCCATGCCGGGAATGCAGAAGCCGCACTGGACGGCTCCGCAGTTGGCCAGCGCCCGCTGCACGTCGGACGGTTCGCCGTCGCCGGCGAGGCCCTCCACGGTGCGGACCTCCGAGCCGGCGGCCGTGGCCGCGGGCACGAGGCAGGAGGCGACGAGCCGGCCGTCCACCTGGACGTTGCAGGCACCGCACTCTCCCTGGGAGCAGCCGTCCTTGGCCCCGGCGAGGCCGAGGCGCTCCCGCAGGACGTAGAGGAGCGACTCGCCTATCCACGCGTCGGTGACGGGTCGGTCCGTGCCGTTGACCCGCAGGACGTACGAGGTCGGCGGGTGCTCGTCGGCACCCGGGAGCGGCTCGGGCCCGGCGGCGGGCGACTCCTCCCCGGAGGGCTGCGGGGCTTCTGCGGGCGTTGCCGGGTCCTGCGGCGCCTGGTGGTCGTGTCCGGCCTCCGGCGGCTGGGCAGCCTCCTCAGCGGCCTCCTGAGTGCCTTCCTGGGCGCCTTCTTGGGCCGTCTCCTGAGCGGGTTCCTGGCTCGGCTCGGGCTCGGGCTCGGCCGGTGGCTGCGGAGCGGCCGCGTCCGCGGGCTCCGCGGGCTCCACAGGGTCCGCGGCGTCGACCTGCTCGGCCGGGGCGCGCTCGGGCTCCGGCTCAGCCTGCTCCTGGGGCGCCTGATCGGCCCACGGCGCGGGCGCGCCGCCGGGCAGCGTCGCCCACGGTGCCGGCGCACCGCCCGGAAGCGTCGCCGGAGGCGCCGCCGCGGCCCAGGGCGTCTCGGGCACCGGCGGCGACGAACGCAGGAACTCGCCCGACTCGTCCGGAAGATCACCTTCGGCGATCGGGATCGACCACTGTCCGGTCATCTCGTGGCCTGCGGCGCCCTGCGCGGGCGCCGGGTCGGGGCCAGGCTCCTCGGGGAACGTCCACTGACCGGTCACCTGCGGATCGCCGTGCTGCTGCGCGCCCGCCTCCGGCCAGTGCACGGCCTCGGGCTGCACGGGCGCGGACGGCTCCACCTGCGCGTCGGCGGGCTGCGGCTGCTGTGCCGCCCAGCCGCCCGTGGCCGCCGGGTCGGTCCCGGCAGCCGGCGCGAGCGGGGTCAGCGGCATGATCATCGGCGGTACGTAGCCGTGGCCGGGCGCCTCCAGCGGGGCGGCGTCAAGCGAACCGTCGGACGGCAGCTGGAAGAAGCCCGTCGCGTCGCCGTCGTAGTCGGAGCCGGGGGCCGTCGGCTGCCAGCCGCCGTACTCGTGCGGGAAACCCTGCCCGTGGTCCTGGACCTGGGCCTGGTTCGGGTCCTGATAGCCCTGTCCCTGGTCGTGATAGCCCTGGCCGTGGTCCTGGTAGCCCTGGCCCTCGCCCTGGTAGCCCTGATAGTCCTGCGCGTCCGCGGCGTAGCCCCGCGCCGCGCTCTGCGGGTAATCGTGCGGGCCGTCCTGCACGAAGGCGTCCGGAAGGTCCAGCCGGCCCTCGCCGCCGTCCTGGTACTCCTCATGGTCCGACGGGTCGGGAAAACGCCCCTGCTGGTGGTCCTCGTTGCTCACGACAGCGCCCTCCCCAGTGCCCGTCGGGCCAGCGCGGCGACCGTGCGCCGCAGATGCAGTACGGCAGGCGGCAGTACCTGCTGTCCCTCGCCCGGTGCCGCCGGTGCCGGGTCCGGGATGCACGCGGCCGCCACGTACTCCCCGAAGGCCGCGAGCGCCTCGCCCGCGAGCCCCCGTTCGCCGTCCCAGTCGATCAGCGAGGCGATCCAGCGCTCGGCCTCCAGCGGGCGCAGCGGCATCGGCGCGATCGCGCCCACCGCACAGCGCACCCCTCGCCGCGCCGGGTCGAGGACGACGGCGACGGAGGCGGTGGCGCGGCCGGGGCCGGTGCGGCCGGTGGCCTTGAGGAACACCTGCGGGGCGTGCAGGAGGGGCACCCGTACGAAGCCGATCAGTTCGGCGGGGCCGAGCATCTCCCGCCCGGCGAGCAGGTGGGAGACCGGGATCTCGCGGCGCGCGCCATCGGGGCCCGCGACGACCAGGTCGGCCTCCAGCGCGGCCAGCACGGGCAGGGTGTCGCCGGTGGGCGCGGCGGTGACGATGTTGCCGCCGAGCGTGCCCGCGTTGCGGATCTGGGGCGGCCCGGCCGCGCGCGCGGAGGCCGCGAGGGCGGGGATGAGGGCCGCGAAGTCGGGCCGGCCCATCCGTGCGTGTGTGAGTCCGGCGCCGAGCAGCGCGTGCCCGTCCTGGTAGCGCCAGCCGCGGATCTCGCTGATGCGGCCGAGGCCGACGAGTCCCGCGGGGCGGAGCTGTCCCCTGTTGACGGCGGTCATCAGGTCCGTGCCGCCGGCGACGGGCACGGCGGCAGGCATGGCGGCGAGCGCCGCCACGGCCTCGTCGAGCGAGCCCGGCAGCGTCACCGACTGCGCCGTCTGCGGTGCGTGCGTGGTCACCCAGCTGCCCCTTCCCGGTGTCCCGGCTGTCCCGCCTGTGTGCCGTACCGTACGTGCTCACATGCCGGACGTGGCAACTCTGGCACATCTTCCGAGCCGACCGGCGGGAGGGTCCGCGAAGGGCGCATCCGACCCGTAAGTCCGGTTCCGTAGGCGATGGTCGGGTTCGCTCCCCGTCGTCCCGCCTGACGGGCGCGGCCCGGGGCGGGTGCCCCGGGGCGCGGCTCACACGTTCGGGGGCGCTCCCTCGATCGGGCGTCCGAGGCTGCCTGTCATTCCTTCAGGGGCCGGGCGGCGCTGCCAGGGCTTGGGGCCGCCGGGCGGGCGGTAGTCGACGCCGAGCGCGTCCAGGCGCGCGTAGTGGGTCTCCATGCGCCGCTCGAAATCGGCGAAGTCCCGTTCCGCGGGGGCGGGCAGGGTCGACCAGGCGACCTCGGCGAAAGCGGCGAGGCGCGGAAAGACCTGGTAGTCGACGCGGGAGCGGTCCTGCATGACCTCCGTCCAGACGTTGGCCTGCGTGCCGAGCACATGGGCGGCCGCCTCGGGGCCGAGCGAGGGCGGCACGGGCTCGAACCGGTAGACGTCCTCCAGGGTCCGGACGTAGCCGATGGGCATCGGCTCGTCGTCGCCCGCCGCCTGACGGTGGTCCAGATACACCTGCTGCTCGGGGCACATGACGACGTCGTGACCGGCCTCGGCGGCGGCGATGCCGCCCCGGTAGCCGCGCCAGGAGGAGACGGCGGCGCCGGGCGCGAGTCCGCCTTCGAGGATCTCGTCCCAGCCGATGAGGCGGCGGCCGCGGTCGGCGAGCCAGCGGTCGAAGTGCCGGATGAACCAGGACTGGAGCACGTCCTCGTCGGCGAGCCCGAGCTCCTGGATCCGGGCCTGGGCGGCCGGCGACTTCTTCCACTGGTCCTTGGGGCACTCGTCGCCGCCTATGTGGACGAAAGCGGAGGGGAACAGGTCGAGGACCTCCTCCAGGACGCCCTCGTAGAAGCGCAGGGTGGCGTCGGTGGGGGCGAGGACGTTGGGGCTGACGCCCCAGTTGTCCCAGACCGTCAGGGAGGTGGTGTCGACGACGTCGGTGTTGCCGAGTTCGGGGTACGCGGCGATGGCCGCCTGCGAGTGGCCGGGGATGTCGATCTCGGGGACGACGGTGATGTGCCGCGCGGCTGCGTAGGCGACGATCTCGCGGATGTCGTCGTGCGTGTAGTGACCGCCGTGCGGCTTCTCGTCCCAGAGGGGGGACGCCCGGTGCCCCCATTTCGTTCGCGAACGCCACGCGCCGATCTCGGTGAGCCTCGGGTACCGCTCGATCTCGATGCGCCAGCCCTGGTCGTCGGTGAGGTGGAAGTGGAAGACGTTGAGCTTGTGGGCGGCGAGCAGGTCGAGTTGACGCAGGACGTCGTCCTTGGGCAGGAAGTGCCGTGAGACGTCCAGCATCATGCCGCGCCAGGAGAAGCGGGGCGCGTCCTCGATGAACGTGCCGGGCACCTCCCAGCGCCTGCCCGTCGCAGCGGGCGCCTTGCGGTACGCCTGGGGCCCCAGGAGTTGGCGGAGTGTCTGCACACCCCAGAACACCCCGGCTGCCCCGCCGCCGTGGACGGTGATGCCGTCGCCGTTCACGTACAGCTTGTAGCCCTCGGGGCCGAGGTGCCCGGCGTCCGCGGCATCGATGCGCAGCCGGATCGTCTCCCCGTCGTCACCGGCACCGGGCGCCAGCGGCAGCCCTGTCGCGGCGCCCAGATCGGCGCGCAGCCGGCGCTCGGCGCGTTCGGTGCCGGGGCCGGCGTCGATGACGGTCGACTCGTCGAGGACGAATCCGCCGTTGAGCACCTTGCCGCTGCGCGGCAGGGGAAGGACATCCATCAGGTCCGCCTTTCCAGTCGGTCGACTCCCGGCAGGCCGACGCCGTGCCGGGCGGCGGGGCCCGGCGGCCCCGGGACACGGGGCGCCTCGGACACCGCCGTCAGTCCTTCACCGCGCCGCCGAGTCCGGAGACCAGGCGCCGCTGAACGAGTACGAAGAAGACGAGCACCGGCACGGTCATCACGGTAGAGGCTGCCATGATCCCGCCCCAGTCGTTCTCGTCCGGCTTGAAGAAGACCAGCAGCGCCATCGGCAGCGTCGACTGCGAAGTGTCGCTGATGATGAACGACTTGGCGAAGAGGAAATCGTTCCAGGTCGAGATGAACGAGAAGACGCTCGTCGCCACCAGCCCGGGGAAGACGAGCGGGAAGAGGATCTGCCACAGGAAACGGGTGCGGCTCGCGCCGTCGATGTACGCGGCCTCCTCCAGGGCTTCCGGCACCGCCTTGACGAATCCGCGCAGCATCCAGATCGCGAACGGCAGCGAGAAGGCGATGTGCGGCAGGATCAGCGAACCCAGGGTGTTCAGCTGGCCGGCGTCGCGCATCAGGAAGAACAGCGGAATGGTCAGCGCCTCGATCGGCACCATCTGCGCGACGAGGAACATGATGAGCAGCGTCGTACGGAACCGGAAACGGAACCGGGTCACCGCCGTGGCGGCCAGGAACGCGATCAGCGCCGAGGCGACGACCACCGTTCCCGCCACGATCAGGCTGTTGGCGAAATAGCGGCCGAATTCCTGCTGTTCGAAGACCCGGCGGAAGGAGTCCAGCGAGGGGGCGAGCGTCCAGGGACGCGGCCGGGTGGACTGGATCTCACCTGCCGGTTTGAAGGCGGAGAGGACCATCCAGTACAGCGGAAAGGCGACCACCAGCGCGACGGCGAGGGCCGTCGCCTCGGCGGCGAGCCGTCCGGGACGCCGGATCCGCCACGCGCTCGTACCGAGGCTCATATCTCTTCTCCCTGGCGTCGCAGCAGTCGCAGGTACACGAGCGTGACCGCGAGCAGAATCAGCAGCATGACCACGCCGATCGCCGATCCCAGGCTGTACTGGGAGGACGCGAACGCCTTCTGATAGGCGTACACATTGAGCACGAGATTCTGTCCGGCGATGCCTCCGCCGTTCGTCATCACATAGATCTGCGTGAAGACCTTGAAGTCCCAGATGATCGACTGGATGGTGACAACGACGAGGATGGGCCGCAGCATCGGGGCCGTGACGGAACGCCAGATGCGCCATTGCGACGCGCCGTCCAGCGAGGCCGCCTCCAGCACTTCGCCCGGAATCGCCTTGATGCCCGCGTACACCGTCACCATCACGAACGGGAACGAGCACCACACGACCTCGAAGAGGACGAGCGAGAACGCGCTCCAGCGGCCGTACATCCAGGAGAAGTCGCCCAGTCCGAGCACCCTGTTGACCGGGCCGTGGTCGGGATCGAAGAGGAAGACCCAGACGGTGGAGCCGGTGATCGCCGGGGTGGCCCAGGCGCCGAGCGCGGCCAGCATCAGGGCGAGGCGCGGCAGCGCCCGTACGCGGGTGAGCAGGACCGCGAGCGCGCAGCCGACGGCGAGCGTGGCGAGGACGCATGCGGCGGCGAACAGGACGGTCGCGAGGAGCACCTGCCAGAACTGGCTGTCGGCGAGGAGCGCGCGGTAGTTGCCGAGGCCCTGGAAGCTCGTCGGTTCACCGCCGCTGACCTGGGCCTGGGTGTATTCGAGGAAGGAGATCAGGCCGAGCTGGTAGATCGGGTAGACGAGCAGGGCGGCGAGCACGGCCAGCGCGGGGGCGAGGTAGATCCACGGGGTCCAGCGCGGCGCCCTCGCGGGCGCGGTGACTTTGCCGGCCCGCTTGGCCCCGGCGTCGGCCGATGCCACCGGGTTCGCCGGGGCCGCCGACCGGGCGGGACCCGCAGGGCCCTTGCCGGCCGCGGCAAGCGGGACCGCGTCCGCGGGGGGCGACGGGGCCCCCGGCGCCGTGGGCGGCGCGGTCGAGTCCGGCGGCGTGGCGGACTCACCGTTCGTACGGTGCGTCATCGGCGTCAGCCCGCCGACGCGAACGCCGCGTCCATCTTCTTCGCCGCGTCCTCGGATGCTGCCGCCACGTCCTTCTTGCCGCTGACGATCTCCTGGAACATCGTGGGCAGGACGAGCGAGGCGTCGATCTGGCCCCAGGCCGGGGAGGCCGGCACGAACCTGGCGCCCGCGCCGAGCGTCTTGATGAACGGTTCGACGAACGGCTCCTTCTTCGCGGCCTCGGCCCGCACATCGGTGTACGTCGGCAGGAAGCCCATCGCGTCGAACAGCTTCGCCTGCGTCTCCTTGCCCGCGAACCGCTTCATCAGGTCCACCGCCAGCGTCCGGTGCGAACTGCTCTTGAGCACACCGATGTTGTTGCCGCCCGCGAAGGCCGGGGCGATCTCCCCCGCCTTCACGCCGGGCAGCGGCACGACGGCGTACTTGCCCTTGACCAAGCCGGCCTCGACGGCCTGGTGGCTGAAGTCGCCGCCGATGGCCATGGCCGCCTTGCCGGAGGCGAACGCGGTGACGGTGGCGTTGCCGTTCATGGAGGCGCACTTGGCGGCCGGGCAGTTGTCGTCGCCGAAGAGGGACGTGTAGCTCTTGATGCCCTTCTGGGCGGCGGCGCTGTCGATGGCGGACGTGTAGGTGCCGCCGCTCTCGGAGGCCAGTTCGCCGCCGGCCGCCCAGATGAAGGGCATCGCGCCGTACGTGTACGCGCCGCCGACCGCGAGCCCGTACAGGTCGGGCTTCTGCTTGCGGATCGCCTTGGCGGTGGCGATCAGTTCGTCCTGGGTCCGCGGCGGTTCGATGCCCAGTTCCTCGAAGACGTCGGTGCGGTAGTAGAGCGCGCGGGCTCCGACGAACAGGGGCGCGCCGTAGACCTTCCCGCCGACCGTGACGGACTCCCGGGCGGTGGGGTCGGTGTCCTTCGCCTCGTCCCAGGCGTCGAACTCGGCGGTGACATCAGCGAGTCCGCCGTCCTTGACGTAGCCGGCGGTGTCGGTGTTGCCGTACTCGATGACGTCGGGAGCGCTCGCCGGGTCGTTGAAGGCGGCCTTGATGCGCTGGGCCCGCGTTTCGACGGGGATGTACTCGACCTCGACCTGTGCGCCCCGGTGCGCCTTCTCGAAGGCGGCGACCGCGGCGTCGACGACCTGTTCCTTGGGCTTGTTGTTGACCTCCTGGAAGAGCCACACCCGCAGGGTGCCGCTCCTGGCGTCCTCCTTGGCGCCGGTGTCGGAGGTCCGGGGGGCGCAGGCGGTGGCGGTGAGGCCCGCCAGAGCGAGGGCCGCCACGGGGGCGGCGAGTGTGGAGACGAGCTTCATGCGGGAAACCCCCACGCGTCATGGCGTTGCAACATGTGCAACGACTGTTTCGTTCTGCACAACACGCTGGAGGCTAGAGGGGTCCCCGGAGCCCGACAAGAGGTCTCAACCACTCTGTGACCGGCAGCTGCATAGCGTGCAACGCCGCGACGCCGTCCCGGAAACACGCGAACGGCCCCCGGGGCACGCGAAACGCGCGCCCCGGGGGCCGTCGGACGAAGCTGTCGAAGCTGTCGAGCAGCGGCGGACTACTTCTTCTTGTCGCCGTCCTTGCCCTTGTCGCCACCCGAGCCCATGGACTCGTAGATCTCCTTGCACATCGGGCAGACCGGGTACTTCTTGGGATCGCGCCCCGGCACCCAGACCTTTCCGCACAGCGCCACCACGGGAGTGCCGTCGAGGGCACTCGCCATGATCTTGTCCTTCTGGACGTAATGGGCGAAGCGCTCGTGGTCGCCGTCGCCGTGCGACACCTGCGGCGTCGGCTCTACCAGGGTCCCGGTGCCTGTCCCGCGCTCGGGCTCAAGAGTGCTCATGAGCTCCAAGGGTACCCACGCGAGCGCCGGTACGGGAGCGTGGACCCCGCGCGCGGCGATCCGCGTCAGTTGAGGGACGGGTCGTCCGGATAGGTCGCGAACATGGCCAGTTCGTTGCGCTGGCGGCGCAGCACCGCACGCCACAGCGTCTCCGGCCTGGGCGAGGACACGTCGCCGGGCTCCGACTCCACGACGTACCACGCGCCGTCCTGCAGCTCCGCCTCCAGCTGGCCGGGCCCCCAGCCGGCGTACCCCGCGAAGATCCGCAGCGAACCGAGTGCCGAGCCGAGCAGCTCGGGCGGCGCCTCGAGGTCGACCAGGCCGATCGCCCCGTACACCCGCCGCCAGCCGAGCGGGCCCTCGTCGCCGGGGATCACCGCGACGCCGAGCGCCGAGTCGAGCGAGACGGGACCGCCCTGGAAGACGACACCGGGCTCCCCGGCCAGCGCGGCCCAGGACTCGAGGATGTCGCCCACGTCCACGGGCGTGGGCCTGTTGAGGACGACACCGAGGGA
The DNA here is from genome assembly GCF_043080095.1 of Streptomyces sp. NPDC015127. Lineage (NCBI taxonomy): Bacteria > Bacillati > Actinomycetota > Actinomycetes > Kitasatosporales > Streptomycetaceae > Streptomyces > Streptomyces sp. NPDC015127. The sequence continues at coordinate 435,053 of NZ_JBIBVE010000004.1, forward strand.
GCCCTCGTCGTCGTGATCGAGCAGCAGGACCACCGCGCGGTCGAAATTCGGGTCCGCGAGGGCAGGTGTGGCGACGAGCAGCCGCCCTGTGAGCGAGGACACCTCGGTCATGCGACACATGATCCCGCATCTGGGGCCTCCGCGGGGCCGGAGCGGCACAGTACGCCGCCGCGGTGCGCGGGGGCGCAGGTCGGAGCGCGCCGCACGCGGAGGCGTCCGCCCCCGACGGCACCCGAGGGGCGGTGACGGTGCGCGAGAGACGGCGGACGGAACGTGTTGTGCCGAATTCATTACGTACCAAGGGGCGTCTCACCCATACATCGCAGGGCTCCGGGCCCCTTACCCTTTTCTCTGGCCACCCGACCGACGACTCCGGAACGCGAGATACATGACCGGCACAGACGATGTACTGCTTGTCCACGGCGGCACCCCGCTCGAGGGCGAGATCCGCGTCCGCGGCGCGAAGAACCTCGTGCCCAAGGCGATGGTCGCCGCACTGCTCGGCAGCGAACCGAGCCGGCTGCGCAATGTGCCCGACATCCGCGATGTGAGAGTCGTCCGCGGACTGCTGCAGCTGCACGGTGTGACGGTCCGCCCCGGCGACGAACCCGGCGAGCTGGTCCTCGACCCCACGTACGTCGAGAGCGCCAACGTCGCCGACATCGATGCCCACGCGGGCTCGTCGCGCATCCCGATCCTGTTCTGCGGCCCGCTGCTGCACCGGCTCGGGCACGCGTTCATCCCCGGCCTGGGCGGCTGCGACATCGGCGGCCGGCCGATCGACTTCCACTTCGACGTGCTGCGTCAGTTCGGCGCGACGATCGAGAAGCGCGCGGACGGCCAGTACCTGGAGGCGCCGCAGCGCCTGCGCGGCACAAAGATCCGTCTGCCGTACCCGTCGGTCGGCTCGACCGAGCAGGTGCTGCTGACGGCCGTGCTCGCCGAGGGTGTCACCGAGCTGACCAACGCGGCGGTCGAGCCGGAGATCGAGGACCTGATCTGCGTCCTGCAGAAAATGGGCGCGATCATTTCCATGGACACTGACCGGACGATCCGGATCACCGGTGTCGACAAGCTCGGCGGCTACACCCACCGGGCGCTCCCGGACCGCCTGGAGGCCGCGTCCTGGGCTTCTGCGGCGCTGGCCACCGAGGGCAACATCTATGTGCGCGGTGCCCAGCAGCGCTCGATGATGACCTTCCTGAACACGTACCGGAAGGTCGGCGGCGCCTTCGAGATCGACGACGAGGGCATCCGCTTCTGGCACCCCGGCGGCCGGCTGAAGTCCATCGCGCTGGAGACGGACGTCCACCCCGGCTTCCAGACCGACTGGCAGCAGCCGCTGGTCGTGGCCCTGACGCAGGCGACGGGCCTGTCGATCGTGCACGAGACGGTGTACGAGTCGCGGCTCGGCTTCACGTCCGCGCTGAACCAGATGGGCGCGCACATCCAGCTGTACCGGGAGTGCCTGGGCGGCTCCGACTGCCGCTTCGGCCAGCGCAACTTCCTCCACTCGGCGGTCGTGTCGGGCCCGACGAAGCTCCAGGGCGCGGACCTGGTCATCCCGGACCTGCGCGGCGGCTTCTCGTACCTGATCGCGGCACTGGCGGCGCAGGGGACGAGCCGGGTGCACGGCATCGACCTGATCAACCGCGGCTACGAGAACTTCATGGAGAAGCTGGAGAAGCTCGGCGCGAAGGTGGAACTGCCGGGCGGCCCGATCGTCTGACCCGCCCTCACCTCCCGACCGGCCCTCGCGGATTCTCCGCGGGGGCCGTCGCCGTCCCGCCGTCCGCGCCCCCGGACGCGTGCACTGCACGTGAGACGCCGCCTGCCACCGAGGCGGGCCCGGGTGAACCAGGGGGCTCGACGCTGCGCCGGAGGGTGCACTCCCGCCCGCGCCGCCACGGGGTCGCGGGGGCGCTCGGGCCGCGGGGGCGCTCGGGCCGCGGGGGCGAAGGCGCGAAGCCCGCGCCGACGCCGGGGCGCAGGGCCGTCGGCCGCAGGTCGCGGGGTCCTGGGGCGAGGCTCCCAGGCCCGTACCGCCAGCCCGCACGGGGGGCCGGCGCCGAAGCCCGCCGGGCCGCTGGCCCCGGGGCGAAGCCCCAGGAGACGCCGCCAGGCCGTTGACCCCGCAGCGCCGCCTGCCGTACGGGCGGTGCGTGGGGCGAAGTCAAACCCCCGTCGGGGCCGTAGATGGGCGCAAAGCCCCGAAGCCCGCCGCGCCACCAAAGTGCAAGGGGCCCGGGGGCGAAGACCCCGGGCCCCTTGCACGCCAGCCCGTACAGGGTTGGGGCACAGATCCGTCGGACCGGGGCCGCAGGGCCCGGGGGCGCAGGACCGCCCGGGCGGGGCCACGCCCCGCTTCGGAGCGCCACGGCCGCCGGGCCGAAACAGCCCGGCCACCCGGTCAAAGACACCACGGGCGACAGGCCAAACGGCGCGGCCAAGCCCGCTTCAAGAGCGCCACGGCCGCCAGGCCGAAACGGCCGGGCCGGCCCGGTCAAGGACACCACCGGTCAAGGACACCACCACGGGCGACAGGCCAAACGGCGGGGCCAAGCCCGCCTCGGGACATCATGGCCCGCAGGCCGTACGCGTGCGGAAGGGCGGGCACCCTTGGCGGGGCCCGCCCTTCCGGCGCTTTCAGGCCTTACTTGCCCTTGGCGGCTTCCTTGAGCTTCGAGCCCGCGGAGACCTTCACGCTGTAGCCGGCCGGGATCTGGATCGGGTCGCCGGTCTGCGGGTTACGAGCGGTGCGAGCGGCACGGTGGGTGCGCTCGAAGGTCAGGAAGCCGGGGATGGTGACCTTCTCGTCGCCCTTGGCGACGACCTCGCCGACGGTCTCGGCGAGAGCGGCCAGCACGGCGTCGGCGTCCTTGCGGGTCACCTCGGCGCGGTCGGCCAGCGCGGCCACCAGCTCACTGCGGTTCATTTCGTTACTCCCGTGTTCTTCTTGCCTGTGAGGCGTGGATCGAAGCCGATGCTGCCAGGGCCCTCGGACAGTCCCCGGACCCGGGTCTGCTGTCAGACCCCTCCGCGCCCGCGGGGGTCCCCCCAGGACGCAGGTCCTCGAGGAAGCATCCTGCCCCCACCAGCGGCGGGAAAGCCAATCCGGCACCCTCCGGAGTCACACGAAAAGCGCCAGCGCCTCGTCGTGGTGACGTTCCGTCGACTCCCTTGAGACTCATTGGAGCGGCCCGACCGCGGCTCGGACTCGGCCGCGGGCTCATGGTCCGCCACCCTAAAGGGGGGTTTGCGGTGCCGCGACCCGCGACGCGCCGTATGTCAGGCGGACGTGGGGCCCGTCACAGCCGCTGCCGCGGCCTTCGCGGCCTCGCGGACGGCGCCCGCGACGGCGCCCGCCACCTTGTCGTTGAAGACCGAGGGAATGATGTAGTTCGGGTTGATCTCGTCCTCGGTGACGACGTCCGCGAGCGCGGTCGCGGCCGCAAGCATCATCTCGGTGTTGACGGTCCGGGACTGGGCGTCCAGCAGGCCGCGGAACACACCCGGGAACACCAGGACGTTGTTGATCTGGTTGGGGAAGTCGGAGCGGCCGGTCGCCACAACTGCCGCCGTCTGACGGGCGATTGCCGGGTCGACCTCGGGGTCCGGGTTCGCGAGCGCGAACACGATCGCGCCTTCGGCCATGGCCGCGACATCCTCCGCACCGAGCAGGTTCGGCGCCGAGACACCGATGAAGACGTCCGCGCCGACGACCGCCTCCTTGAGCGTGCCGGTGACACCCTCCGGGTTGGTGTTGTCCGCGATCCAGCGCAGCGGCGAGTCGGCGGTGGCACCGATCAGGTCCTCGCGCCCCGCGTGCACCACACCCTGGATGTCGGCCACCACCGCGTGCTTGACGCCCGCCGCGATCAGCAGTTTCAAAATGGCCGTACCGGCGGCGCCCGCACCCGACATGACCACCCGCACGTCCCCCACCGACTTGCCCACCACACGCAGCGCGTTGGTCAGGGCGGCGAGGACGACGATGGCCGTGCCGTGCTGGTCGTCGTGGAAGACGGGGATGTCCAGCGCCTCGCGCAGCCGGGCCTCGATCTCGAAGCAGCGGGGCGCGGAGATGTCCTCCAGGTTGATGCCGGCGAAGCCGGGAGCGATCGCCTTGACGATCTCGACGATCGCGTCGCTGTCCTGGGTGTCCAGGCAGATCGGCCACGCGTCGATACCGGCGAACCGCTTGAACAGGGCCGCCTTGCCCTCCATGACCGGCAGCGCGGCCTTCGGGCCGATGTTGCCCAGGCCCAGCACCGCGGAGCCGTCCGTCACCACTGCAACGGAGTTGCGCTTGATGGTCAGACGGCGCGCGTCCTCCGGGTTCTCCGCGATCGCCATGCACACACGGGCCACACCCGGCGTGTAGATCATCGACAGGTCGTCACGGTTGCGGATGGGGTGCTTGGACGCCATCTCGATCTTGCCGCCGAGGTGCATCAGGAACGTACGGTCGGAGACCTTGCCGAGGACGACGCCCTCGATCCTGCGCAGTTCCTCGACGATCTCGTCGGCGTGCGCGGTCGAGGTCGCGGCGATCGTGACGTCGATGCGCAGCTTCTCGTGGCCGGAAGCGGTCACGTCGAGGCCGGTCACGGAGCCGCCGTTGGACTCCACCACCGTGGTGAGCTGGGAGACCGCGGTTCCGCTCGCGGGCACCTCCAGCCGGACCGTCATCGAGTACGAGACGCTGGGCGCCGTTGCCATGACCGGGTTCCTCTGCTTTCCCTAGCATTCGTTGCTATGCGACGCCCGGGGCCGGGCCCGGCAGCGCCTTCCGATGGTGACACCTACCTGCCGGTAGCAGGTAATGCGGTCATTTTGTTTTCGGAAACTCTTTTCCACCATACGAGAAGTTGCGGGGAAACAGAAGAGGCTCGGACCACCGATGCGGTGGTCCGAGCCTCTTCCCGGCTGTTCGAGTGGCACCGACCCGCCATGCTCGCCTCGCGGCAAGTGGTCGCTCGTAGCGACGAAGGTTGGGCCCGGGGGCTTGGATCGAGCCGGTGCCACACCCAGGCTAACGCACCACCCGGGCAAGTGATTCCCGTACCGCACGTTGACTCGCCGTCAGTCGCGCAACAGGTCCGGCACACCCTCCCCGTCCGGCTCGTCACGGCGGTCCGAGACGACAGTGAGCTGCTGCGTCGCACGGGTCAGCGCCACGTACAGCACCCGCAGCCCGGCCGGGGACTCGTCCGCGATCTCCGCGGGCGAGACCACCACCGTCGCGTCGTACTCCAGCCCCTTGGCCTCCAGGGAGCCCAGGGCCACCACCCGCTCACCGAGGCCCGCGAGCCAGCGCGCCGCCTCCTCGCGCCGGTTCATGGCGACGACGACACCGACGGTCCCCTCCACCCGTTCCAGCAGCCGCTCGGCCTCGGCCCGCACCGCCCCGGCCAGGTCGCCGTCCGGGACGACGGCGAACCGCGGCTCCACTCCGGTCGAGCGGACCGCCGAGGGGGCCTGCATGCCGGGCATCGCGAGGGCGAGCACCCTGGCGGCCAGCTCGGCGATCTCGGCCGGGTTCCGGTAGTTCACGGTCAGCTCGAAGCGGCGCCGCGGACGGGTCCCCAGCGCCTCGTCGCGTGCCTCGGCCGCCTCGTCCGGGGACGACCAGGACGACTGGGCCGGATCGCCCACCACCGTCCAGGTGGCGTGTCTGCCGCGGCGGCCGACCATGCGCCACTGCATGGGGGTGAGGTCCTGCGCCTCGTCGACGATCACGTGCGCGTACTCGGTCCGCTCGGCGGCGAGCCGCTCCGCGCGTTCGCGCTGCGACTCCTCGCGCTGCGGCATCAGCTCGTCGAGACCGGTGAGCTGGTCCAGCGGGTCGAGCTCGCGCTTCCTGCGCGGCCGGGCGGGCGTGCCGAGCAGGGTGCCCAGCTCGTCCAGGAGCGCCACGTCGTGCACGCTCAGGGCGTCGCGGCGCAGCGAGCGGGCGAGCCTGCGCACCTCCCCCGGGTTGAGCACCCGGCGGGCCCAGCGGCCGAGCCGCTTCTCGTCCGCCATGGCCGCCAGCACCCCGCGCGGGGTCAGCTCCGGCCACCAGGCGTCCAGGAACGCGAGGAAGCTGTCCTCGCCGGTGACGTCCTCGTCGAAGGACGAGCGCAGCTCGGCGGCCAGCTCGGGGTCCGTGTGCCGGCCGGCGGCGCCGGACTTGGCGTACAGGGCGTCCAGCAGCAGCCGGCGGGCGCGGGGGCGCAGCAGGTTGACGGGGGTGGTGCCGCCGAGCACGTTGTTGCGGATGCGCTGGAGCTCGTCGGCCTCCAGCTCCAGACGCCGCCCGAAGGCGACCACCCGCAGCATCGTGGGGGCCTCCGCCCGTTCGAGGGCGCCTCTGGCGGCCTTGCGCAGCACCTTGAGCATCCGGGAGGAGCCCTTGACGCGGGCCACGGCCGGTTCGTCGTACGCCGTCGCCTCCGCGCCGTCCACGAGCGAGCCGACCGCGCGGATGGCGACCTGTCCCTCCTCGCCGAGCGAGGGCAGCACGCCCTCGGTGTAGGCCACCAGGAGCGGGGTCGGGGAGACGATCAGGATGCCGCCCGCGTAGCGCCGGCGGTCCTGGTAGAGCAGGTACGCGGCCCGGTGCAGGGCGACCGCCGTCTTGCCCGTGCCCGGGCCGCCCTCGACATAGGTCACGGAGGCGGCGGGCGCGCGGATGACGAGGTCCTGCTCGGCCTGGATGGAGGCGACGATGTCGCGCATGGTGTGGCTGCGGGCCTGCCCCAGGGCCGCCATCAGCGCGCCGTCGCCGACGACGGGCAGCCGCTCGCCGCCGAGGGTGGCGGTCAGCTCGGGGCGCATCAGGTCGTCCTCGACGCCGAGGACCTTGCGCCCCTTGGAACGGATGACGCGCCTGCGCACCACACGGCCCGGGTCGACGGGCGTGGAGCGGTAGAAGGGCGCGGCGGCCGGGGCGCGCCAGTCGATGACCAGCGGGGCGTAGTCGGAGTCCAGGACGCCGATGCGGCCGATGTGCAGGGTCTCGCCGATGTCGGCGGTGTTGTCCGGCCGTACGGCGTCGTCGGCGGGCTCGACGGAGGTGTACGCGCCGTCGGGGCCCTTCTGGCCGTCCTTCCCGTACAGCAGGTCGATCCGGCCGAAGAGGAAGTCCTCGAACTCGTTGTTGAGCCGGTTCAGGTGCACGCCGGCGCGGAAGACCTGGGCGTCCCGTTCGGCGAGCGCGCCGGGGGTGCCGACCTGGCCCCGCTTGGCGGCGTCGCTCATCAGGAACTCCGCCTCGTGGATCTTCTCCTCGAGGCGGCGGTACACCCGGTCCAGGTGGATCTGTTCGACGGCGATCTCCCGGTCCCGCACCGAGTCGGCTGCGGAGCCGATCATGGTGTCGACAACGGAATCAACGGATTCAGCGGCATCCTGCGCGGCCACCGAGGCCCCCTTCTGACGTGCACTGGGCAGCCGTCAACCGTACGCCAAGGGGGGCGGACATTGCACCTGTACCGGCCGCGCCAGGACAACGGTGTGCCCGGGCGCGTCCGGCGGCGGACTACGCGTCGACCTCGACGAGGCGCTGTCCGTCGAAGGTGCGCACCTCGAAGTGGTCGATGTCGTTGCGGTCCATGGCGGCGCCGCCGTGCACGTACAGCGGGTTCTTCGCCGCCTTGTCGGGGCTGTCGGGGATGCCGTATCCCCACTTCGGCACGGCCCAGGACGTGACGACCTCCTCCTCGCCGGTCTTGGAGACGGCGATGAGGTTGCACTTCAGGGGGCCCTTGACGTTCTTCAGCTCCAGGACGGTGTGGGTGCCCCAGCCCTTTTTCTCCATGCCGACGACCGCGCTGACCTTGGTCGACGCGTCGGTGGCGCGCACCTTCTCCTCCATGTGGTTGAAGAAGGCGTCCTCGGCGGGGCTGGTGGGATGCGGCTCGACCGCCTGGTTGCCGGTGGTGTCGTCGGCCGTGACGACGACCGCGACGGCCGGGCCGCCGATGATCAGGGCCGCCGCGGCCGCGAGGAGGTACATGCCGCGCCGGCGCTTGGCGGCGCGGCCCGCCGCCACTTCGTTCAGCAGGCCGTCGAGGACCCGCGGGCTCGGGGAGGTGGGGACGACGGGTGCCGGGCGCGACGGCGGGAAGTCCATGCGGCCCGGCATGCCGGGCAGGCCCTGGACGTTCTGCGGCGGCGGGGCGGGTGCCTCGGCCAGCATCGCCAGCATCGGCTCCATCCCCGAGAACTCCTCGAGGCGGGCGACGCAGATGTCGCATCCGGCGAGATGCGCCTCGAAGGCGGAGGCGTCCGCGTCGTCGAGCACGCCGAGCACGTACGCGCCGACGGCGTCGTGTACGGACTCCTGCTCGTACCTGGTCATGCCGAGACCCCCCTCTCCTCCAGAGCGAGCTTCATCGAACGGAGCGCGTAGAACACTCGGGACCGCACGGTCCCACTGGGTATGCCGAGCGTTTCGGCCGCCTCATTGACCGTACGCCCCTTGAAATACGTCTCGACAAGGACTTCCCTGTGGGCGGGCGTCAAATCGTCGAGCGCATCCGAGAGCGTCATCAGCCACAACGCCTTGTCGATCTCGTCCTCCGCGGGCATGACCTCCAGCGGCGACGGATCGACCTCCTGCGGCCGGGCCTGCCGGCTGCGGTGACCGTCGATGACGATGCGCCGGGCGACCGTCACCAGCCAGGGTCGGACAGAGCCGGTCGCCCGGTTGAGCTGGCCGGCGTTCTTCCAGGCACGGATGAGCGTCTCCTGCACGACGTCCTCGGCTCGCTGGCGGTCGCCGGCGACGAGACGCAGTACGTAGGCGAGCAACGGTCCCGCGTGTTCGCGGTACAGCGCGCGCATCAGCTCCTCGTCGGGCACGGAGGTGTCGATACGCGGCCTTTCTCCCCCGGAGCCCTCCGGGCCCGGGTGGTGCCCCCTGCGATGGCGGGCCCGTTGCGGACGGTCATCGGCCACGGCGGCATCCTTGCGCACCTGAACCTCCCGGTCGAGACCCTGTTTCCTGGTCCCCCTTCACTACGGGGGCCGACGGGGGATCACTCAACGCGCGGAGAAGAAATTTTCGAGATCTTTCAGTGGGCGGCCGCTTTGCGCCGGTGGCGGGCCACGCGCTCGCGATTGCCGCACACCTCGCTGGAGCACCAGCGCCGCCGCCGGCCGCGGGAGGTGTCCAGATAGACGCGGGCGCAGCTGTCGCCCTCGCACCGGCGGAGCCGGGAGCGGGCGACGGGGTCGGTGAGCAGGTCGACGGCGTCGCGGGCGACGGCCGCGAGCAGCGCGTCCCGCCCGGGGGCGGTGCTCAACGCCCGTACGAGCGTGCCGTCCTGGTCCCGTACGGCCCTGATGCCGGGCGGCGGCCCCGCGGCGAGGGCGTTGAGGGTCTCCAACGCCGGTCCCGCGGCGCGTCCTTCGAGTGCGGCGCCCACCAACTGCTCGACGCATTCGCGAAGTTCGACGAAGCCGCTGACCCAGGAGGCGTCGACGGCGCCGATCAGGGTCCCGCCGGGCACGAGCCCGGCGGCCGCCAGCCAGTGGGCGAGCCGCCCCGGCCCGGCGAGCGGTTCGCACCGGTCGCCCGCCCGGTCGGCCTGTGGTGCCGTGGCCACGAGATCCAGGCAGACGCGCCCGGAGTCGAACCGCCACTCGTACGAGCCCGTGCCCGCCGCCATGCGCCTGTCACCGCCTAGGGGTTCACCGCCGCGTGTCCCCACCAGAGTGCCCGCCCACCCGCGCCCCCGAAAGCCCGCATCGAGCCTTCGGCCCACTCGGCTCCGCCGGCGATTGAGGCGCGGGGCACGGGGCAGCGCCCGGTAAGCACGCCACACCACGGACCGGGCACCACGGGCGCGACGCGCCCCCCTCACGCCCCCGCGTACTTCGCGTCCGCCGCCGGGTCCAGCGACAAGCGGTACCCGCGTTTGACCACCGTCTGGATCAGCTTCGGCGCGCCCAGCGCCGTCCGCAGACGGGCCATCGCCGTTTCGACGGCGTGCTCGTCCTTGCCCGTGCCGGGCAGCACCCGCAGCAGGTCGGCCCGGGAGACGACCCAGCCGGGCCGCACCGAAAGCGCCCGCAGCAGTGCCATACCGGCGGGCGGCACGGGGCGCAGGTCGTCGTCGACCAGGACCGCGTGCCCGCGGATCTCCACGCGGTGGCCCGCGATCGGGAGCGTACGGGCGCGGGCCGGCAGTTCGGCGCCGAGCAGCTGGACGAGCGGGCCGAGCCGGAACCGTTCGGGCTGCACGGTGGTCACCCCGGCCGCCTGGAGCGGCACCGCCGTGACCGGCCCCACGCACGCCGCGAGGACGTCGTGCTCGAAGGACTCCAGCAACTGGCCCAGCAGTCCCCGGCTCTCCGCGCGGGAGAGCAGGGACGCCGCGGCGGGCGCGCTCGTGAAGGTCACGGCGTCCAGGCCGCGCGCGAGTGTCGCGTCGATGAGCCGGTCGAGCGGGGCGATGTCCTCCGGCTCCATCCACCGGTAGACCGGGACGAGGACGACGTCGGCACCCGCGGCCCGCAGCGATTCGACGAACCCGGGCAGCGGCTCGCCGTGCAGCTGGAGCGCGATCCGGCGGCCGGCGACGCCCTCGTCGAGCAGCCGGTCCAGCACCTCCGCCATGGACTCGGAGGCGGGGGACCACTCCTCGGTGAGCCCGGCGGCCCGGATCGCGCCCTTCACCTTCGGTCCGCGCGCGAGGAGTTCGACGCCGCGCAGCCGGTCGAGGAGGTCCTCGCCGAAGCCCCAGCCGTCGGCGGCCTCGACCCAGCCGCGGAAGCCGATGGCGGTGGTGGCGACGACCACGTCGGGCGCGTGGTCGATGAGTTCGTTTGTGGCGGCGAGCAGCTCGGCGTCGTCGGCGAGCGGCACGATGCGCAGCGCCGGGGCGTGCAGGACGGCCGCGCCCCGCCGTCGCAGCAGTGCGCCGAGCTCGTCGGCGCGGCGGGCGGCGGTGACGCCGACGGTGAAGCCCGCGAGCGGGCCGTGCGGTTGGCCGTGGTCGTGCATCTCGGTCGTCCCTACTGGATGTGCCCCTGGATGTACCCCATTGGACTGCTGAACTGGCGGCCGAGCCTGTCAAAGGCGCGTGACAGGCCCGGATCGCTCATATTTCGCCGTTGTTACGCTCGCGAAGGCGCGTCGGGCGACCCGCCCGGCCGGCTCAGACCCGGGCGTAGGCGCGCTCGGGCTCCGCCGCGGACTCCGCGGTGCGGGCCGGGACGACGGCGGGCCGGCGAAGGTATACCGCCCAGGTCACGGCGGAGCACATCGCGTAGAAGGCGAGGAAGGCGACGAAGGCAGCGGTGCCCGTGCCGGAGGTCTGGAAGGACTGGCGGAAGGCGAGGTTGATCGCGAGTCCGCCGACGGCGCCGACGGCCCCGATGAGCCCCATGGAGGCGCCGGAGAGCCGGCGCCCGTAGGCGGCCGCGGTCTCGCCGGTCATGCCCATGGCCAGCGCCTTGTTCTGGAAGATGCCGGGGATCATCTTGTAGGTCGAGCCGTTGCCGAGGCCGCTCAGGACGAACAGGGCGATGAAGCCGACGAGGAAGACGCCGAGGGACTCCTGGACGGACGCGGCGATGACGACACCGGTCGCGGCGGCCATGCCGGCGAAGTTCCCCAGCGTGATGCGGGCACCGCCGAAGCGGTCGGCGAGCGCCCCGCCGAGGGGCCGGATCAGCGAGCCGAGGAGCGGGCCGATGAAGGTGAGCGAGGCGGCCTGGAGCGGGGTGCGCCCGAACTGGGTCTGGAGCACGAGGCCGAAGGCGAAGCTGTAGCCGATGAACGAGCCGAAGGTGCCGATGTAGAGGAAGGCCATGATCCAGGTGTGACCGTCCTTGGCGGCGTCCTTCGCGGCCCCGGTGTCGTTCTTGACCGGCGCCAGGTTGTCCATCCACAGGGCGGCACACAGGGCGGCGACCACGATGAGCGGCAGGTAGATGCCGAGGACGAGGCGGGGATGGGCCGCGCCGGCGGTGCCGATGATCAGCAGGGCGACGAGCTGGATGACGGGGACGCCGATGTTGCCGCCGCCCGCGTTGAGGCCGAGCGCCCAGCCCTTCTTCCGCAGCGGGAAGAAGGCGTTGATGTTGGTCATCGAGGAGGCGAAGTTGCCGCCGCCCACGCCGGTGAGGGCGGCGACCGCGAGGAAGGTGCCGTACGAGGTGCCGGGCTCCATCACCGCGTAGGCCGCGCCGGTCGGCAGGAGCAGCAGCAGGGCGCTGAAGATCGTCCAGTTGCGTCCGCCGAACCGGGCCACGGCGAAGGTGTACGGCACCCGGATCACCGCCCCGACCACGGTCGCGGTGGCGATCAGGAAGAACTTCCCGGCCGGGTCGACGCCGTACTCGGGTCCCATGAAGAGGACCATCACGGACCACAGGCTCCAGATGGAGAAGCCGATGTGCTCACTGAGTACGGAGAAGGCGAGATTGCGCCGGGCGATCCTCTCCCCCTTCGTCTGCCAGAAGGTCTCGTCCTCGGGGTCCCACTGCTCGATCCATCGGCCTGCCATCGCGCGCCTCCACCTGGGTCTGGTCCTGGACAAGACGTTATGGACGGCGCGTTTCAGGCCGGTGCCGCGAGGTGACCGGTGCGAAACCTTGCTCTCACGCCCGCCGGACCGCCCCCGTGAGGCCGGCTCCGGGACGGGCGGCAGGCCGCGGAGGTCGGCGGCACCGGCCAGGCGGCCTCAGAGGTGGTCGTTCAGCAGGGCCGCGTCGCTCTCCGGCAGCCACCCGGCGGGATCCCTTTCCAGCCAGCCCTCACGCGCCGCGAGCTCGGCCGCCGCCCGGCGCAGCGCATCCAGACCGGGATGGCCCAGCCCCTTGCGCCACACCAGCGAGACCGGCGACAGCGGCACGGGATCGACGAGCGGCCGCCGTACGGTGCCGGGCAGGGCGGGGAAGTCGACGACGACGAGCACCGGGTTGCCGAACTTCTCCATCACCCGCCGGAACTCCTCCTCGCCCACCGCCAGCGGCGCGGGCGGCGCGACAGCGATCCCCCGCCCGGCGAACAGCCGCCGCGCCAGGTCGGTCCACTCCGGCGTCCGCGGGTTCCCGTCGCCGGCGTACACGGTCTCGCCGGCCAGCGCGGCGAGAGGGACGTGCTCCCCTGCCGTGAGCGGGTGGGCCTCGGGCAGCAGGACGGCCATCGGTTCCAGCCGTACGGGCTGCTGGGCGAGCTGCGCCCGCACGGAGGGCTCCAGTCCGGCGAAGCGCCCGAAGGACACGTCGAGGCGGCCGGCGAGGATCTCGGCCGCGGCATGGGTCAGTCCGCTCTCGTAGCGGGCCATCAGCTCGCATTCCGGGGCGAGGGTGCGGGCGCGGGTGAGGACGCGCGCGGACGTCATGGTGGGGCCGGGGCTGTTGAGGTCGACCAGCAGCGGGCGGGTGGCCCCGTCGGCGGCGGCGAGCAGTTCGTCCTGGGCGGCGAGAACGCGCCGGGCGTACGGCAGCAGCCGCTCGCCGTCCGCGGTGAGCGTCACGTGCCGGGTGGTCCGCACGAACAGCTCGACGCCCAGTTCGCGTTCGAGCCGCCGGACGTCGCGGCTGAGCGCCTGCTGGGCGACGTAGAGCCGGGCGGCGGCGCGGGTGAAGTGGAGTTCGTCGGCGACGGCGGCGAAGGCGCGCAGCAGGCGCGGCTCGAGGTCTCGGGGCACGCCGCATTCAACAACACAGATGCGTGAATGGCCAGCGATCAGGTGTTGGACGGGCCACGGCGGCTGCCCCGAGGGTGGAGTCATGCCGCAGACCTCCCGGCCGTGCCAGGCCGTTCGCCCTCTCCTGCCCGCGATCACGCCCGGGTCCCCCGCTTTCGTGCCGCGGTTCGACGACGGTGCGCGGCGTGTCCGGCGGCGCAGGCCGCCCGGCCCCTACCGGCGGCTGTTCGCCACTCCGGGTGTCCGCGCGTTCACCGCGGGGAACCTGATCGCCCGCCTGCCGATGGGGATGTTCAGCGTCAGCGCCGTCATCATGATCGCCGGGTCCCGGGGTTCGTACGCGCTGGCCGGCGCCGTCACCGCGGCCGGCCTCGCCGCCACCGCGCTGGTCGCGCCGTGGACGGCACGGCTCGTCGACCGGTACGGGCAGGCCCGGGTCGCCGTGCCCGCCACGGCCCTGGCCGTGCTCGGCTCGGTCGCGCTGCTGCTGTGCGTGCGCTTCGGCGCCCCCGACTGGACGCTGTTCGCCGCCTACGCGGCGACCGCCACCACCCCGAACACGGGCGGCATGTCGCGGGCCCGCTGGGCGCACCTGCACCGGGGCGATCCGGCCGCCCTGCACACGGCGAACTCCTTCGAGCAGGCGGCCGACGAGCTCTGTTTCATGCTCGGTCCCGTCCTCGCGGCCCTCCTGTGCGCGGCGCTGTTCCCGGAGGCGGGCACGCTGATCGGCGCGATCCTGCTGCTCACCGGCATCCTCGTCTTCGCCGCCCAGCGCTCCACCGAGCCGCCGGCCGCGCCGCGCGCCGCTGCCGGCTCGCCGCTGCGTACCGCCGGTATGCCCGCCCTCCTCGCCGTGTTCCTGGCCACGGGAGCGGTCTTCGGCGCGATGGAGGTCGTCACGCTCGCCTTCGTCGACGGTCCGGCCGCCGGTGCGGTGCTCGCCCTCCAGGCCGCGGGCTCGTGCGGTGCCGGGCTGGTGTACGGCCGGGTCGGGCGGAGCGCCGGACTGGTGACCACGCTCACCGCGATGACCGCCCTGATGTCCCTCCCGCTGCTGGCCGCGGCGGGCACCGGCTCCGTCCTGGCAGTGGCGGGCGCCCTGCTGCTCGCCGGCATGGCGACGGCGCCCACGATGGTGACCGGGATGACCACCGTCCAGCGTCTGACCCCGGCGGGCCAGGCGAACGAGGGCATGACGCTGGCCGTCACCGCGCTGCTCGGTGGCATCGCGGCGGGCTCGGCGAGCGGTGGCTGGGTGGCGGAGCACCTGAGCCCGACGGCCGGATACGCCGTGCCGGTGTGTGCGGCGGCGGTGGCGCTGGCGGTCGCGGGCATGACGAAGGCCCGGCAGCCGTAGCTGCCGGGCCTTGTCCACATGGGATGCGGGGACCCCGGGGGCGTACGCCTCCGGGACCTCCATCGGTGGAGATGGCGGGAATCGAACCCGCGTCCAACGGTGCTAAACCAGGGCTTCTCCGTGTGCAGTCCGCTGCGCTTTTCTCGGCCCCGGAGATCACGCGGACAAGTCTCCGACGGGCTCAGTCACTGTTTGGTTTCCCTCTCGACCCCGTGACCGGGCCTAGAGGTTTAGTTCCCTAGCTGATGCCAGGATCCGGGTCGGGAACAGCCCCGGGCTGACACTTCGCGAATCGCTACTTAGGCAGCGAGGGCGAAGGAATCGCGCTTGGTGTTGGCGATTATTGGTTGCGACATATGGTTTACGAGATCATTGCCGCTTCCTCGACACGCTTCCCCTGCTTCGACATCCGCTGTCGAAACCGATCATCCCCATGTTGATTTTTCAAACCCCCGAGGGGGCGACGCGCCCCTGCCGTGCGGGGCAGGTGCCATCGTACGTGACCAACGCACGAGGGTGCCAGCATATTCCGGGGCCTCCGGCAGGCGTCCCCGGGACGGCACGGCCCGGCGGCTACGCCCGCTGACGCCGCCGTACCGCCGACATCGCGCGGTCCGCCTCGCGGCGGTCCTGCTTCTCCCGCAGTGTCTGGCGCTTGTCGTACTCCTTCTTGCCCTTCGCCAGCGCGATCTCGACCTTGGCCCGGCCGTCCTTGAAGTACAGGACGAGGGGCACGATCGTGTGACCCGTCTCCTGGGACTTCGACTCCAGCTTGTCGATCTCCGCCCGGTGCATCAGCAGCTTCCGCTTGCGCCGCGCGCTGTGGTTCGTCCACGTGCCCTGGCTGTACTCGGGGACGTGCACGTTGTGCAGCCAGGCCTCGTGGCCGTCGATCTGGACGAAGCCGTCCACCAGCGAGGCCCGCCCCTGGCGCAGCGACTTCACCTCGGTCCCCATCAGCACGAGACCGCACTCGTAGGTGTCGATGATGTGGTAGTCGTGCCGCGCCTTCTTGTTCTGGGCGATCAGCTTGCGCCCTTTTTCCTTTGCCATAGTGTGCTCATTTTCGCACTACGAGGCCCCCCTGAGGCCACTCAATACCGACCGGGCACGCTGCTCGGCCCCTTCGCCGGCCGGCAGGTCCGGAGCGATGCCCCGGCCGTCGACGCTGTGACCGGCCGGAGTCCGGTAGTGGCCCACCGTGAGCTCGGCGACCGAGCCGTCGGGAAGCCGGCTCGGCATCTGCACCGAGCCCTTGCCGAAGGTGCGCGAGCCGACGGTGATCGCCCGGCCGCGGTCCTTCAGCGCCCCTGTGACCAGCTCGGCCGCGCTCATCGTGCCGGCGTCGACCAGCGCGACGAGGGGCCGGCGGGTGTCGCCGCCGCCTTCCGCGTAGAGCGCCTGCTGTTCCCCGCGGACGTCGTAGGTGGCGACCAGGCCGCCGTCGAGGAAGGCGGACGCGGCCGTGACGGCCTCGGAGACCAGGCCGCCGGCGTTGCCCCGCAGGTCGAGCAGGACGCCCGCGCCCGCGGGTGCCCGGCGCACCGCGTCCCGCACCCGCGCCCCGGAGCCCTTGGTGAACGAGGCGACCTTGATCACGACGGCGTCCTCGCCGAGGTGGCGGACGGTGACCGTCTCGGTGGTCAGCCGGGCGCGGGTCAGGGTCTCGGTCCACTGGCGGCCGTCCCGCTCCAGTCCGAGGACGACGTCCGTGCCGTCCGCCCCGCGCAGCAGTGCCACGACATCGGTGACCGGACGCCGGGCGACCTCCTGACCGTCCACGGTCCGCAGCCGGTCGCCGGCACGGATGCCGGCCCGGTCCGCGGGGCCGCCCTTCTGGACCTCGGCGACCTCGGTGCGGCCGCCGGTGCGCCGGGTCCGCAGGCCCACGCCGGTGTACGCGCCGTCGAGGGCGTTCTCGAACTCCTCGTACTCCTTGCTGTCGTACACCGCGCTCCAGCGGTCGCCGCTGCGGCTGACGAACTGCTCGGCAGCCTCGGTGCCCGACTTGCCGTCAGCCATCGCCTCGGCGGCGGCGCGGGCCACCGCGTCGCGGTCCACGGCCTGGGCCACCGCGCGGACGGAGAGTCTGCGCGACGTCTCGTGCTCCTCGCTCGGCAGGCCGCCGGTGGCGGCGGCGGTGGCGAGGACGGTCGCGAAGACCAAGGTCAGGGCTGCCCCGCGGCGGATGCCGTGGGGCCGGGTACTGAACTCGGGTCCCGACATGGCGTCGAGTCTAGGACAAGCAAAGGGCGCCGTACGGCCGTTGACCGTACGACGCCCGGGGCGCTTGTCACACCTTGAGGTACTTGCGCAATGCGATGAAAGCCGCAACAGCGGGCATCAGCAGACCGATCACGAGGATCAGGGGCAGGACGGCCAGAACCGAGTCCCAGCCGATGAAGTTCACCAACTGCATCTTGTCGGCAAGGGCAAGGCCGTTGTCGATGAGGAAGTACCGGCCGACGAGCAGCATCACGCAGGCGACACCGCCGCCGAGCGCACCGGCGACGGCGGCCTCCATGATGAACGGCGTCTGGATGTAGAAGCTGGACGCTCCCACCAGGCGCATGATTCCGGTCTCACGCCGTCGGCTGAACGCCGATACGCGCACGGTGTTGACGATGAGCATCATCGCGATCACCAGCATCAGACCCATGACGCACAGGGCGGCGATGCGCATGCCGTTCATCAGGTCGAAGAGGTTCTGCAGGATGTTGCGCTGGTCCTGGACGGACTGCACACCGTCCCGGCCGGCGAACGCGGTCGCGACCACCTTGTACTTCTCCGGGTCGTGCAGCTTGACCCGGAACGACTCCTGCATCTGGTCCGGCGTGATCGTGGACGCGATGGGGGTGTCGCCGTACTGCTCCTTGTAGTGCTTGTACGCCTGCTCGGCCGTCTCGTGGTCGACGGTGTCGACGACGTCCATCTTCTTCAGATCGGACTCGATCTGTTCCTTCTGCGCACTGGTGACGGCGCCCTTGGCGCACTGGGGCGAGGTGGCCGCGTCGTTCTTGTTGCACAGGAAGATGGAGACGTTGACCTTGTCGTACCAGAAGTCCTTCATGGTGTTGACCTGCTCACGCATGAGCAGCGCACCACCGAAGAGAGCCAGCGACAGGGCGACGGAGACGATGACGGCGAACGTCATCGTGAGATTGCGACGGAGACCGACACCGATCTCCGACATGACGAACTGGGCGCGCATGGCGTGCTTTCAGCCTTTCAGTCTGTCCGGGCTCAGTGCTGGTAGCCGTAGACGCCGCGTGCCTGGTCGCGTACGAGACGGCCCTGCTCGAGCTCGATGACGCGCTTGCGCATCTGGTCGACGATGTTCTGGTCGTGCGTCGCCATCACCACGGTCGTCCCGGTGCGGTTGATGCGGTCGAGAAGCTTCATGATGCCGACCGACGTCTGCGGGTCGAGGTTTCCGGTCGGCTCGTCCGCGATCAGCAGCATCGGGCGGTTGACGAAGGCACGGGCGATCGCCACGCGCTGCTGCTCACCGCCGGAGAGCTCACCGGGCATCCGGTCCTCCTTCCCGCCGAGCCCGACGAGGTCGAGGACCTGCGGCACGGCCTTGCGGATCTCACCGCGCGGCTTGCCGATGACTTCCTGGGCGAACGCCACGTTCTCCGCGACGGTCTTGTTGGGCAGGAGGCGGAAGTCCTGGAAGACGGTGCCCAGCTGGCGCCGCATGTGCGGCACTTTCCAGTTGGACAGGCGGGCCAGGTCCTTGCCGAGGACATGGACCATGCCCTGGCTGGCGCGCTCCTCCCGAAGGACGAGCCGCAGGAACGTGGACTTGCCGGAACCCGACGACCCCACGAGGAAGACGAACTCGCCCTTCTCGATTTCGAGGGAGACGTCGCGCAGGGCAGGTCGGTTCTGCTTGGGGTAGCTCTTGGAGACGTTGTCGAATCGGATCACGAGTGCACCACGGTCGGCCGGGAGTAGGTGAGCGTGACCTTACGCGAACCGGCACGCGCCATGCATGCACCGTCCTGACTTGCACCTTTTGTCGCGTCGCGGATCGGGTGCAATCCGGCGGGGCGCGCCGAAAAGCGCGCGAGCTGGCACAGTGGTAGGGGAACAGTGGCGTTTCCCCGTGCGTTGTCGGGAGAGAAATGTGCTGACGGTCCGCGCCTGCGGCTCCGGTGCGCGGGAGGAGGAGAGCGCATGACCTATGACCGATTGGTGTGCGCCAACTGCGCGGCACCTGTTGCCGAGGGCCGCTGCCCGGTCTGCCGGGCCAACCGTGAGCGCCTCCAGCAGGAGGGCCCGTTCGGCGCAATGAGCCCCGTGATGCTGCTGGCGCTGCTGGTGGCTCTGATAACGACAGTGGCGATGCTGGCGGCGTACAGGACCGCGTAGCTCCTCCGCGAGGTCGTCAAGGACGAAGAAGGGCCCGGGTGCTCGGCACCCGGGCCCTTCTGTCGCGCTATGCGCTCGTTACGTCACGTACCGCTCAGACAGCGGCGCGGCCGCCACCGACGAGACGCGGGAGCATACGGAAACCGATGCCACCGGCGATCATCGTCGCGGCGCCCAGCAGCAGGAACGTGGTCTCGGCGGCGCCGGTCTCGGCGAGCTCGCCGCCGTTGCCGGTACCGGACAGCTCGTCCTTGCCCTGGCCCTGCTCGACGGGCTGCGAGCCGGCGTTGTCGGTGTCGGTTCCGTCACCGTCGATCACGCCGCCGTTCGGGTCGGTGTCGTTGCCACCGTCGCCGCCGCCGTTCTCGTTGCCGCCGTCGGTGCCACCGTTCTGGTTACCGCCGTCGGCACCGCCGTTCTGGTTACCGCCGTCAGCGCCACCGTCGGCGCCACCGTCAGCGCCGCCGTCAGCACCACCATCAGCACCACCATCGGCGCCACCATCGGCACCGCCGTCAGCGCCACCATCGGCGCCACCATCGGCACCGCCGTCAGCACCACCATCGGCACCGCCGTCAGCACCGCCATCAGCGCCACCGTCCGTGCCGCCGATCAGGCCACCGATGACACCGCCGTCGGCACCGCCGTCAGCGCCACCATCGGCACCGCCGTCAGCACCACCGTCAGCGCCACCGTCGGCACCGCCGTCAGCACCGCCATCGGCGCCACCGTCGGCACCGCCGTCAGCACCGCCATCGGCGCCACCGTCGGCACCGCCGTCAGCGCCACCGTCCCCTCCGCCGCTCTGGCAGAGCGTCGGGTCGATCTCGCACTCGTCGCTAATGCCGGCCTGGACCTCGACACCGCCGACCTCGACCGAGGCGCCCAGGTCGAAGGCCTGTGCCGCACCTGCGGCGGTGAGCGACGCGCCGGCGGCGATCACCGCACCCGCGGCTATGCGCGCGACACGAACCCGCGTCTTGTTCGTCATATGTTTGCTACCCCCAGTAGCTCATCGTCATCAGGACAGCGCCCGGGGCAGCCGGACCAGGGGTTCGTACCGCTCCCCCGTTCAACACGCGCCCCGCGAAACACGCATGCCGCGCGTCAGCTTTCCCAGTTTTTGCAACACCGTCAAGGTCGTTGCGGGCGCGATGTCCGAAATACTGTCAGTTGACTGACCTGCGGGGATGCAACTGTGACATAAAAGGGAACTGCCGCCCCGTGGGCGGCAGTTCCCTTGTCGACAAAGCGAGGATTTACTTCTCCCGCTGCTTGCGCCAGCGAATTCCGGCCTCCAGGAAGCCGTCGATCTCGCCGTCGAGCACCGACTGCGGATTGCCCACCTCGAACTCGGTACGCAGGTCCTTGACCATCTGGTAGGGGTGCAGGACGTACGAACGCATCTGGTTTCCCCAGGAGTTGCCGCCGTCACCCTTGAGGGCGTCCATCTTGGCCTGCTCCTCCTGGCGGCGGCGCTCGAGCAGCTTCGCCTGGAGGACGTTCATCGCGCTCGCCTTGTTCTGGATCTGCGAGCGCTCGTTCTGGCAGGAGACCACGATGCCGGTCGGGATGTGCGTGATGCGCACCGCCGAGTCGGTGGTGTTGACGCCCTGGCCGCCGGGGCCGGACGCGCGGTACACGTCGATGCGCAGCTCGGACTCGTCGATCTCGACGTGGTCGGACTGCTCGACGACCGGCAGCACCTCGACGCCCGCGAAGGACGTCTGGCGGCGGCCCTGGTTGTCGAAGGGCGAGATGCGCACCAGACGGTGGGTGCCCTGCTCGACGGAGAGGGTGCCGTACGCGTACGGAGCCTTGACGACGAAGGTGGTCGACTTGATGCCGGCCTCTTCCGCGAACGACGTCTCGTAGACCTCGGTGCCATAACCGTGCCGCTCGGCCCAGCGCAGGTACATGCGCTGGAGCTGCTCGGCGAAGTCGGCGGCGTCGACGCCTCCGGCCTCGGCGCGGATGTTGACCAGCGCCTCGCGCTCGTCGTACTCGCCGGACAGGAGGGTGCGGACCTCCATCTCGTCCAGCGCCTTGCGCACGGCCTCCAGCTCGACCTCGGCCTCGGCCCGGGTGTCCGGGTCGTCCTCGGCCTCGGCGAGCTCGAAGAGCACCTCGAGGTCGTCGATACGGCCGCGGAGCGCCTCGGTCTTGCGGACCTCCGCCTGGAGGTGCGAAAGCTTGCTCGTGATCTTCTGCGCCGCCTCGGGGTCGTCCCACAGGGACGGTGCCGCCGCCTGCTCCTCGAGCGCGGCGATGTCTGCCCTCATCCTGTCGAGGTCCAGAACGGCCTCGATCGACCCCATGGTCGAGGATAGGGACTTCAGCTCTTCGGAAACATCGACGACTGCCACGGGTCCAGCGTAACGGCTGAGCGGCCGAACCAGCGCTGGCCCCGGTCCGGCCCTCGTGGTACGGCCCCGGGAACGGGGCCGGGCCGGCCGGAATCTACGGCTCCGAGGGGGCCGACTGCTGCGTCTCCCCCGGCGCCGGCCCGGTCTCGTCGCCGCTCGTGGCCAGCCAGCCGCCGACCCCCACGGCCGCCGCCAGCACCACGGCGGCGACACCCAGAGTGATGCGGCGCTTGCGCACCGAGGCCGATCGGTTGCGGGCGGAGCCGGGACGGCGCTGGCCGGGGGCGCGGGGCGCGCGGGCGGTGCCGTGCGCGCCGCCCGCGAGCTCGTCCGGGGCGGGCACCCGCATCGAGGTGTGGGTGTCGCGATTGGAGTCGGCAGGGGCCGAGCCGGGGACGAGCGGGACCGCGCCACGGCGGCGGTGCTCGCCCCGGCCAGGAGGCGCGACGTCCTCGTACGGCTCGGGGGCGGGTTCCGCGTCGGGCTCGTCGACGTCCAGCGGCGGCATGCCGGCGAGCATCGGCAGCAGGTCGTGCAGCCGGTGCGCCAGCTCGGAGGCGCGCAGCCGGGAGGCGGGTGCCTTGGCCAGGCACTGGACGATCAGCTGCCACAGCTCGTCGGGGATACCGGGCAGCGGGACCACTGTCTCGGTGACGTGGCGGCGCAGGACGGCGCCCGGGTGGCCGCCGCCGAAGGGCGTGAAACCGGCCAGGAGCTCGTACAGCACGGTGGCCAGCGCGTAGATGTCGACGGCCGCGCGGGGCGGCAGGCCCTCGACGATCTCGGGCGCGATGTAGTCCGGGGTACCGATGATCCCCGAGGGGTTGGGGGTGCCGCCGCCCGTGGCGCGCAGGGCCTTGGTGCGGCGCGGGGTGTCGATCAGCTTGGCGACGCCGAAGTCGGTCAGCAGCGCCGGGTGCGACCCGGCGGGGCCGAGCGGGCCCTCCATGTCGAGCAGGATGTTCTCCGGCTTGACGTCCCGGTGCACGACCCCGGCCGCGTGGGCGGCGGCGAGGCCGTCGGCGACGTCCGCGATGATCGCGACCGCGGCCTCGGGCGCGAGCCGGCGCTCGCGGTCGAGCCGGGTGCGCAGATCGGTGCCGCGTACGAGGTCCATGACCAGCGCGAGGTCGTTGCCGTCGACGACGAGGTCGCGGACGCCGACGACCCGGGGATGGTCGAGTCCGAGGAGGGCCGTGCGCTCCTGGACGAAGCGGCCGACCAGTTCCTGGTCGCAGGCCAGGTCCTCGCGCAACAGCTTGACGGCGACGGGCCCTTCGGGTCCCTCGCCGAGCCACACCGTGCCGGCGCTTCCCCGCCCCAGGATCTGATGGGCCGTGTACCGGCTGCCGATATTCCGTGCCAAGACTGCTCCCTCAGCGGCTGGCGTTGCCCCATAACGTACGCGGGCGTCGGGGACCTGTGTGCCCCGGATGACACCAACCTCCACTTCTGCGGGACAAATCAGCCCGCAGAAGTCGACAAAACGACAGAGTTACCGCTGTTACTGCTGGTTCTGGATCTGATCGGCGGTGTCCTTCGCCTCGCCGATCGTCGAGATCCAGTCGGTGACGGTGGAGATCGCGTCACCGATCGCGGTCCAGTAGCTCTTGCCCTCCGCGATCCAGCCCTGGAGCGGCGTGAGTTCCCAGATCAACCAGCCGCCGATGAAGAACAGCACGACCATGACCAGGCAGCCCTTGAGACAGCCCAGCCCGGGGATGCGGACCGGGTTGGCGCTGCGCCGACGCGGCTCGCGCGGCGGCCGCGGCTGCTGGGGCGGCGCCTGCCGGGGCGCGTACGGCTGTTGCTGCGGCGCGTACGGCTGGGGCTGGGGGCGCTGGGGCTGCGGCGGGTACGGCTGCGGCTGGGGCCGCTGCTGACGCTGCGGCGGCTGCGGCTGCGGTGCCTGCCGCTGGGGGCGGCGGCGCAGGGGGTCCTGGCTCGGGTCCAGGTACTGCACCTGCGTCTGCTCGTTGCGGTCGCGGGCCGCGCGCAGCTGCGACTGCCAGGGGTGCGGCTCCTCGGGACGCGGAGCGTCGCCCGGCGGGACGGGAGGCATCACGGAGGTCGGGTCGGCCCCGCCGCCCGGCCGCCCGGTCTGCGGCATGACGCTCGTCGCTGCCGACGGGTCGTACGCGGCGCCGCCGCCGGTGTTCGGCAGGACCTGCGTCGGGTCCGCGGCGCCGGGCGCCTCGGGGACGGGCGCCGGGGCCGGGTCGGGCGCGAGCAGCGCGGCAACACCGAGGGCGGCGTCGACCTGGGCGGCGTTGGAGTGCACACCGATGCCGGCCGCGACCGTGCGCAGGCCGCGGGCGAGGTTCTCGGCGCTGGGCCGCTCGCCGGGCTCCTTGCGCAGGCAGCGCTCTATGACCGTCCACAGCGGCTCGGGGACGGTGGTGGGGCGGCGGGGCTCCTCGCTGAGGTGCCGGTGCAGCACTTCGAGTGCCGTACCGCCCGCGAACGGGGGCCGGCCGGTGACCAGCTCGTACAGCAGGATGCCCGCGCCGTAGATGTCGACGGCGGAGGTCTGCGGGCGGCCCTCGGCGGACTCGGGTGCGACATACGCCGGGGTGCCGACGAACTCGTGCGTGCGCGTCAGGCCCGGAGAGTCGGCGAGACGCGCGATGCCGAAGTCCGTCAGCATCGGGTGCATCTGGCCGTCGGCGTCGGTCTTCAGCAGGACGTTCGCCGGCTTGAGGTCGCGGTGGACGACGCCGTCGGCGTGGCTGGCCGCGAGCGCGTCGGCGATCTGGGCCGTCATCAGGGAGGCGGCGACCGGGGACAGCGGGCCGTTGTCGCGCAGGTAGTGGTGGAGGTCGGGGCCGTCGACCAGGTCCATGACGAGGGCGAGGAGGTCGCCCTCGACCACCAGGTCGCGGGTGCGCACGATGTTCGGATGGGTGAGCCGCAGGAGGACGGAGCGCTCCCGCAGGAAGCGCATCACCACGTCCGCGTCGTTCGCGAGCTCCTCCTTGAGGACCTTGATCGCGACGGTCTCGCCGGGCTGTCCCGCCACGGCGGCCTCGGCGCCCGCGGTCTCCCTCTGACGGGCTCGCCAGACGGTGCCCGTGGCGCCGCGCCCGAGCGGCTCCTCGAGCAGGTACTTGCTGCCTACCGGCCGCACGTCATGCGCTCCCTGCTGGTCGGTCCTCTGGAACCCGGGCTGCCGTTGATCCTTTGATCCTGCGGGCCGCCGGGTGTCCGACCCACTGTAATGGTGCCGAACGGATCACCGGCGGCGCTCGGCCCGGTGCCCCTGTTCGAAGAACAGACGCGGGCATCGTACGGATGGTTGCCGCGCGGGCGTGCAGCGAACCTCACGATCGGCGGGTGCGGGCCTTCCGGTTCCTTTCCAACCAGGCACTTTTGCGCCCAGAGCCGATCATTCAAGATCACTTACGGGTGGGGCCCGGGCGTGTTGTCGGCGGCAGGTGCGAGGATGCCCTCAGCACATGGCCGTGGGAGGGAGCCCATGGCTCGTGCCGACCTGCCGGGCGGGGGGCGATCAGGGCGGCTCCCCTGCCGGGTACCCCGCGCAGAAGGGATTGCTGACGGCGATGCAGATCCGGCTGACTGTGCTCGCGCCGCGCGGGGGGTCGTCCGCGACCGCGGGGCGCCCTTGCGACGTGCTGGTCACCGCGCCCACCGGGACCGCGCTGGCCGCGGTGGCCTCCGGTCTGGCCGCCGCCGTCTCCGGCCCCGAGGCCTCGGGCACCGTCGTGCTCTACGCGGGACAGGAGCGTCTCGACCCCCAGCGGCGCACGCTCGGCGAGCCGCCGCTGGTGGACGGCGCCGTCCTCTCCCTCCAGTCCCCCGTCGACGACGACTCGCACGCCGCGGACGCTGCGGCGCAGCTCCATGTCGTGGCCGGTCCGGACGCGGGCGGGGTCCATCTGCTGCACGGCGGACGGATCAGCGTCGGCCGCTCGGCCGACGCCGATGTGCCGCTGGACGATCCTGACGTCTCCCGGCTGCACTGCGCGGTGACGGTCGCGGACGACGGCCGGGTGACGGTCGCGGACCTGGGCTCGACGAACGGCACGACGGTCGACGGCGCGTCCGTCGACACCCGCCCGGTCCGCCTCCCGGCGGGCGCGCTGCTGCGCCTTGGCGAGTCGACGCTGCGCCTGACGGCCACGCCGCCGCCGGAGCCGCTGCGAACGGCCCCGGACGGCGAGGGCCACCTGCGGGTGCCCCCCGCGCCGCAGGCCCACCCGTCCGGTGCCGAAGCACCCGGCGGCACGGACGGCCGCAGGCCCCGGTGGGCGGGGCAGCCGGACGCGTACGGACAGCCCGGCGCAGGCGCGTGGGCCGAGTCGGCGGAGTCGTACGGGCGGGGCAGCACGCCGCAGGACCCGGGCGCGGGCGGGCGTCGTGGGCAGTGGTCCGGGACGACGGACGCGTACCGGCACGGCGGCGAAGGCGGCGACGGGCCGTCCCTCGGGGCACGCGGCTCGCAGACCTACCGGACCGACTCCGCGAGCCCGCGCGTGCCCGCGCAGTACGACCCCGCCGGCGGCGAAACGCACGGGCGGGCGCTCGACGTGTCCGGCGAGGAGCCGGCCCGCAGCCGTGCCCCCGAGGGGGCCACCGCCCGGCGCCGCGGCATCGGAGCCTGGGCGCGGCGGCTCGCCGGCGGCCGTGACGCGCGCGTGCCCGAGTCGTACGAGGCCGCCGGGCCCGAGGCCGCCTCGGGGCCGCCCGCCGTCCAGGCGTGGCCCGACCCCGCCGCCGTGCTGCTCACCGCGCTCGGTCCCGGCCCCCGGCTGTGGGAGCGCGGCCCCGACCACCCCGAGTCCCTCGTGATCCGGCTCGGTACGACCGACCGGGCCGAGCTGCCCTCCGTGCCGGTGACCGTCGCGCTGCGCGAGGCGGGCTCGCTCGGGCTGGCCGGTCCCCGGGCGCGCCTGGCCGGACTCGCCCGCTCCGCCGTGGCCCAGCTCGCCGCGCTGCACGCGCCCTCCGACCTGGAGATCGTGCTGATCAGCACCGACCGCTCCCGGAGTCTGGAGGAGCGCCGGAGCGAATGGGCATGGCTGGGCTGGCTGCCGCATCTGCGCCCCGCGCACGGCCAGGACTGCCGGCTTCTCCTCGCCTACGACCGCGACCAGGCCACCGCCCGCGCCGCCGAGCTGACGCGCAGACTCGACGAGGGGCCGCTCGGCCAGGGCTGGCCGAGCGCGGACCGCAGGGCCGTCTCGGACGCGGCCGACCGGCACACAGGCCCGCGTACTGTCGTGATCCTCGACGGCGACCCCGGGTCCGCCGCACTGCGCGAGAGCACCGCGCGGCTCGCGGGCGCGGGCCCGGCCGCCGGGATCCACCTGATCTGCCTGGCCGAGACCGCGGCCGCCTCCCCTCTCTCCCCCGTTGCGGCGACCTACGAGTCCGCGTGCGCGGCGTCGCTGCCTTTCCGTGAGTGCGGTGCGGTCGCGATGCTCAGCGGTGACGTGGCGACGGCGCTGCGGCTGCTGCGGGTCGCCGGAGGGCGGCCCGCGGGTCATGGCACGGTCGGCGCGGTGGACGCGGTGTCACCGGCGTGGGCGGAGCGTTTCGGGCGCGCGCTCGCGCCCCTGCGCGCCGAGGGCGCTCCTACACACCCGGGCCGGGTCGCGGCGCTGCCGCAGTCGGCCCGGCTGCTGGACGAGCTGGAGCTCGCCCGGGCCACGCCCGCCTCGCTGATGGCCCGCTGGGCATCGGCGGCCGACGGCACGGTGGTCCTCGGCTCCGGGCCACGCGGCCCGCTCGTCGTCGACCTCGCCCAAGAGGGCCCGCACCTGCTGATCGAGGGCCCCGCGGGCAGCGGCCGCACCGAGCTGCTGCGCGCGGTCGCCGCCTCCCTGGCCGCCGCCGGCCGCCCCGACCGGCTCGGCCTGCTGCTGGTGGACGGCGCGGGCGGCGAGCGCGGTGAGGGCCTGGCGGCGTGCACGGAGCTGCCACACGTCACCGAGCACCTGGTGGCGAGCGACCCGGTCCGGATGCGGGTGTTCGCGCAGGCCCTGGGCGCCGAGCTCACGCGCCGCGCGGAGCTGCTCGACGGAGCCGCCTTCGCCGAGTGGCAGGCGCGGCGCGAGGTCACGGGCCGCATGGTCGGCCAGCGCGGGCCGAGTCCCGCCGAGCAGCGCGGCGATCTGGACTCGCCCGCGTCGGGGACGCTGCGGCTGCGCCCCGGCGGGCGTACGCAGAGCCAGGAGCCGGACCCGCTGCCGCGTCTGGTGGTGCTGGTCGACGACTTCGACGCGCTGGTGGCCCCGGCGCTCGGCAGTCCG
The DNA here is from genome assembly GCF_043080095.1 of Streptomyces sp. NPDC015127. Taxonomy (NCBI): domain Bacteria; kingdom Bacillati; phylum Actinomycetota; class Actinomycetes; order Kitasatosporales; family Streptomycetaceae; genus Streptomyces; species Streptomyces sp. NPDC015127. The sequence continues at coordinate 463,080 of NZ_JBIBVE010000004.1, forward strand.
GGCCGCCCGGCGGCCGGCTCGGTCGTACGGGCTCTGGAGGCGGTCGCCAGGGATGGCGAGCGGCTGGGTGTGCATCTGGTGGCGACGTCGTCACGTCCGGACCGGACCGCCGACACGCGGCTGGCGGAGGGAGCCCGGCTGCGCGTGGTGCTGGAGGCGCCGCCCGTGGCCCCCGGTCCTGACGACCCGGCGCCCGGCCGGGGCCGGTTGGGGCATCCGGACGGCCGGGTGACACCGTTCCAGAGCGGCCGCGTCACGGGCCGCATACCGAGGACGGCCACGCTGCGTCCCACGGTCGTGCCGCTGGAGTGGGAGCGCATGGGCGATCCGCCGGCCCGCCGCCCCGTCCGGGAGCTGGGCAACGGGCCGACGGACCTGGCGCTGCTCGCGAGCGCGCTCCAGCGGGCCGCGCAGTCGGTCAACGCCGGTCCGGTTCCGCCCCTCATTCCGGCGCACCCCTGACCCGGGTCCGCCGGGCCGCGGGCGCGGCGGACCGTCACCGTGGCGGACCGTCAACGCGGCGAGAGAATGAGCGCGGCGGACCGTGAGCCATACGCCTGACATAGCGTCACAAGCCCATCACGAAAGGCCGATAGACGCCGGGGGCGGTATTGCGACACCCGCAGCTCGGGCGTAGACCTGGCTGTCACGGGACAGCAGCGCACAGGAGAGACGGGGCAGCAATGCGCACAACTCTTCGTACGAGCAGGGCCGCGGTGGCGTTCGCCGCCATCGGCGCGCTCGCCATCACCGGTTGTGGTGGCGACAGCGGCGCCGACAAGCCGAAGGAAGCCCAGACCACCAAGCCGACGACGACCGTTCAGCTGCCCAAGCTGGACGGCGAGACCGTCCAGGTCGCGGCCGTCTGGAGCGGCCCGGAGCAGGAGAACTTCACCAAGGTCCTGGACGAGTTCGAGAAACGCACAGGCGCGAACGTCACCTTCGTCCCCGCCCAGGACCCGATCGTCAACTTCCTCGGCACGAAGATCGCGGGTGGCAGCCCGCCGGACGTGGCGATGCTGCCGCAGGTCGGCGCCATCCAGCAGGCCGTGCAGCGCAAGTGGGCCAAGCCGGTCGGCCCCGAGGCCAAGGCACAGCTGGCGAAGAACTACTCGCAGGGCTGGCAGGACCTCGGCGCGGTGGACGGCACCCAGTACGGCGTCTACTACAAGGCCGCCAACAAGTCCCTGATCTGGTACAACAACGCGGTCTTCGAGAACGCGGGCGCGACCGCGCCGAAGACGTGGAAGGACTTCCTGTCGACGGCGGAGACGATCTCCGCGTCCGGTGTCACGCCGGTGTCGGTCGCGGGCGCGGACGGCTGGACACTCACCGACTGGTTCGAGAACGTGTATCTCTCGCAGGCGGGCCCGGAGAAGTACGACCAGCTCGCCAAGCACGAGATCCCGTGGACCGACCCGTCGGTGAAGGATGCGCTCACCACGCTCGCCGAGCTGTGGGGCAAACCGTCGCTGATCGCGGGAGGCGCGGACGGCGCGCTGCAGACCGAGTTCCCGGCCTCCGTCACGCAGACGTTCAGCGGCGGTGACCAGCCCAAGGCCGCGATGGTGTTCGAGGGCGACTTCGTGACGGTCAACATCGCCCAGACGGACGCCGGGATCGGCACGGACGCCAAGGTGTTCCCGTTCCCCGCGGTCGGCGCGGAGGCCCCCGTGGTGACCGGTGGCGACGCGGCCGTGGCGCTGAAGGACAGCAAGGGCGCGCAGGCGCTGCTGACGTTCCTCGCCTCGCCCGACGCGGCGGCGATCTCGGCGGCGGCGGGCGGCTTCATCTCGCCCAACAAGTCCCTCGACGTGGCCGCGTACCCGAACGATGTGCAGCGCGGCATCGCCAAGGCGCTGATCGCCGCCGGCGACAACTTCCGCTTCGACATGTCGGACCAGATGCCGCAGTCGTTCGGCGGCACGCCGGGCAAGGGCGAGTGGAAGGCGCTCCAGGACTTCCTCAAGAACCCGAAGGACGTCGCGGGCATCCAGCAGCGGCTGGAGGCCGACGCGGCCAAGGCGTACAAGAGCTGAAGCCGTGGCGGCCGCGACCGCGGGGGGGCCGGCCCGTCCGGTGCCCCCCGCCGACAAACGCAAGAGCGTGACAGGCACACGTAAAGTCGTGGCGGCGGGGTTCCTGCTGCCCGCTCTCGTGCTGCTGGGCGCGCTCGTGGTCTACCCGATCGGGTACTCGCTCTACCGGTCCTTCTTCGACCAGCCCGGCACCGGTTTCGCCGGGCTGGACAACTATGTCGAGATCTTCACCGACGACACCATCCTGACCGCGGTCAAGAACAACGCGATCTGGGTGGTCGTCGCACCGACGGTCTCCACCGCGCTGGGGCTGATCTTCGCGGTGCTGACGGAACGGGTCCGCTGGGGCACGGCGTTCAAGCTGATCGTCTTCATGCCGATGGCGATCTCGATGCTCGCCGCGGGCATCATCTTCCGGCTGGTGTACGAACAGGACCCGGAGCGCGGGGTCGCCAACGCGGTCTGGGTCGGCGTGCACGACACGTTCAGCGAGTCCGCCGGTTTCCCCAAGGCGCATCCGCTGCCGGTGCATCCGCTGAGGGCGGGCGGCGGCGGTTCGTTCGTCACGAAGGAGCCGGTCTCGGCCGGGACTCCCGTCCATTTGCCGCTGGTCGGGGTGGCGCCGGCGAAGATGCCGTCGGACGCGGAGCCCGCGAAGGCGCCGGAGGCCGCCGGCGACGGGATCACCGGCACGGCCTGGCTGGACTTCACCCGGGGCGGCGGCGGGAAGCCGAACGTCGTCGACGCCAAGGAACTCGGGCTCAAGGGCATCAGGGTGGAGGCGGTCAAGGACGGCAAGGTCGTCGCGGAGGCGCGGGCCGGAGCGGACGGGCGGTTCACGCTGCCCGCCTCGGCGGACGGTGCGCTGCTGCGGCTGCCCGCGGAGAACTTCCGCGAGCCGTACAACGGCGTGAACTGGCTCGGCCCGAACCTCGTCACACCCGCCATCATCGGCAGCTACGTGTGGATGTGGGCCGGTTTCGCGATGGTGCTGATCGCGGCGGGGCTCGCGAGCGTGCCGCGCGAACTGCTGGAGGCGGCACGCGTGGACGGCGCGAACGAGTGGCAGGTCTTCCGCAGGGTGACCGTGCCGCTGCTGGCGCCCGTGCTCGCGGTGGTGCTGGTGACGCTGATGATCAACGTGCTGAAGATCTTCGACCTGGTGTTCATCATCGCGCCGGGCTCGTCCCAGGACGACGCGAACGTACTGGCGCTCCAGCTGTACCGCTCGTCGTTCGGCACCGACGCGCACCTCGGACTCGGCAGCGCGATCGCGGTGCTGCTGCTTCTGCTGGTGCTGCCGGTGATGTTCTTCAACATCAGGCGCATGCGGAAGGAGGCGGGGCGATGAGAGCTCGCCGCACCGCGCCCGCCCCCTGCCGGGGGTCCGGGGGTCGCCCCCCGGGCAGACACAGCAACATCAGGCGCATGCGGAAGGAGGCGGGGCGATGACCACCATAAGCAGCACGGCGGGCACCGGCGATGCGCCCGTCAAGGCGAAGCAGTCGCTCGCCACCCGCGTCGCCGCCCGCACCGGCGGCGGCGCGTTGCGCGTCTTTCTCGTCCTCGCCGCCCTGTTCTGGCTGATGCCGACCATCGGTCTGCTGCTCTCCTCCCTCCGCAGCCCCGGCGACATCGCCGCGAGCGGCTGGTGGGAGGTCCTGACCGCGCCCGCCCAGCTCACCACCGAGAACTACGCCGACCTCCTGAAGAACGAGGCGATCACCGACTCCCTCGTCTCCACCGTCCTGATCACCGTCCCGGCGACCGTGCTCGTCGTGGTGATCGGCGCGCTCGCCGGATACGCCTTCGCGTGGATGGAGTTCCCGGGGCGCGACTGGTGGTTCATGGTGGTCGTCGGCCTGCTCGTCGTGCCCGTGCAGGTCGCGCTCGTGCCGGTGTCCGAGCTGTTCGGTGTGATCGGCATCTTCGAGACGACGATCGGCGTGATCCTCTTCCACGTCGCCTTCGGCCTGCCCTTCGCGATCTTCCTGCTGCGCAACTTCTTCGCGGAGATCCCCAGAGAGCTGCTGGAGGCGGCCCGGCTCGACGGCGCGGGCGAGATCCGCCTGTTCACCCGGGTCGTGATGCCGCTGGGCGGACCGGCGATCGCTTCGCTGGGCATCTTCCAGTTCCTGTGGGTGTGGAACGACATGCTGGTCGCGCTGATCTTCGCGGACTCCGAGTCCGCGCCCATCACGGTCGCGCTCCAGCGCCAGGTACGGCAGTTCGGCAACAACATCGACGTGCTCGCGCCCGGCGCGTTCGTGTCGATGATCATTCCGCTGATCGTGTTCTTCGCCTTCCAGCGGCAGTTCGTCTCCGGCGTCATGGCAGGCGCCGTCAAGTGACGGTACGTGCGCGGGGGCGGCCCGGTTCTCCGGAACCGGGCCGCCTCAGCGTCCGGAGGAACCGCTGCCGGGTCGGAGCCGAGAGGCGCGGCCGCCCCTCAGCTCTGCTGGCCCGCCATCACCGTGACCAGCCCGGCCACCACCATCAGCGATCCGCCCCAGGTCCACAGGGACGTCCGCTCGTCCAGCACCGTGGAGCTCGCGAGCACGATCAGCAGGTACCCCAGGGCGTTGAAGGGGTACGCGAAGTTCAGCGGCAGGCGCGCCAGGGTCGACATCCACGCCACGGCGGAGACCGCGAAGACGAGCAGCCCGATGACGACCCACGGGGTCGTCGCGGCCCGCATCACGAGCGAGCCGCCGCCGTGCTGGACGGCCGCGGCGGCGGACCGCATGCCGTGCTTGAGCATGATCTGGCCGCCCGCCGACGAGAACACCGCGAAGAGCAGCAGCAACAGGCTGGACAGCGTCACGATCTTCCTCCTGCGCGGGGGCCGGGGCTCCGGCTCAGGTCGAGGCACCCACGCGGTCGGCCGGCTCGGCGGGGACATACTGGCGGTTGAGAATGTCTTGGACATCGACGTGCTCCCCGGCGATGATCGTCTGCGCCGCATGCGGGGTGAGCACTGCGACGTACTGGTAGCCGAAGAGTGTCGGCCGCACACGGGTCAGCAGCCGGGAGGCTCCGCCCAGGACCTTGGCCGTGAGCCCGCCGCCGAGCACGGACCAGAACGGCGCACCGGTGGAGGTGAGCCGCAGTTCGTCGTAGCCGGCCGCCCGTACCGTGCGGCGCAGGCTGGCGCGGGTGAAGAAGCGCAGGTGCGTCTCGTCGAGGATGCCGCGCCGGTCGTACCCGAAGACCCCGAGGGCGACGCGCAGCCGTGCGTACCAGTGGCTGAAGTTCGGTACGGACAGCAGCAGTTGGCCGCCGGGGCGCAGGACCTCCCGCAGCTCGCACAGCACGCGTTCGGGCCGGGAGAGGTGCTCGATGACGTCGCCGGCGATCACGTAGTCGTAGCCGGTGGCGATGTCCGGGGGCAGGCCCTCCTCCAGGTCGGCGAGGACGAAGTCGGTGCAGCGCTCCCGCACGCCCGGCACCTCGACGAAGTCCAGGCCGGTGACGGTGTGGCCGAGGGCTTCGAGGCGCTCGGCGAACAGGCCGCCGGAGCAGCCGACGTCGAGGACACGGCCGGGCGGCATGGTGCGCATGAGGCGCAGGATCGCCGCGTGCGAGGAGCCGTCGCCCTCCTTGAAGGCGTACTCGACGGGCTTGGGGATCCAGGGGCAGGTGCCGAAGCCCTTGAGCGCGAGCCGGTATTCGAGGACGTCCTTGACGACGTCCTTGGCGTAGCGCATGCCGTTGACGTAGCAGATCTCGTCGCCGTAGTACGTGGGGACGGGGATCTCGTGGATCCGCATGCCCGCGTCGATCATCTGGACGATGATCTGGGTGTCGAAGTCGAAGGCGTCGGTGTTGCGGTCGATGGGGAGCCGGCGCAGCGCGGCGACGCTGTAGGCGCGGTAGCCGGAGTGGAACTCGCTGAGCCGGGAGCCGAGCAGCCCGTTCTCGAAGCGGGTGAGGACGCGGTTGCCGAGCCATTTGTAGAACGGCATGCCGCCTCGCAGGGCGCTGCCCGGGTTCATCATCCGGGAGCCGAACACCGCCTCGCACTCGCCGCGTTCGATGGGGGCGACCATCTCGGGCAGCAGCTCGGGGGCGTACTGGCCGTCGCCGTGCAGCAGGACGACGATGTCGAGGCCGCGTTCGGCGGCCAGCGCATAGCCCGCTTTCTGGTTGCCCCCGTAGCCGAGGTTCTTGGTGTGCCGCATCACGACGGTCGGCGGCATGCCCGCCAGTTGGGACCAGCGACAGCCCGCCGTGAACGTCTCGTCGCTGCTCGCGTCGTCGAGGATGAGGATCTCGGCGATGCGGGACCGGAAGTCCTTCGGGATGCGGTCGAGCGTCTTCTCCAGTGTGGCCTCGGCGTTGTACGCCACCACGAGGATGCCGATCCGCGGCCCCGGGCCGGCCGGCGGGCCGTCCGCGGGGACGGCCTGCGGGCTCTCCAGCGTGCTCTCCATCACCAGCGCTTCTACTCTTTCGTCGGTTCGCTTCAGTTGACAGGGGATGCGGGGGTGGCCCGGCTCCTCGCCCTTGGGCCCACGACGGGCAGCGTCCGGTCCGGGGGCATCAGGGGCGGCTCGGCGAGCACGCGGCGCAGGCCGGTCACGATCCCGGCGGCGAGCAGCAGCCAGCCGACGACGGCGAGGTGGAGGACCCACTCGTACCAGCGGACGGCGCTGGCGCCGGAGTAGACGCATACGGCGACCGTGCCGACGACCACGCCGTACGCGGCGCCCTCCCAGAGGCCGAACAGGCACAGGCCGACCACGGGCCAGGCGAGGTACTGGACGGCCGAGCCGGTGCTGAGCAGGAGCAGCAGGGTGAGCGACAGGGCGACCGCGTAGGCGGGGGCGGTGGGCCGTACCCAGGCGAGCCAGGCGCCGGCCGCCATGCACAGGAGCACGAAGACGATGTGGAAGTCGTTGTGGAGGGCGGCGATGAACTCGTCGGAGGCGCCCGCCCAGTCGGCGAACCGCACGAAGCCCCACAGCCTGGCCCGCCCGCCCTTGTATTCCAGGACCTTTTCACGCAGGGGCTCCGGCACGGTCGCGAGCACCGGGCCCCACAGCGCCAGCAGGACGGCGGCGAGGCCGGCTCCGAAGCGTACGAAGGCGGGGCGCCCGGCACGGAAGGCGGCCACGATCAGGGCGGGGATCGCGACGATCGGGATGAGCTTGATGCTCACGGCGACGGCAGCGGAGATCCCGGCGGCGAGCGGAGCGCCTCGGTCGACGAGGAGGTAGGCGGCGAGGACGGCGAACATGACGGCGACTGAATCGGTGTTGCCGTGATATCCGGACGTGGCGAACAGCACGGGGCTCAGGGCGCAGACGAGGGCGCACGCCACGGCCGTTGCGGTGGACCTGCGGCGGCGCAGAATCTCGAATACGAGAACGGCGGAGACGAAATCGGCGAGGCAGGCGGGGGTGCGGATCAAAGCACCGAACGGAATTCCTCGCTCGTCCAGTTCGTCGAACCCGAGAAGCATCCAGCTCGCGAGCGGCGGATGGTTGTAGACGGGCAGGCCCGGCATCGGGTGTTCGTAGATGCGAACGGGTCCGACCTGGGCGATCGCCCGGGCGAACGCGTCGAAGATCCGGACGTCGGCGGGTCCGCGCGACAGAGCGGCCAGAACCATTTTCGCGACGAAGGCGAGTGCCGACACGGCGATGACGACGGCTCGCGCCCGGCGCACGTCGAGCGTTCCCGTTTTCGTTCGCATTCGCAGGTCCATGGCCGCCGAACGTAGCAATCGTCAACGTCAACAGCTCGCACCGATAAACACACTTAAATGCTGGACAGTTGACTGCGCTGCGATCTTTGGCAATGTTCCGGCACGCGAATCACCCGGAAGGTCCATTCGGTGGGGCGCGGCCCTCTTCAGGGCGGCCCCTGACCCGGCATTCTCCGGAGGACGCAACCGGGCCACCGTCAGCGGGGCACCGCATCCTCAGCCGAACGGGTGACACCGGGGGGCGCGCACCGGGTACACGCGCCGAGGACAGCCCCCGCAATGCGCCCGGCGCGGGGGCAAACCGTGAGCGCCGCCACCACCCCCGCACTCCGGCCGCGGGGGCGTCACGCCTTCAGCGCCGCCACCGCTGCCTTCGCCAGGCCGTCCAGGTATCCCTTCGGCAGCCCGCCCCGCACCACCACCAGCCGCCAGTACAGCGGCCCGACGATCAGGTCCAGTGCCCTGTCCGCGTCCGCGCCCTCGGGGAGTTCCCCCCGGGCGACGGCCTCGCGGACGACCACCGCCGCCACGCCCTGCTGGCTGTCCAGCAGCGCGGCCTTGATCGCGTCCGAGATCTCGGGGTTGCGCGCCGACTCCACCAGCAGGTCGGGGATGACCTGCGACGCCAAGGGGTGACGCAGCGCGTGCGCCGCGACCTCCAGCAGTGCCCGTACGTCCCCGTACAGCGATCCCGTCGACGGCGCGGGCAGGCCCTGGACGGCGACGGCCGAGACCAGGTCCAGCACCAGCGACAGCTTCGACTTCCAGCGGCGGTAGACGGCCGTCTTGCCGACACCCGCCCGCCGCGCGATCCCTTCGATCGACATACGTGCGAACCCGACCGCCGCCAGTTCCTCGAAGACGGCTGTGCGGATCGCGTCGGTCACGTCCTCGCGGAGCACGGCGGCTCCGGCGGGGGCGCGGGGGGCGCGGCGCGGGGTTCCGGAGTCCGTAGGCATGGCCGGAATCATACTCGTGACGACGAAACGGTTGCGTTCCGACGCGGGGCCGTCCTACCCTCGCCGTAGCGACGATACGGTCCCGTTCCGTCGAAGACTGCTTTCCGCCGTCACACGAAAGCGACCCCGCGTGACCACAGCCACCCCTGCCCGGCCTTCCGCGGCCGCCCCCGCGCCGCCCACCGACCTCGCCGCGCTCGCGGCCCGCCACGGCCTCACCGTCAGCGGCGCCCGACCGTCCCTCGGCGCGTACGTCCGCCGGCTCTGGTCGCGGCGGCACTTCATCACCGCGTTCGCCACCGCCAAGCTCACCGCCCAGTACAGCCAGGCTCGGCTCGGACAGGTCTGGCAGCTCGCGACCCCGCTGCTCAACGCCGCCGTCTACTACCTGATCTTCGGCAAGCTGCTCGGCACCGGCGACGACGTCCCCGACTTCGTGCCGTTCCTCGTCACGGGCGTCTTCATCTGGACGTTCACGGCGAACTCGATCATGGCCGGCACTCGCGCGATCTCCGGCAACATCGGGCTGGTGCGCGCACTGCACTTCCCGCGCGCCTCCCTGCCGATCGCGCTCGCCCTCCAGCAGCTGCAACAACTGCTCTTCTCGCTCGGCGCGCTCGTCGCCATCCTGTTCTGCTTCGGCGAGTTCCCGAGGGCCTCCTGGCTGCTCGCCGTCCCCGCGCTCGTCCTCCAGGCCCTGTTCAACACCGGCCTGTCGATGGTCATGGCCCGCGTCGCCGCCCGCGCCCCGGACGTCTCCCAGCTGATGCCGTTCGTCCTGCGCACCTGGATGTACGCGTCCGGTGTGATGTGGTCCATCGACAAGGTCCTCGGCAGCGACCGGGTGCCCCACCTCGTGGCCGCCCTGATCCGGTACAACCCGGCCGCGCTCTACATCGACCTGGTGCGCTTCGCGTTCATCGAGTCCTTCACCGCCGACCGGCTGCCCCCGCACGTGTGGGCCGCCGCCCTGATGTGGGCCGTACTCTTCGGCGCCGGCGGTTTCGTGTACTTCTGGAAGGCAGAGGAGCAGTACGGCCGTGGCTGACCCCGCAGAGCCCGTCCCCACCGTCGTCGTCGACGGCGTCCACATCACCTACAAGGTCAACGGCGCGCGCACCGGCCGGGGCAGCGCCACCTCCGCCCTCAGCCGGATCGTCTCCCGGCGCGGCACCCCGGGCGTGCGCGAGGTGCACGCGGTCAAGGGCGTCAGCTTCGCCGCGTACAAGGGCGAGGCGATCGGCCTCATCGGCTCCAACGGGTCGGGAAAATCCACCCTGCTGAAGGCCATCGCGGGTCTGCTGCCCACCGCCAGGGGCAAGGTCTGGACCCACGGACAGCCGTCGCTCCTCGGTGTCAACGCGGCCCTGATGTCCGATCTCACCGGCGAACGCAACGTCGTCCTCGGCGGCCTCGCGATGGGCATGACCCGCGAGCAGATCCGCGAACGGTACGACGACATCGTCGACTTCTCCGGCATCAACGAGAAGGGCGACTTCATCTCGCTGCCGATGCGCACGTACTCGTCCGGCATGGGCGCCCGGCTGCGTTTCTCCATCGCCGCCGCCAAGAGCCACGACGTCCTGCTCATCGACGAGGCCCTGTCGACGGGGGACGCCCGCTTCCGCCGCCGCAGCCAACAGCGCATCGACGAGTTGCGCAAGGAGGCGGGCACGGTCTTCCTGGTCAGCCACAGCAACTCCACGATCACCGAGACCTGCGACCGCGCGATCTGGCTGGAGGCGGGGGTCCTGCGGATGGACGGGCCCGCGAAAGACGTCGTGGCGGCGTACGAGGAGTTCACCGGCGGGAAGAAGTGACGCCGGCGGGGTAGGCTCCCCTGCCGTCGGCGAGGGGGGTCGGGATGAGGGGCACGCGGGGGCCGGAACCGTTGCGGGACGAGGACCCGCGGGAGATCGCGGGGTACGTCCTCAGGGCGCGGATCGGCGAAGGCGGCATGGGGACGGTCTTCCTCACGCGCGGCCGCCAAGACGGCCTGCCCGTCGCGCTGAAGCTGATCCGCCGCGAGCACGCCGAGAACGACAAGTTCCGGCGCCGTTTCGCCCGCGAGGTGGAGGCAGCTCGTAGGGTCCAGGGCCGCCATCTGGTGCCCGTCGTGGACCACGACGCGGAGGCGGAACGGCCCTGGCTCGCCACGCGCTACGTGCCGGGGCTGCCGCTCGACGAGGCCCTCGGCCAGTTCGGCCCGCTGCCGCTCGACTGCGTCCTGCGCCTCGCCGCCTGCGCGGCGCGGGCGCTGAGCGCAGTGCACGCGGCCGGGCTGATCCACCGGGACGTGAAGCCCGCCAACCTGCTGCTGACGGCGCAGGGGCCGTGGCTGCTCGACTTCGGCATCGCGCGCGCGGCCGACAGCACGTCCGCGCTGACCACGGTGGGGCGGATGGTCGGCACACCGAAGTACATGTCCCCGGAGCATGCGCTCGGCCGTGCGCTGACGCCGGCGTCGGACATGTTCACGCTCGGCCTCGTCGCCGCGGAGGCGGCGACGGGACGCCACCCGTACGGCGAGGGCGGCGGCCTGGTCGTCGCGACCCGCATCGCGGGCACGTCCCACGAACCCCCGGACCTGAGCGCCCACCCCGAACCCCTGCGCCGGCTCCTGACGGCGACGCTCTCCTCCCGCCCGGAGGACCGCCCGTCGGCGAGCGACGTGGCATCCCTGTGCATGGCGCCCCACGACGCCCAGGACTGGCTCCCCCCGGCCGTCTCAACGGCGATCACTTCACTCCACCACACCACCCTCCCCCCGGACCCCCGCACGTCCCGTTGGTCCTGACCGCCCCTGGGCGCGCCCCCGAGGAGCCGGCCCTCCACACAAAGCCTGCGGCGCGAAGCTGCCGCTCCTGAAGGCGGTGGTGCGTGCCCCGACACGCCCCCAGGTGCGCCGGCCCTACGGGTGAAAGCCCACCAGCGCCCCGGGCTCCGAAAGCCGAGGCGCGCGGGACCGCGAAGAACTTCGACGGCACGCCGGCGGGTCCCCAGCACACGGGAGCGTCCCAGCGCGGGCGGCGCGAAGCCGCCGCTCCTGGAGGCATGGGGGCGTGCCCGGGCGAGCCGGCCCTCCAGCCCAAGCCCCCCTCGCGGCCCGCAGGGCAAGCCGGCACTCCAGCGGGGCGACGCCACCCACAGGGCTGTGGGAACGCCAGCCCCACCGGCCCACACCAGGGCACGCGGCGCGAAGCTGCCGCTCGCGTGCCCCGGCGAGCCGGGCGCGCGAAGCTGCCGCTCGCGTGCCCCGGCGAGCCGGCCGTCCGCACAAAGCCACCAGCGGCACGAGCCCGAGCCCCGCCTCGCGGCCCGCAGGGCAAGCCGGCACTCCAGCGAGGCGGCGTCGCTCACAGGGGTGCGGGAACACCAGCCCCACCGGCCCACACCAGGGCACGCGGCGCGAAGCTGCCGCTTGAGGGGGCGTGGGGGCGTCAGCCCCCACGCCCACGTCCTCGTCAGAGGGTCTGGGGCGCAGCCCCAGTTACGGGAAGGGGCAGGGTGGGGGAAAGTCCCCACCCCGCCCCAAAACGCACCGCACCCGTCAGCTATGCGCCCGCAGCAGCTGCCGCATCGTCCGCATCGCCACCGACAGGTTCGCCAGGTCGAACGTGTCCGAGCTCTGGATCTCGTCCAGCGTCGACCGCGCCCGTCCCAGCAGCGCCGCGTTCTTCTGCTCCCAGGCCTTGAACCGCTCCTCCGGCGTCGCGCTGCCGTTGCCCACCGACAGGACGTCCGCCGTCAGCGACGCGTGCGCCGCGTACAGGTCCTCGCGGATCGAGGCGCGGGCCATCGACTGCCAGCGGTCCGCCCGCGGCAGCTCGATGATCCGGTCCATCAGCTGCGTGATCGAGAGCCGGTCCGCGAGGTCGTAGTACACCTCGGCCACCGCCAGCGGCTCCTGCGCCGTACGGTCCGCGATCGCGACGATGTCCAGCGTCGGGAACGCCGACGAGAACCCGGCCACCCGCAGCGCGAGGCCCTCCGGAACGCCCGCCCCGGTGAGCTCGTCCAGGATGCCCTGGTACCACTCGAGGTCCGCGCCGCGCAGCATCTTCGGCAGCGAGGCCCACACCTCCTCCACGCGCGAGGCGAAGAACTCGATCGTCTCCGCGAGCTCCAGCGGCTGCGGCCGGTTGCCCAGCAGCCAGCGGGTGCCGCGCTCGACGAGCCGGCGCGAGTGCAGCCGGACACGCGTCTGGACATCGGCCGCGACCGTGTTGTCCAGCGCCTCCACCGCGTCCCACACCCCGCCGAGTCCGAAGATCTCGCGGGCCGCGGTCTGCGCCCGCACGATCTCCTCGATCGACGCGCCGGTCTCCTCCCGCAGGCGGTGCAGGAAGGTCGAACCACCGGTGTTCACCGTGTCGTTGACCAGCACGGTCGTGACGATCTCGCGGCGCAGCGCGTGCGCGTCGATCGCGTCGGCGTACTGCTCGCGCAGCGGCTTCGGGAAGTACGCGTGCAGCAGCCGGCGCAGGTACGGGTCGTCCGGCAGCGACGTACGGATCAGCTCGTCTGCCACCGTGATCTTGGTGTAGGCGAGCAGCACGGCGAGATCGGGCTGGCTGAGCCCCTTGCCGGCGTTCAGCAGCTCACGGATCTGGCGGTCGTTGGGCAGGAACTCCAGCGCCCGGTCCAGGTGCCCGTCCCGCCCGAGGCGCCGCATGAAGCGCTGGTGGGCGTGGAGCAGGGACGGCGACTGGGCGACCGCGTTGGCGAGGGCGGTGTTCTGCGCGTAGTTGTTGCGCAGGACGAGCGCGCCGACCTCGTCGGTCATCTTCGCCAGCAGCTGGTTGCGCTGCTTGACGGTCAGGTCGCCGTCCGAGACGAGCCCGTTGAGCAGGATCTTGATGTTCACCTCGTGGTCGGAGGTGTCCACACCGGCGCTGTTGTCGATCGCGTCCGTGTTGACCTTGCCGCCGTGGCGGTCGAACTCGATACGGCCCAGCTGGGTCAGACCCAGGTTGCCGCCCTCGCCGACGACGCGGACGCGCAGGTCCTCGCCATTGACGCGGATCGCGTCGTTGGCCTTGTCGCCGACATCGGCGTGCGACTCGGTCGACGCCTTGACGTATGTGCCGATGCCGCCGTTCCACAGCAGATCGACCGGCGCCTTGAGGATCGCCTGCATCAGGTCGGCCGGCGTCAACTTGGCGACACCCGGCTCGATGCCGAGCGCCTCGCGCATCGCCGCGTTGACCGGGATCGACTTGGCGCTGCGCGGGTGGATGCCGCCGCCCGGGGACAGCAGGTGCTTGTCGTAGTCGGCCCACGACGAGCGCGGCAGCTCGAAGAGCCGGCGCCGCTCGGCGTACGACACGGCCGCGTCCGGCGTCGGGTCGATGAAGATGTGCCGGTGGTCGAAGGCCGCGACGAGCCGGATGTGCTCGCTCAGCAGCATGCCGTTGCCGAACACGTCGCCGGACATGTCGCCGACGCCGACGACCGTGAAGTCCTGGGTCTGCGTGTCGTGACCCAGCTCGCGGAAGTGCCGCTTGACCGACTCCCAGGCGCCGCGGGCCGTGATGCCCATGCCCTTGTGGTCGTATCCGGCCGAGCCGCCGGAGGCGAAGGCGTCGCCGAGCCAGAAGTTGTAGGCGACGGCGACCTCGTTGGCGATGTCGGAGAACGACGCGGTGCCCTTGTCGGCGGCGACGACGAGGTAGGTGTCGTCCTCGTCGTGCCGGACGACCTGCGCCGGCGGAACGACCTCGCCCGCGACCAGGTTGTCGGTGATGTCGAGCAGCGCCGAGATGAAGGTCCGGTAGCAGGCGATGCCCTCGGCGAGCCAGGCGTCGCGGTCCACGGACGGGTCCGGGAGCTGCTTGGCGACGAAGCCGCCCTTGGCGCCGACCGGCACGATCACGGTGTTCTTGACCATCTGTGCCTTGACCAGGCCGAGGATCTCCGTACGGAAGTCCTCGCGCCGGTCGGACCAGCGCAGACCGCCTCGCGCGACCTTGCCGAAGCGCAGGTGCACGCCCTCGACGCGCGGCGAGTAGACCCAGATCTCGAACGCGGGACGCGGGGCCGGCAGGTCCGGGATGGCCTGCGGGTCGAACTTCATCGACACGTAGCCGTGCGGGCCGCCGTCTTCCGCCTTCTGGAAGAAGTTGGTGCGCAGCGTCGCCTTGATGACGGTGAGGAACGAGCGCAGGATGCGGTCCTCGTCGAGCGAGGCGACCTGGTCGAGCGCGCCGTCCAGCTCCTCCAGCAGACCGTCGATCAGCTCGGTGCCCGCACGCTGGCGCTCCGGCGCCATCCGGGCCTCGAAGAGGGAGACCAGCAGCCGGGTGGTGTGGACGTTGTTGCGGAGGGTGTCCTCCATGTAGTCCTGGCTGAAGGTCGAGCCGGCCTGGCGCATGTACTTCGCGTACGCGCGCAGCACCATCGCCTGGCGCCAGCTCAGCCCGGCGCCCAGCACCAGGGAGTTGAAGCCGTCGTTCTCGGCCAGGCCGGTCCACACCGCGGCGAACGCGTCCTGGAACCGCTCGCGGGCGTCGTCGGCAAGGTAGTCGCCGTTGCTGCCGGAGCGCGGCATGCGCAGGCCGAAGTCGTAGACCCACGCGTGCGCACGGTCGGCGCAGCGCAGCTCGTACGGACGCTCGTCGATCACCTCGACGCCGAGCCGGTTGAGGACCGGCAGCACGGCGGAGAGGGAGACCTGCTCGCCGATCCGGTAGATCTTGAAGCGGCGCTCGCCCGGCGCGGCACCCACGGGCTCGTAGAGCGAGAGCGCGAAGTCGCGGCCGGAGCTCGTGAGCTGCTCCAGATTGACCAGGTCGGCGACGGCGGCGCGCGGCGAGTGGTCGGCCTTGTACCCCTCGGGGAAGGCGCCCGCGTAGCTGCGCAGCAGCTCGGCGGCACGCTCCTCGCCCGTCTCCGCGTTGAGCGCCTCGGCGAAGCCGTCGGCCCAGGAGCGGGCGGCCTCGACGAGCCGGGCCTCGATGCGCTCGGTGTCGGCGTCGGTGAGGTGGCCCAGCTCGTTGCCGGGCGCGATGCGGATGACGAAGTGGAGCCGGGTGAGCACGGACTCGGTGCTCATGAGGGTGAAGTCGGCGCTGATGCCGCCGAGCTCCTCCTTGAGGATGTTGGTCAGACGCTCGCGGACGGTGGTGTTGAAGCGGTCACGCGGCAGGTAGACCAGGGCCGAGTAGTAGCGGCCGTACTCCTCCTGGCGCAGGTACAGCCGCAGTCGGCGGCGCTCCTGGAGGTAGAGCACGCTGGTGACGATCGAACGGAGCTCGTCGACGGGCGTCTGGAAAAGCTCGTCGCGCGGGTACGTCTCCAGGATCTGCAGCAGGTCGCGGCCGTCGTGGCTGTTGGGCGAGAAGCCGGCCCCCTCCAGGACCTCTTCGACCTTGCGGCGGATGACGGGGACGCGGCGCACGGACTCGGTGTACGCGGCGGAGGAGAACAGGCCGAGGAAGCGGCGCTCGCCGACGACGTTGCCCTCGGTGTCGAACTTCTTGACGCCGATGTAGTCCAGGTACGAGGGCCGGTGCACGGTGGCGCGGCTGTTGGCCTTCGTCAGGACGAGCAGCTTGTGCTCGCGGGCCTTGGCGCGCGCGTCGGCGGGCAGCCTGCTGAAGGAGGGGCTGACCGGGTGCGCCTCGTCCTCGCTGTGGTGCGGGTCGGAGCGCAGTATGCCGAGGCCGGTGCCGGGGACGGCGGTGAGCGCGTCGGAGTCGGTGAGCTCGTACTCGCGGAAGCCGAGGAAGGTGAAGTGGTCGGCGGAGAGCCAGCGCAGCAGCTCGCGGGCCTCCTCGACCTCCTGCTCGCGCAGGTCGTCGGCGGTCGGCTCGTTCGGCAGCTCGTCGGCGATGCGCAGCGCGCTGTCGCGCATCTTCTCCCAGTCCTCGACGGCCTCGCGGACGTCGGACAGGACGCGCAGCAGGTCGGCGGTGATCTGCTTGAGGTCGGCGCGGTCGGTCTCGCGGTCGATCTCGACGTGGATCCAGGACTCGAGGAGCGCGTCGTGCGGCTGGCCCTTGGGGCTCGGCTCGGCGGGGAGGACCTCGATGAGCTTGCCGGTCACGTCGCGGCGGACGACGACCTGCGGGTGGATCACGACGTGGATGCCGCGGCCCTGCCGGGAGAGCTCATTGGTCACCGAGTCGACGAGGAAGGGCATGTCGTCGGTGACGACCTCGACGACGGAGTGGCTGCAGGTCCACCCGTTCTCTTCCACGGTGGGGGTGTGGACCCGGACGTTCGCCGTGCCCTGCGGGCGGTTTTCGGCGAGCCGGTAGTGGGAAAGTGCCGCACCGAAGACATCGACCGGGTCACGGTCGGTGAGGTCCTCCGGAGCAGTGTGCAGGTAGTAGCGCTGGAGGAACGTGAGCACGGTGTCCCGGTCGGGACGCTTCCCCTGCTCGGCCCCAGTCGGAAGGTGCCCCCCGACCGGGCTGTTCTCAGCTACCCGGGCGGCCCGTGCGAGCAGCTCGGCCTTGGCTTCGTCCAGCTTGGTCTGCATGTCCTCTGGCTCCTGTCGCGCGCCGTTGCGTGACGTAGGTGAAAGATGCTGCGACGCAACGCCACGACGCGGGGTGTCCGGTCACAGTCGACGTTATGCCGCGATGAGAGATGTCCGGTCCGTTTTCAGCCGATTCAGGCGGGAAGGCCGGACAGAGAAGATCAGGTATCGCCCGGGCGCGGTGGCGCTCCGGGCGCAGGCCGGGGGCTTCGCTGCCCCCACGGCGTATCGCGCTGATCACGCCCCCAGGCTATCGCCCTTGCCCCCCGAACCGTCATGAGCCGTATGTGTACAAAAGAGTGCCGCGAAGTTTGACACTCTGGACAGCGACACAGGCCCTTCTGGCAACCACTCACCGGGAGCAGCCATGACCACGAAGATCCTCATCGTCACCGGGGACGCCGCCGAATCGCTGGAAGTCCTCTACCCCTACCAGCGGCTGCTGGAGGAGGGGTACGAGGTGCACATCGCGGCACCCACCCGCAAGAAGCTCCAGTTCGTCGTGCACGACTTCGAGCCGGGCTTCGACACCTACACCGAGAAGCCGGGCTACACCTGGCCCGCCGATCTGGCCTTCTCCGAGGTCGACACCGGGGCGTACGCCGCCGTCGTCATCCCCGGCGGGCGCGCCCCGGAGTATCTGCGCAACGACGCCGAGCTGCGCAAGATCCTCAAGGCCTTCTTCGACGCGGACAAGCCCGTGGCACAGATCTGCCACGGTCCCCTGCTCACAGCGGCGATCGGCGGCGTGGAGGGCCGCCGGGTGACCGCATACCCCGCTCTGGAGCTCGACATGCAGGCGGCCGGAGCGTCGTTCAAGGACTCGGCGGCCGTCGTCGACGGCACCCTCGTCTCGTCGCGGGCATGGCCGGACCACCCGGCCTGGATGCGCGCGTTCCTCGAGGTACTGCGCGAGAAGGCGCCCGTGACCCGGGACTGACGGGCGGACGCCGCCGCCCGGCCCTGATCCCGGCCGGGCGGCTAGCCCGCGGTCACCAGCTCCTCCGCCACGGTCACGGCCTCCTCCAGCGTGTCCACCACCGGCACCCCCGCCTTCGCCAGACTCCCCCTGCTGTGCGATCCGCCCGTGTAGAGCACGGCCTTCGCCCCGACGTGGTCCGCCGCCACGGCGTCGTCCACCGCGTCACCGATGATCACGATCCGGTCCGGCGTCACGCCCTCCAGCGCGGACAGATGGCGCACCATGTGCTCCGCCTTGCCCGTGGTCGACGCACCGACCCGCCCGTCCACCCGGACGAACCGCTCCTCGATGCCGTGCCGGCGCACGATCGGTATCAGATGCTCGTGCGGGGCCAGGGACAGCAACGACTGGGTCAGTCCGGCCTCCTGCCGACGCACGAGCAGCTCGGCCGCGCCCGCCGCCAGACCGCACGCGTCGGCCCTCGCCCAGTAGTGCTTGTGGAAGGCGGCGTCCATGACGAGCCACTCCGCGTCGGTGGGCAGCCGGCCCATCAGCCGCTCGTAGAAGCGGGGAACGGGCACGCAGTACAGCTCGCGGTAGCGCTCGAGCGTGATCTGCTCGAGCCCTATCTCCGCGAAGGCGGCATTGGTCGCCTCGATGACCGCGCCGATGTCGTCGAGCAGTGTGCCGTTCCAGTCCCACACCAGGTGGGCGCTGTGGTGCCCTGAAATCCCCATGCCGAGAAACGGTACCGGCCGGCTACGACAACGGGCCCCGTGGCCTCCTCGGCCCCAGCGGTCCTCAGCCCACGATGTTGGGGATCTCCTGCACGCCGTACCAGAGCAGCTCGTGGTCCTCGGCGCCGTCGACCGTGAACCGGGCGTCGTCGTCCCCGTGGTCGGCCGCGCCGAGCGCGTCCACCGCCGCGGTGACATCGGCCACGGCGTCGTCCGCGTCGACGTGGACGGCCGCGGCCTTGGACAGGGGCACGGCGGCCGCGATACGGACCTCACCGAGCGCGCTCGCGTCGAGCACCTGGTCGGGGTCGGCGACCGCGTCCTGGTCGCGTACGTCGACGGCGACGACGACACGGCGGCGGGCCGCGTCGGGAGCGCCGGCCAGCAGGCGCAGGGAGGCGGCGGCGGCGCGGCTGAGCGCGGCGTACTCCAGCTCCTCGATGTCGTCGGAGACGTACCACTCGCGCAGCCCCGGCGTGACGGCGTACGCGGAGAGCGGGCCCGGGCCGAGCTCGCCCGTCTTGTGCGCCTCTGCGAGACCGGGAAGGGTCAGGGGGACGTAGACGCGCATGGCTGGCCGCCTTCGTAGTCGGAAATGCGCCCTCAGGATACGTGCGGTGCACCCCCTTCGGGGGTGCACCTGCCCCCTCCCGCACCGTCCACTTCACTCCCCGACGACACCGTGTGCACCCAGTCCCGGCCGGGGTGCGGTCATCCGGATAGGTGATTCCCACCAGGGCCTTTGCGAACGACCGGGGCCTGTTGCAGCCGGTGGACCCGCGCCGTAGAAGTTCCCCGTCGAAGCTACTTCCCGGTACTGATCCGGGACAGGCACATCGGGGGCGATCCGCATGGACAGGACCAGGCCCGCAGGTCGACACGACCAGCGAAGGCCCGCCACGGCGGCGGCCGCGGCGCTGGCACGCGCACGGGGCAGGCAGCACAAACCGCACTACTGGTTCGCCGACCGCCTCCTGGCGGTGCTGAGCGGCCAGCGCCCGGTGCACTGGATGCTCGGGCACACGATCGGCGAGGCGTACGAGCAACTGATCCACCTGGCCCCGGGGGCGCCCCTGCGCCCGGCGGACCGGGTGATGCCGGTCGTCCGCCACTGCGGGGAGTTCCACCCGGGCCCGGGCGTGATCGAGGCGTTCGCCCGCATCGGCTCGGGCGACCGGGTCAGCGCGATGGCGTTCCGCCTCGAACAGGGCCCGGACCGCCGCTGGCGCTGCGCAGCGGTGGAACTGGGCGGCGAACGCAACGCGGCGGACAGGGGCGCGTGACGGGGGCGGCGGGGCCGGCGTGAGCCAACCTGGCCCCGCCCGGCCTCGGCGGGCCGAGGGTGGCTGCGGAGACCGGCCGAGGTGCGGGGCCCACCGGGCCGGTTGACGGCGCGGCCGCGCGCAGCACGGCGCCGCCGGACCGCGGCGAGGTGCATGGCAGCGGACGCCACCGCCACCCCAAGGCGCGTCCTGGGCACGACGGGCTGCGGGCGCGGTGCCTGCGGAGACCGGCCGAGGTGCAGGTCGCGATTGCCAGGGCGAGCGGGCCGCGGTGCCCGCGGGCACGGGCTTGCGGCGCGGAGCGCGTCGGACACCGGGGCGCCGGCCGTCTCCGCGCGGTCCAGCGACGCGGAGGTTCGGCCGACGTGCGGAGCGCGCGTGAGATGAGCCGGCACGGGCCCACGTCGGCGGACGCGATCCCCCGGCGACGGGGCACCCTGCGCGCCTGGCATCGCGATCCGCCGGGACGAACGGGCCGACGGGATGCGGGGCCGACGGGATGCGGAGCCGACGGTCAGGCCGTACGGCATCAAGGCTGGCGGGTCCTCCCGGTCATGCCACGAGCCACAGGCGCCGCCTGCCGGGGCGCGGCAAGCGCCGGCCATGGCGCCGTCCGCCGTGAGCTCGCACTCCGGGTCGGACATTGCCCGACGGGCTGGGGTCGCGCGCCCAGAGGCCGTAGCGGCCCAGGCACGGCACCACAGAGCCCCCAAGGACCAGCGCGCCCCTCCACGTGGCCACAGGGCTCACAGGGCCGCATCGGCCGCGCACAGGCGCCGCGAGACCAGCGCGGGGCCGCCAGGCGCCCTCCACACCCCTGTGGCCCCGCCCTAGGACACCACCCGGCCACCGGACGGAAACCGGCCCCCGGGGCGGGGCCACACGCCCCGCAACGCAGTCGGGGCCGGACACCCTCGGTGTCCGGCCCCGATCCACTACCGCAGCGTTACTTCTTGCGGCGGCGGCCGCCGCCCTTCGCCGCCTTGCGGCGCTCCGCGCGGGTCATGCCGTCCGTGTCCGACCGCGACTGACCGCCGTCGTTCTCGAAGTCGCCTTCGACGATGCCGCCCTCGCCGTCCACCGTGGGCGCCGAGAAGTGCAGCCGGTCCGGACGCTGCGGGGCCTCCAGGCCCTTCGCGCGGATCTCCGGGCGCGCGGCACCCGCCGGCACCGCGTCCTCCTTGGTCAGCGACATCTTCTCCGCGGCGTCCTGCACCGGGACCTCCTCGACCTGCTGCTCGACCTGGACCTCCAGGTTGAACAGGTAGCCGACGGACTCCTCCTTGATGCCCTCCATCATCGCGGTGAACATGTCGAAGCCCTCGCGCTGGTACTCGACCAGCGGGTCCTTCTGCGCCATCGCGCGCAGGCCGATGCCCTCCTGGAGGTAGTCCATCTCGTAGAGGTGCTCGCGCCACTTGCGGTCCAGCACGGACAGCACCACGCGCCGCTCCAGCTCACGCATGATCTCCGAGCCGAGCTGCTTCTCGCGCTCGTCGTACTGCGCGTGGATGTCTTCCTTGATCGACTCGGCGATGAACTCGGCGGTGATGCCGGCCCGGTCCCCCGCCGCGTCCTCCAGGTCCTCGATCGTGATCTTCAACGGGTAGAGCTGCTTGAACGCGTTCCACAGGCGGTCGAGGTCCCACTCCTCCGCGAAGCCCTCGGCGGTCTCCTGGCGGATGTAGTCGTCGATGGTGTCGTCCATGAAGTGGCGCACCTGCTCGTGCAGGTCCTCGCCCTCCAGGACGCGCCGGCGCTCGCCGTAGATGACCTCGCGCTGGCGGTTGAGCACCTCGTCGTACTTGAGGACGTTCTTGCGCGTCTCGAAGTTCTGCTGCTCGACCTGCGACTGCGCGGAGGCGATCGCCCGCGTCACCATCTTGTTCTCGATCGGGACGTCGTCGGGAACGTTCGCCATCGCCATGACGCGCTCGACCATCTGCGCCTTGAACAGACGCATCAGGTCGTCGCCGAGCGACAGGTAGAAGCGGGACTCGCCCGGGTCGCCCTGACGGCCGGAACGACCGCGCAGCTGGTTGTCGATACGGCGCGACTCGTGCCGCTCGGTGCCCAGCACGTACAGCCCGCCGAGCTCCGTGACCTCGTCGTGCTCCGCCTTCACGGCCGCCTCGGCGCGCTCCAGCGCGGCGGGCAGGGCCGCGGCCCACTCCTCGACGTGCTCGACCGGGTCCAGGCCGCGCTGGCGCAGCTCCGCCTCAGCGAGGTCGTCCGGGTTGCCGCCGAGCTTGATGTCGGTACCACGGCCGGCCATGTTCGTGGCGACAGTGACGGCGCCGCGGCGGCCGGCCTGGGCGACGATCGTGGCCTCACGGTCGTGCTGCTTGGCGTTGAGCACCTCGTGCTGGATGCCGCGCTTGTTCAGCTGCTGCGAGAGGTACTCGGACTTCTCGACCGAGGTGGTGCCGACGAGGATCGGCTGACCCTTCTCGTGCTTCTCCGCGATGTCGTCCACGACGGCCGCGAACTTGGCGACCTCGGTCCGGTAGATCAGGTCCGACTGGTCCTTGCGGATCATCGGCCTGTTCGTCGGGATCGGCACGACGCCGAGCTTGTAGATCTGGTGGAACTCGGCGGCCTCGGTCATGGCCGTACCGGTCATGCCGGAGAGCTTGTCGTAGAGGCGGAAGAAGTTCTGCAGGGTGATCGTGGCGAGCGTCTGGTTCTCGTCCTTGATGTCCACCCCTTCCTTCGCCTCGATCGCCTGGTGCATGCCCTCGTTGTAGCGGCGACCGGCGAGGATACGGCCGGTGTGCTCGTCGACGATCATGACTTCGCCGTCCAGGACGACGTAGTCCTTGTCCTTCTTGAACAGCTCCTTGGCCTTGATGGCGTTGTTCAGGTAGCCGACGAGCGGGGTGTTGACCGACTCGTAGAGGTTGTCGATGCCCAGCCAGTCCTCGACCTTGGCGACGCCCGCCTCGTGGATGGCGACGGTGCGCTTCTTCTCGTCGACCTCGTAGTCGCCGGTCTCCTCGATGCCCTTGAGCGGGTTGCCCGCCTCACCCTTGGTGAGACGCGTCACGAGCTTGGCGAAGTCGCCGTACCACTTGGTGGCCTGGTCGGCGGGGCCGGAGATGATCAGCGGCGTACGCGCCTCGTCGACGAGGATCGAGTCGACCTCGTCGACACAGGCGAAGTTGTGGCCGCGCTGGACCAGTTCGTCCTTGGACCACGCCATGTTGTCGCGCAGGTAGTCGAAGCCGAACTCGTTGTTCGTTCCGTACGTGATGTCGCAGTTGTACTGTTCGCGGCGCTGCGTCGGCGTCATGTTCGCCAGGATGCAGCCGACGGTCAGGCCGAGGAACTTGTGCACCCGGCCCATCAGCTCCGAGTCGCGCTCGGCGAGGTAGTCGTTGACCGTGATCAGGTGGACGCCCTTGCCCGACAGAGCGTTCAGGTACGCGGGGAGCGTGCCGACGAGGGTCTTGCCCTCACCGGTCTTCATCTCCGCGACGTACCCGAGGTGCAGGGCGGCGCCGCCCATCAGCTGCACGTCGTAGTGGCGCTGGCCGAGAACGCGCTTGGCGGCCTCGCGGACGGTCGCGAACGCCTCGGGCATCAGGTCGTCCAGGCTCTCGCCGTCGGCGTGGCGCTGCTTGTACTCCTCGGTGAGCGCCCGCAACTCGGCGTCGGAGAGGTTGACGAAGTCCTCTTCGATGGAGTTGACCTGGTCCGCGATGCGGTGCAGTTTGCGCAGGATCTTGCCTTCGCCTGCACGCATGAGCTTGTTGAAGACGGACACTGAGGCTGGTCTCCTTGCCGGTCGGGCCTGGCACTGGGTCGTGTGACGGACACTGGCGCGGGCACGGCAGGTGGGCCCCACCGCATCGGCCATCGTAAGCGAGGACACCGCCGCGCCGGGAGGTCCATCCTTACGCGGGCCCTGCCGTCCGCCATACAGGAGAACGCACGGGATGCGCCGAAGGTGCCGGGGAGCCGCCAAAAGTGCTCGCATCGGGCGGCCGAGGTGTCCACAATCCCGGCATGGAGCCGATCACACTCACCACCGAGCGCCTGCTGCTGCGTACGTTCACGGCCGAGGACACCGACGCCGTCTACCAGTCCTGCCAGGACCCGGACATCCAACGGTGGACGACGGTTCCGTCGCCGTACGAACGGCAGCACGCCGTCGAGTTCACCGAGCACATGGTCCCGGACGGCTGGCGCAACAGCACCATGTGCACCTTCGCCGTGCTGCCGCGCGAGGGCGGGCCGCTGATGGCCTCGGTGGCGGTCACTCTGCGTACCTTCTCGGGCACGTGGGAGATCGGCTTCTGGACCGGCAAGGAGTACCGGGGGCGCGGAGTGATGGCCGAGGCCGTCGCCGCCGTCTCGCACTGGGCGTTCATGCGGCTCGGCGCCACCCGGATGGAATGGCGGGCCGAGGTGGGGAACAGGGGCTCCCGCGCGGTTGCCGAGAAGGCCGGATTCCGCATGGAGGGCGAGCTGCGCGCCGCCCTGCTCAACAAGGGCACGCTCCGTGACGTATGGGTCGGCTCCCTCCTGCCCTCCGATCTGGGGCTGACGAGCGCCCATCCCTACCTGCCCAGCCGGTCCTGACCGCGGCCCGGCCGGTTGTCAGTGGCGGCCTCTAGGGTGCCCACCATGACCATGCTGCCATCGCCCGTCATCGATCTGTCCGCCGACGAGGCGCGCCGCATCGCGCTGCGCGCCCAGGGGCTCCTCGGCGCACCGGACCGGCGCGGCGGCGTCCGGGGCGTGCTGCGCCACCTCGGCGCGGTGCAGCTGGACACGATCTCGGTGCTGGCCCGCTCGCACGAGCTCATTCCGTACGCGCGCCTGGGCGCCGTCGGCCGCAGGGCGGTCGAGGACGCGTACTGGACGGAGAGCCACAGCTTCGAGTACTGGTCGCACGCCGCGTGCATCCTGCCCGTCGAGGAGTGGCCGCACTTCGCCTTCCGCCGCCGCGCCTACCGCTCCCGTCCGCACTGGTACCACGACCTGCCGGACGGCGCGTACGACGCGGTGATCAAGCAGCTGCGCGCCGAAGGTCCGCTCACCGCGACCGAGTTGGGCGGCGCGAAGAACGGCGGCGAGTGGTGGGACTGGTCCGCCTCCAAGGTTGCCGTCGAGCGTGCGCTGATGTACGGGGAGGTGGTGTGCACCGAGCGGCGCGGCTGGAAGCGGGTGTACGACCTGGCCGAGCGGGCGATCCCGGACGCCGTCCTGCACGACGACCTGGACGACACGGAGTGCCTGCGCCGCCTCGTCCGGCTGGCCGGCCAGGCGCTCGGGGTGGGCACCCGCGCGGACATCGCGGACTACCACCGGCTCAAGGGCGAACAGTTCGACGCGGTCGTCGCGGACTCCGGTCTGGTGCCGGTCACGGTCGAGGGATGGGGCAAGGCCGCCTGGGCCGATCCCGCGGCGCTCGCGGCGCCACCGCGCGGTCGGCACCGGACGACGCTGCTCTCCCCGTTCGACTCGCTCATCTGGGAGCGGGCGCGCACCGAGCGCATCTTCGGCTTCACCCACCGACTGGAGGCGTACGTCCCCAAGCAGAAGCGGGTCCACGGGTACTTCGCGATGCCGCTGCTCGCGGGCGGGCGGCTCCTCGGCCGGGTCGACCCGGCGCGCGAGGGCCGGACGCTGGTGGCCCGGCAGGTGTCCCTGGCCGGCCCCAGGGCGGTGGCCCCGATGGCGCAGGCGCTGCGCGAGGCGGCCGAATGGGTGGGGTGCGACGCGGTCCGCGTCGAGAAGGCGGACCGTCCCGAGCTCGCGGCGGACCTGGTCCGGGCTCTGGCCTGACGCGCCCCTTCGCCCGTCCGCCCGGTCTCAGCGGATGATCTCAGCGGATCTCGAGGATCTTCTCCCGCATCGCGTAGACCACGGCTTCCATCCGGGAGTGGAGCTGGAGCTTCTCGAGGATGTTGCGGACGTGGTTCTTCACGGTGTTCTCGGAGATGAACAATTCCTTGGCGATGTCGCGGTTGTTCATCCCCGTGGCGACGAGCTTGAGCACCTCCAGCTCCCGGTCCGTCAGCCGGGGCGCGGGCACGAGCCTGCGCTCGTCGGTGCGCTGGATCATCGACTTGAACTCGGTGAGCAGCTTGGAGGCCATCGAGGGGCTGATCTGCGACTGGCCGTCGGCGACGGCGCGGATCGCGGTCGCGACCTCGTCCGTGGAGATCTCCTTGAGGAGATAGCCCGTGGCGCCGGCCTTGATCGCGTCGTAGAGGTCGGCCTCCTCGTCACTGATCGTCAGCATGATGATCTTGGCGCTGGGGGCCACCTCCTTGATGGAGGTGCATGCCTCGATGCCACCGCGCTTGGGCATCCGCACGTCCATCAGCACGATGTCGGGCAGCAGGTCGGCTGCCTTGTCCACCGCCTCGGCCCCGTCGCCGGCCTCGCCCACGACCTGGATGTCCTCCTCCTGCTTGAGGACGATCTCCAGCCCTCGCCGGAAGAGCGCATGGTCGTCCACCACGAGGACCCGGATCGGCTCGGCCGTACGGGAGCCGCCCGCCTCCTCCGCCTCGGTGTCGACGACTGCGGGGTGGCCGCCCGCTTCGCTGTGCATTGGCCCGAAGCTGTCCGCCATCGTTCCTCCCCCTGAAGGCCGTGGCCCGAAGATCATGACTGGTCTGCCAACATCAGTGCGCCGCACATCGGTTGGCTTGCCACGTCATGCTTTCATGCCCGGACGACAGAGCGGTGATCCTGTGGTGGCACGGTGGTGCCCCTGGGGGCGCACGGGGCGCTCCAGGGGCACCGCTTCCTTGCTGACGGGGCTCAGTCCGCGCCGGGGTCAGCCGCCCAGCGCGCCCCCGGCTCCACCTGCCTCGGAACCGGCCAGCGGGTCCGTCTCCAGGCGGATGACGCCGTAGTCATAGGCGTGCCGCCGGTAGACGACACTGGGCTGCTTCGTCTCGGAGTCGACGAAGAGATAGAAGTCGTGGCCGACCAGCTCCATCTCGTAGAGAGCCTGGTCGAGTGTCATCGGCGCTGCCGTGTGCAGCTTCTCGCGGACCACCAGCGGTCCCTCGCCCTGTACTTCGAGCGAACCGATCCTGGTGGTGGGAATGGATTCCGTCGCCTCTTCGGCGAGAGGCTTGCCATTGGCGTTCAACTCGGCGACGCCGGGCACCACGTCGGCGACCTCTGCTGCAGACAGCCGACCGGTGCCGCGCCGCGTGTGGCGCTTGTCGTGCTGCTTGCGGAGCCGTGCCTCCAGCTTTCCGGTGGCGAGATCGAGCGCTGCATAGGGGTCCGCGGCGGCTGCCTCCGCCCGGATCACCGGTCCGCGGGAGCGGAGTGTGATCTCCACGCGGTCGGAACGGTCTGCCTGCCGCGGGTTGTGCTCCTTGGACACCTCGACGTCGAGGCTGATCACCTTGCCGTCGAGCTTCTGGATCTTCTCCAGCTTCAGCTTCTCGGCCACGTGCTTGCGGAACCGCTCGGGCACCTCGGTCTTGCGGCCCTTGACGACGATGTCCACGCAGAACTCCGTTCCCGGATCGCTCCGCCGGCTCACCGGCCGCGGAGCATCTCCCTCTTGCACCAGGCTCCGGTGGTCACCGGGGCCTCGGACTTGGCGACTTTCACCTCCTCCTCCCCAGTCGACAAGATCCCCACCCCACCCTTTTTCGAGGGTGTCCCTGTCCCGAATCCCCGGCCGAGAAAACGGCAGCACATTCGGTGAGGTTCGGGGTTCGCCATTCCTCACAACCGAACATAGCTCGCTCGGACGGATGTCGGCACCCGATACCTGAAGGTACCTCCGATCAGGCGTTTTTGCCCTCTCACCACCTGCAACGATGCAAGTTCCCCATCAGTTCCGGTTTATTTCGAATGACAGTGCCGGCACCGCGACGACCGCCGCGGTCGGCCGCACGAATCCCCGATCGCCCGCCTCCTGCGCGGCACTCAGTGCCCGCGCCGCCTCCACCAAGGAAGCACCGGTCGTCATGAGGTCGTCCACCAGCACTGCTGTACCGCCCTTCAGGAGCCGCGCCGACCCCTGCCGCAGCCGCAGTGCCCCCGAGAGGTTGACGAGCCTCTCGCGGGCGGTGAGACCCGCCTGGTCCGCCACCTGCCGGTGCTGCCGCAGCACGGGCAGGACCTGTACGGGCCATCCGCCACGCCGCAGCTCGGCGGCGGCCGCCAGCGCGATACGGCGTGCCGGATCGTGTCCCCGTGCCCGGACCGCCCTGCCCGCCGACGGCACCGGCACCAGCAGCAGCGGCCCACGGCCCGTGACACCGGCCGGCAGGGACGCCCGCACGGCCCCGGCCAGAGCCCGGCCTAGCGGCCGGGCCAGCCCCATCGCCCCGCGCTCCTTGTGTGCGAGCAGCACAGCTCGTACGGCGTCGGTGTACGCGGCGGCGGCATGCACCACGGGCAGGCCCTCCGGCTCCGGCACCGGTCTCGCGCGCCGCGCCGCCCTGCCGTAGAGCACGGTCGCGCAGCGCTCGCACAGCTCGATGCGCGGCCTGCCGCAGCCGCCGCACGCGACCGGCAGCACCAGACCGGAGATCTCCCGCCACCATCCGCGCACGCCACCAACTGTGCCGACGGCCGGCGCCCGGCGGCCACCCCTGTGGACAACGCGCCGGGCACCGGACGGAGGGCGGAGACGGGAAACCGACGAAGGCCGCCCGTCACCCGGGATAGACGGGCGACGACCCCTTCTCGACCAGCGTCTGCCAGTTCGCGCCGGCCGGCAGACGCACGATGCCGTCCTCCTCCGAGAACGCCACGAGCGGCCTGTTCTCGTCGTCCGACGCGGCGACGGCCTTGACCTGGTTCAGGCCGGGCAGGATCGCATTCGGCGAGGTGGAGCCGTCGGTCTGGATGAAGCGCACCTGCTGGACCCCGCCGGATTCCTTGCCGACCACGACCAGCCGGCTGGGACCCGCCCAGGACACCGCCGTCACCGTCTCCAACTGAGGAGCAGCCGGACGCAGTTCGGTCACGGTCACAGCGAGGTCGTCGCTCGGGCCGCGCCGCTCCACACGCCCGATCTTGAGCGTCGTCCGGCCGTCCTTCGTCAGCAGCAGCGCCACACGGACACCGTCCGCCGACACCTTCACCGCCTCGATCCGGGCCCCGTCCAGATCCGGCACGATCTTGACGTCCTGAGGGGTCTCCTCACCGCCGGGCACCCGCATCAGCGCCGGATCGGCGGGATTGCGGTCCGCGACCCAAAGGTCTCCCCTGCCGTCCCAGCTGGGTGCCGACAGACGGTTCTCGCGGCTCTTGCCCCGGCTGGTCACCAGCGGGCCGTCCAGCTCTGTCGCGGAGGCGATGGATGCCACGTACAGCTTGCTCCCGTCGGTCGAGACGGCGGCCGCCGTGCGCTCGTCGCGGGAGACCGCCACGGAGCCCATCGGCATGCTGCCGTCGCCGAACGGCCCCGGCACGTTCTGCGGCGCGCCGATCTCCTTCGTACCGGCCGCGAGCAGCGCCAGCCGGTGCTTCTCGTCGACGAAGTACTGGTTGTCGTGCGTGCCGGAGCCGTGGTCCGGCGCGTACTCCTCGGCCTGGCCGGCGGTGAGCACGCACAGCTGGCTGCCGTCCGACCGCAGCAGCTCCACCTGCTCGGCCCGCGCCGACGACAGGTCCTTGAGCGTGAAGAGGATCTGG
The DNA here is from genome assembly GCF_043080095.1 of Streptomyces sp. NPDC015127. NCBI lineage: Bacteria > Bacillati > Actinomycetota > Actinomycetes > Kitasatosporales > Streptomycetaceae > Streptomyces > Streptomyces sp. NPDC015127. The sequence goes on from NZ_JBIBVE010000004.1 coordinate 492,848, forward strand.
GCGGCCATCCTCGTGCACTGCTGCCTGCCCACACCGGACGCCCGGTCGTTCAGCGGGACCCTCAGCCCGTTGCGGTCGTCGAACGACAGCGACCTGGTGCCCTTCTTGAGGGCCGTGCCCGTCGGAAAGCGCGACTCCACCACCGGCTTCAACCAGTTCGTCGGGCCCTCCAGCAGCGCCGAAACGGCCTGCGTGACGGGATCCTGCCGGGTCACCGGGTCCTGCCGCTGCCTGATGTAGACAGGGTCGGCCACCATCACACTCCGCCCCGAGGCGAAGTAGTACTTGTTGACGGAGACGTAGTTGCGCTCGAAGTCGGACGCACCGAGCAGCAGCCCGGGCGGCAGGCTGTCGATCCGCCACTCCTTGCCGTCGGGACCGCTCTGCCTCGACAGATGGATGGTCCTGCGGTAGTTCGCCGGCGTCACCGGCTGATAGGCGCGCTGGGAGTCCACCGTGGCTATCTGCCGGCCGAACAGCGGATAGTTCATGCCCGGGTTGTCCCGGCCGCCGAGAATCGGCATGCCGGGGACGGGCGCGGCCTCCAGGACCGTCGTGCTCGCCTCGGGACGCCACTTCTGCGACGTCTCCGGGGTGAGGTACGAGCGGGCCGTGGCGAAGTTCGAGTCGTCACTGGTCATCGCCTCGAGGAAGCCCGTGACGATCTCGTCGGGCGTGGCGCCCTTGCGCGGCTGCACCGCGTACACCCGCACCTGCGAGTCGCCGCGCTGCGACGCCTTCACCGCGTGCACGTCGCCGCTGTCCGGCATCGACGCGCACCCGGCGAGCAGTACACCGCTCGCACCGAGCAGCGCCGTCGCACGTGCCCCACCCGCGCGCCCCTGACGACGGGGATCAGCGCCCACGACTCGTGTCCTCCCGCTCGGTTGAATCCTGGCCCACGGCCTCGTCGCCCCGCTCCCCGGCCGGCCGCGCCACGACGCGGGCACCACTGCCCGGCAGTGCCGCCGGGTCGACGCCCCGCGGCGCCGCGCCACGCACCTGCCCGGGCAGCGGCGAGAATTCCGCCCCCGGCTGCTTCGGCACGGACGTCAGCCGGTGCCCGTTGGCCGGGGCCCCGTCGGAGGACCGCGCACGCTCACGGTTCTGCCGCGAGTCCTCGGGCTCCAGCGGGATGGGCGAACCGCGCAGCGGCTCGTCCGCCGTGCGCGGCAGGGTCAGCCTGAACTGCGAACCGCCTCCCGGCTCGCCCCACGCCTGCAGCCAGCCGCCGTGCAGACGGGCGTCCTCGACGGCGATGGACAGTCCGAGGCCGGTCCCGCCTGTCGTGCGGGCGCGCGCAGGATCGGCGCGCCAGAACCGGTTGAAGACCCGGGTCGCCTCACCCGGCTTGAGTCCCACCCCGTAGTCCCGTACGGCCACGGCCACGGCCCCTCCGGCGGCGGCCATGCGCACCACGACGTCCCTGCCCTCACCGTGCTCCACGGCGTTGACCACGAGATTGCGCAGCACACGCTCCACCCGGCGGGCGTCGGCCTCGGCCACCACCGGCTGCTCGTCGCCGACCACCCGTATCCGGGAGCCCTTGCGCTCGGCCAGCGGCTCGGCACCGCCGATCACCCGCCGTACCACCTCGCGCAGGTCTATCGGCTCCGCCTCCAGCGCCGCGGCACCGGCGTCGAACCGGCTGATCTCCAACAGGTCGGACAGCAGCGACTCGAAACGGTCCAGCTGGTCCCCGAGAAGCTCCGCGGAACGCGCCGTCACCGGATCGAAGTCGCTGCGCGCCTCGTGGATGACGTCGGCCGCCATGCGCACGGTCGTCAGCGGCGTCCGCAGCTCGTGCGACACGTCCGACACGAAACGGCGCTGCATCCGGGACAGCTCCTCGAGCTGCTGGATCTTCAGCTGGAGGTTCTGCGCCATCTTGTTGAAGGCCTCGCCGAGCCGGGCGATGTCGTCCTCGCCGGTGACCTTCATGCGCTCCTGGAGCCGCCCCGCGGCGAGCCGCTCGGCGATCCCGGCGGCCATCCGCACGGGCGTGACGATCTGGCGCACGACGAGCCAGGCGATCGCGCCCAGCAGGACCACGACGAACAGCCCAGCCGTGGCGAGCGTCCCCCGGACGAGGTTGAGCGACTGCTCCTCCTGCGCCAGCGGGAACAGGTAGTACAGCTCGTACGGCTGCCCCTCGATGTCATTCAGCCGGGTGCCCACGACCAGCCCGGGCTCCGGATCGAACGCGTTGTTCCAGTACCGGATGCTGACGTATGTCTCGTACGTCCCGGTGCCCTGCCCCACGGCGTCCCGCAGCGCCTGCGGAATCGTCGCCGGATCCACCAGTCCCGACGTCCGCGGCGCGCGCCCCGAGCCGTCCTGTTCGGAGTCGGCGCTGAGAGCGACCACGTTGTACGAGCCCTGACCGCCGCTGGCGAGCTGCACAACAAGATCGGACCGCCACGAGTTGGCGTTCCTGCCGCCCGACGCGGCACCGTCCGGGCCCGCGGGGCCGACGGGCGCGCTGGCCTGTTCCCGTGCGACGGCGAATCCGCCGGCCGCCTGGCTCTGCGCCGCCTTGCTCTTCGCGTCGAGCAGGCCGTTGCGCACCTGCCCGACCACGACGAAACCGAGAAGCAGGACCACGCCGAGCGACATCAGCAGCGTGGTCACCACGACGCGGAGCTGAATGTTCCGCCGCCACAGCCGGACAGCGGGCAGCAGCGGACGGCGCAGCCACCGCATCACGAGCCGAGGCACCGGCCCGCCGGACGCCGCCCCGTCAGGAAGCAGCAGGCCCCCCTGGAACAGACGGCCGAATCGCGCGGGCTTGCGCCCCGGTCCGGCAGCCCGCCCCGTACGGACTCCCGGCGCGCCGGGCTTCGGAGCAACGCTGCCACTGGGCATGTCAGCTCGGCCCGGCCTTGTAACCGACACCCCGCACGGTCACCACGATCTCCGGCCGCTCCGGGTCCTTCTCGACCTTGGAGCGAAGCCGCTGCACATGGACATTGACCAGCCGGGTGTCCGCCGCATGCCGGTAACCCCACACCTGCTCGAGCAGCACCTCGCGGGTGAACACCTGCCACGGCTTACGGGCAAGCGCGACCAGCAGGTCGAACTCCAGCGGCGTCAGCGCTATCGACTGCCCGTCCCGCTTCACGGAGTGCCCGGCCACGTCGATCACCAGGTCACCGATCGCCAGCTGCTCCGGAGCAGGCTCCTCCGACCTCCGCAGCCGCGCCCGGATACGGGCCACCAGCTCCTTCGGCTTGAACGGCTTGACGATGTAGTCGTCGGCCCCGGACTCGAGACCCACCACCACATCGACCGTGTCGCTCTTGGCGGTCAGCATCACGATCGGCACACCGGACTCCGCCCGGATGAGCCGGCACACCTCGATGCCGTCCCTGCCGGGCAGCATCAGGTCCAGCAGCACCAGGTCCGGCTTGGTCTCCCGGAAAGCGGCAAGTGCCTTGTCACCGTCCGCGACGAACGACGGCTCGAAACCTTCTCCACGCAGCACAATCCCGAGCATCTCGGCCAGCGCGTTGTCGTCGTCGACGACAAGGACTCGTCCCTTCATATTCGACATCATCCCATTAGCTAATCGTTACCTGGCGTGACCTGGCACACAGCTCGGCTATTCCGGCCCTCGTGACCGGCGACAACACACCCTCCTCGGTGACCAGGGCAGTGATCAGATCGGGCGGCGTGACGTCGAACGCGGGGTTGTACGCCTGAGTTCCGAGCGGTGCAACAGACACCCCACCACCGGCCCCCGGCCCTGCCACCCCCGCATGCGGAGATGTGATCTCTGTCACTTCACTGCCAGGGCGCTGCTCCACCTCGATCGAGGCACCGTCCGCCGTCCTCGGATCCACCGTCGTGGTCGGCGCCACCACGATGAACGGCACGTGGTGGTACCTCGCCAGCACCGCGAGCGGATAGCTGCCGACCTTGTTGGCCACGGACCCGTCCGCGGCGATCCGGTCCGCGCCGATCACCACCGCATCGACCTCCCCCGCGGTGAACAGCGAGCCGGCGGCATTGTCCGTCAGCAGGCTGTACGGCATCCCGTTGCGCGCCGCCTCGTACGCCGTGAGCCGAGCACCCTGCAGCAGCGGCCTCGTCTCGTCCACCCACAGTCTGCGCAGCTCACCGGCACGGTGGGCGGCCAGAGCGACCGCGAACGCCGTTCCCTCCCCGCCGGACACCAGCGCCCCGCTGTTGCAGTGTGTCAGGAGCCGGTGGCCTCCCCCTGGCAGCAGCTCCCCGAGCAGCGCCAGCCCGTGCGCCGCCATCCGCCGGCTCGCCTCCGCGTCCGCCCGGTGCAGCTCCTTCGCCGACGCGAGTGCCGCTGCCGCCGCCTGCTCCCCGTCCGCACCCGCCTCCACGGCCGCCCGGTACGCAGCGGCCGCCAGGCGCACCCCGTACCCCAGGTTCACCGCGGTGGGCCGCGCATTCTCGAGCAGCTCGGCCGCTTCCTCGACGTCGTAGCCCCGCGCTGCCGCCAGGGCGACACCGTAGGCGCCCGCGATACCGAGCAGCGGCGCCCCACGCACGGCCAGGGTCTGGATCGCCCGGACCAGGGCCGGAACGTCGGTGCAGACCAGCTCCACCTCCTCGACCGGCAGCCGGGTCTGGTCGAGAAGCACCAGTACGGGACCTTCGGGCGGCTCGTCCCAGCGCAGCACAGGAAGCTTCGGCGGCGCCGTTCCCACCGGGTTTTGTACGGACTGATCAGCCATCCGCCCAGTCTGCACGGTGAGGCTCCGACAATGAAGGTGCGACGGTGACCGAGGCCCCCGCCCACCGGGGGCCGCCGCGTGGCACGATGGCTGCCACAGCCGCCCTGCCAGGCGGACGGGCACCGTGAACGTGCCGGCTCGGCGAGCCGGCCCCGCGACCAATCCATGAGGTGGACCACCGTGAACGACACTCCGGGCTGGGCCTCGCCCGGATCGGCTCCTTCCAACGGGCAGAACTCCGGCGCACCGCATCCCGCCGAGCCCGCCGACGGTCCTTCGTCGAAGTGGTCGAAGGAGCAGCCGCCCCCAGGGCAGTGGTCCGCGCCGACCGGTCCCGGCCCTGTCCCCGGGCCGCCGGCCCCCGGCTGGGGCGGCCCGCATCACGGCGGTTGGGGCCGTCCCGCCGCGGCGAAGCCCGGAGTGATCCCCCTCCGGCCCCTCGGCGTCGGTGAGATCCTCGACGGCGCCGTCTCGACGCTACGCGCCCACTGGCGCACGGTCCTTGCCGTGACGGTCAGCGTCTCCGTCTTCACACAGATCGCCAGCATCCTCGTCGAGCGCTATCTGCTGCCCCAGCCACCCGCGGTCGACCCGGACGCGACCCCCGAGGAGGCGCTGCAGCAGTCCGTGGAGTCTCTGCAGGCCAGCCTGATCGCGATGGGCCCGGCGCTGCTCATCATGCTGATCGGCACGCTCCTGACCACCGCACTGCTCACCGTGGTGATCAGCCGCTCTGTACTGGGCCGTTCGGTGACGCTCCCCGAGGCCTGGCGGGAAGCCCGGCCCCGGCTGCCCCACCTGCTGGTCCTGATCCTGATCCTGCCGCTGGGCAGCGCGCTGGTGATGTGCCTGGGCATTCTGCCCGGCGTCCTGATCGGCGGAGCCGGAGTGTTCCTGTCGGTCCTCGGCGGCATCGCCGCCTTGGTGGTCGTCGTCTGGCTGATGATCCGCTTCGCCCTCGCGCCCCCCGCGCTCGTACTCGAACGCCAGGGCGTCATCGCCTCCCTGCGCCGCTCCGCCAAGCTGGTGCAGGGCGCCTGGTGGCGCGTCTTCGGCATCACCCTGCTGACGATCCTGCTGGCCTTCCTGGTGAGCATGGTCATCGCCATCCCGTTCACCATCATCGCCTTCGCTGTGGACGGCGTCGGACTCAGCGACTTCTTCGGCGGCAACGCTCCCGAATTCGGCTGGCCCTTCCTGATCATCACCGGCATCGGCTCCGTGATCGCCTCTTCGATCACGTACCCGATCTCCGCCGGCGTGACCGCGCTTCTCTACGTCGACCAGCGCATCCGCCGCGAAGCACTCGACCTCGAGCTCGCCCGCGCAGCAGGCGTCCCCGGCTACGGAACCGAGCCGCCCAGCCACTCCACCGGGAGCTGATGCGGTGCTGAGTGCGGGGGGCGCGACGGCAGCCGAGACGCTGATCCGAGCGAGCGACGACGTACCGGTGGACATTCCGCGCGTCCCCGCCCGCGAGGCGGCGGAACGCGAACTGTCCGAACCGAGGTACCACGAGAACGACCCGAACCTGCTCGAACGAGCCCTCGACAGCTTCTGGGACTGGGTCGGCGATCTCTTCGAGGGCGCAGGCAGCGGAGGCTTCGGCGGAACGGCCGGACTGGTCGTCATCGTCCTCGTCGTCATCGCCCTTGCGGCAGCACTGTGGTGGCGTCTCGGCACGCCCCAGCGCATCTCCAGCACGGCGGACTCCCTTTTCGAAGCCGGTCCTCGCAGCGCCGGCGAACACCGCAGCGCCGCCGAGGACCACGCCGGCGACGGTCGCTGGAACCAGGCCGTCCAGGAACGGATGCGCGCCATCGTCCGCTCCCTGGAGGAGCGAGCCCTGCTCACCCCGCGCCCCGGCCGCACCGCCGACGAGGCTGCCGCCGAAGCCGGCCGCGCCCTTCCGGTCCATGCCGATGAACTCCGCGCTGCCGCCCGAGCATTCGACGACATCACGTACGGAGGCCGCACCGCGGACCGCCGATCGTACGAACGTCTGCGAGACCTGGACCTCGAACTCGAGCGCGCCAAGCCCCAGCTGACAGACGCCGTCCAAGGAGGCGCCCAATGACCGGGGCCGCCACCACCTCCTTGTCCCCCACCGCCCGCCAGGTGTGGACGCGCGCCCGCGGCGTGCTCGTCGTCATCGCCCTGCTCGTCGCCACCGCCATCGCCATGGCCGCCATGCGCTCCGGAGACCACCACGGCCGTCTCGACCCACGCTCCGCGGACCAGTACGGCAGCCGCGCGGTCGCCGAACTCCTGAAGACCCAGGGCGTATCCGTACGAGTCGTCACCACACTCGATGCGGCAGGCGCAGCCGTCGGCCCCGACACCACACTGCTCGTCACCGAACCCGACCTGTTGACCGGCAATCAGCAGGACGCCCTGCACGCGGCGACCTCGGTCTCCGGCGGACGCACGGTACTGCTCGCCGCAGGCCCGGCCTCCGTCGGCACGCTGGCCCCCGGCGTCCGTACCGATGTCCCGGCACGGGTCGCGGCCCGTACACCGCAATGCACCTACCCGGCCGCCCGCCGAGCGGGCAACGCCGATATCGGCGGGGAGCGTTACCGCACCGAGGCCCCGGGGGCCGACAGCTGTTACCCGAGCGACGAACTGCCGTCCCTGGTCAGGATCGACACCCCGTCCGACGGCGACACCGTTCTTCTCGGCGCCCCGGACATCCTCTACAACGACCGTCTCGACAAGCACGGCAATGCCTCCCTTGCCCTTCAACTCCTCGGGTCCCGGCCCGAGCTGGTCTGGTACATCCCGTCGCTCAGCGACCCCTCCGCCGACGACGCGGGCGGCGATGAGGGCACCGATGGCAGCGGAGAGGGCGACGAGGACCAAAGCGCCTTTCTCGACCTGATTCCGTCCGGCTGGCTCTGGGGCACGCTCCAACTCGCCATCGCAGCCGCCCTCACCGCCGTCTGGCGTGCCCGCCGCCTCGGCCCGCTGGTCACCGAGCGTCTTCCCGTCGCCATTCGCGCCTCCGAGGCCACCGAAGGCCGCGCCCGCCTCTACCGCAGGGCCAACGCCCGTGACCGCGCTGCCGCCTCACTGCGTTCCGCCACCCGGGCCCGCCTCGCCCCGCTCCTCGGCCTGCCGACGGCCGAGGCGCACTCCCCCGACTCCTTGATTCCTGCGGTCTCCGCCCAACTGCCCGACACCGGGCGGGACATCGGTGACCTGCTCTTCGGTCCTGCCCCGGCCGACGACGCCCGTCTTGTTCAACTGGCCGACCAACTCGACGCCCTCGAAAGAGAGGTACGCACCTCATGAGCGCCCCGACCCCCGAGACAGCTGAGAACTCGGACCGCGCCCGCACCTCCCTGGAGGCCCTGCGCACCGAGATCGCCAAGGCGGTGGTCGGTCAGGACCCTGCTGTCACCGGACTCGTCGTGGCCCTGCTCTGCCGTGGCCACGTCCTGCTCGAAGGTGTCCCCGGAGTCGCCAAGACGCTGCTGGTCCGCGCACTTGCCGCCTCGCTCGAACTCGACACGAAGCGCGTCCAGTTCACCCCTGATCTGATGCCCAGCGACGTCACCGGCTCCCTGGTCTACGACACGCACACCTCGGAGTTCTCCTTCCAGCAAGGTCCGGTGTTCACCAACCTCCTTCTGGCCGACGAGATCAACCGCACCCCTCCCAAGACGCAGTCCTCGCTGCTGGAAGCGATGGAGGAGCGCCAGGTCACGGTCGACGGCACACCGCGCCCCCTCCCCGAGCCCTTCCTCGTCGCCGCGACGCAGAACCCCGTCGAGTACGAGGGCACCTACCCGCTCCCCGAGGCGCAGCTCGACCGCTTCCTCCTCAAGCTCACAGTCCCCCTCCCCTCCCGCGAGGACGAGATCAATGTCCTCACGCGTCACGCCGAGGGCTTCAACCCGCGCGATCTCGGCGCCGCCGGGATCCGCCCCGTGGCCGGCCCCGCCGACCTGGCGGCGGCCCGGGCCGCCGTCGCCAAAGTCTCGGTGTCGCCCGAGATCGCGGGCTATGTCGTCGACATCTGCCGTGCAACCCGCGAATCCCCGTCGCTCACTCTGGGGGCCTCACCCCGTGGTGCAACGGCCCTGCTCTCCACTGCACGTGCCTGGGCGTGGCTCACGGGCCGGGACTACGTCATCCCGGATGATGTGAAAGCCCTGGCTCTGCCCACTCTGCGTCATCGGATTCAGCTGCGCCCCGAAGCGGAGATGGAAGGAGTCACCGCTGACTCCGTCGTCACCGCGATCCTCGCCCACGTCCCTGTCCCCCGCTGAGGCTCCTCATGGCCCTCACCGGACGGACGGCGCTCTTCGCCGCTCTCGGCTCTCTCCCCGTCGGCATCCTCGCCCCCAGCTGGACGGGGATGCTCGCTGTCAACGCGCCCCTCTCACTCGCAATCTTGTGCGACTACGCACTCGCCGCGCCAGTGCGGACGCTCCGTTTCACTCGAAGCGGTGACACATCCGTTCGGCTCGGTGACGTGGCTCAGGTCGAACTGACCATCACCAACCCGTCCAGCCGACCGCTGCGGGCGCTTCTCCGTGACGCATGGCCGCCGAGCACGTGGGCTCAAGGCACCGAGCAGGCCGCCTCGCGGCACCGCCTGGACGTGCCCGCCGGGGAACGCCGACGGGTCACCGCCGTGCTCACACCCACCCGCCGCGGCGACCGGCACTCCGAGCGCGTCACCGTGCGCTCCTACGGACCGCTGGGCCTCGCCGCCCGCCAGGGCAACCACCATGTGCCCTGGACCGTGCGCGTGCTGCCACCCTTCGCCAGCCGCAAGCATCTGCCGTCGCGGTTGGCCAGGCTCCGCGAGCTCGACGGCCGGACCACGACCCTGATCCGCGGACAAGGCACGGAGTTCGACAGTCTTCGCGACTACGTTCCAGGGGACGACACCCGCTCGATCGACTGGCGGGCCACCGCCCGCCGGACCACTGTCGCCGTCCGCACCTGGCGCCCCGAGCGGGACCGGCACATTCTCGTGGTCCTGGACACGGGCCGGACGTCGGCCGGGCGGGTCGGTGACGTGCCGCGGCTGGACGCCGCCATGGACGCGGCGCTGCTTCTCAGCGCCCTGGCCTCACGCGCCGGCGACCGCGTCGGCCTGCTGGCCTACGACCGACGAGTACGGGCTCAAGTACAAGGCCGCTCGGCCGGTGACATCCTTCCCGCCATGGTCAACGCGTTCGCCCCGCTGGAACCGGAACTCGTCGAAACCGACGCCCGCGGACTCAGCGCCGCCGCGCTGCAGAACGCCCCGCGAGGCTCCCTCGTCGTCCTGCTGACCGGTCTCGATGCCACCCCCATCGAGGAAGGGTTGCTGCCGGTTCTCCCTCAGCTCACCCGTCGGCACACCGTACTGGTCGCATCCGTCGCCGATCCCCATGTCGAGCACATGACCACCAAGCGGGGAAGCGCCGAGGGCGTCTACGAGGCAGCAGCCGGCACACAGGCCCGTATCCAACGTCAGCGCACGGCCGAGCAACTCCAGCGCCACGGCGCCACGGTCGTCGACGCCACCCCGGAGAAGCTGGCGCCCGCCCTGGCGGATGCCTACCTGGCACTGAAGGCTGCCGGCCGTCTGTGACGGCCGAGAACGAGAAGAAGAAATATGTGCTCGGCCGTTCACCCTGTGGCCGGCCGAGCACGTAATGTGTTTAGAGGAAACTGCCCCGGAACGCAGAAAAGCCCCGGAACCAGGTTCCGGGGCTTCCCCACAATGATTGTTCGGCGGCGTCCTACTCTCCCACAGGGTCCCCCCTGCAGTACCATCGGCGCTGAAAGGCTTAGCTTCCGGGTTCGGAATGTAACCGGGCGTTTCCCTAACGCAATGACCACCGAAACACTATGAAGTTGAACTCCAGCCGGCAAGGCGAGTTCGTTACTTCAGAACTAACACAGTGGACGCGAGCAACTGAGGACAAGCCCTCGGCCTATTAGTACCGGTCAACTCCACCAGTTACCTGGCTTCCATATCCGGCCTATCAACC